>NZ_JAKRND010000018.1 GCF_022347285.1 Corynebacterium sp. ACRPH
CCCCCAACTAGTTGATACATCAACTATCTTGACGTACATTAGCACCATGAAAGCCTTCGGATTCCTCAGCTTCGGCCACTATTCCCTCAACCCCCAGCCCACGCATCCGCACATGCTCAGCGCGCGCGACATGCTGCACCAGTCGATCGAGCTCGCAGTAGAGGCCGACCGCCTGGGCGTGAACGGCGCCTACTTCCGCGTCCATCACTTCGCGCCCCAGCAGGCCGCCCCCCATGCCCCTGCTTTCCGCAATCGCCGCCCGCACTAAGAACATTGAGGTCGGCACCGGCGTGATCGACATGCGCTACGAAAACCCTCTTCACCTCGCCGAAGAGTCCGCTGCGCTGGACCTCATCGCCGACGGCCGCATCGCCCTCGGCGTTTCCCGCGGAGCCCCCGAGGCCGTCGAACGCGGCTGGGAAGCCTTCGGCCACACCGGCTCCACCGACCCCCGGGGCGCCGACATCGCCCGCGAGCACTTCCTGCGCTACCTTGCCGCCATCCGCGGGGTAGGCATGGCCACCGCCCCCTCGGCAGAGAAGCAATACCCGCACATGTACCAGCCCGGGGCCTCCATCCCCGTACTCCCGCACTCCCCCAACCTGGACCGCCGCGTCTGGTGGGGCGCGGGCACGCGCGAAACGGCCAAGTGGGCGGGGCAGGTGGGCGTCAACCTCATGAGCTCCACCCTCCTCACCGAGAGCAACGGCGACAGCTTCGGCGACCTGCAGGCACAGCAGCTCCAAGTCTTCAAGGAGTCCTTCGCCAGCAGCGGACACGGCTGGACCCCGCGCACCTCCGTATCCCGCAGCATCTTCCCCATCACCAGCGCCGAGGACCGGGCGATCGTCGGCACCCATGGCATGACTCGCGACCACTTCGGCGTGATCGATGGCTACCGCTCCACCTTCGGCCGAACCTATATTGGTGAACCCGACCAGCTCATCGAGGATCTTCTTAATGACGCCGCAGTGGCCGAGGCCGACACGTTAATGCTCACTATCCCGAATCAGCTGGGCGTAGAGGCCAATATTCACCTACTGAAGAACTTCGCCACCCACGTCGCGCCTGCACTGGGTTGGGAGCCGAGCACAGCCGAGAACAACTAGCGAGAGCTAACGCCACAAAACCGCAGCAGGTTGGCCTAACCAACGAGCACGTTGTACGGTACTAACCGTGAATATCTCTAATAATGGGGGTACCCCATCTACTCAGGGGGCTGCCAAGGTTTATCACCCGCAGGCCTCCACTGCTGAAGTGCTGGTCAAGGACGACCCACGCACCGTCCACATGGGCACGCTCGTCAGCCTGATCATCGGCTCCACCGTCGGCGCCGGAATTTTCGCGCTGCCGCAGAACATCGCGTCTGTCGCCTCGCCGGGTGCTGCACTGATCGGCTGGGGCATCACCGGCGTGGGCATGCTGTGCATCGCCTACGTCTTCCAGGCCCTGGCGCTACGCAAGCCGCACCTGGATTCCGGCGTGTACTCCTACGTGCGCGCCGGCCTGGGCGACTTTGTGGGCTTCGCCTCCGCGTGGGGCTACTGGCTGGGCACCATCATCGCCCAGGTGGGCTACGCAACGCTGTTCTTCAGCTCCCTGGGCTTCTTCTTCCCCATTTTCGGCAGAGATCATCCTCTGGTGCAGTCGATCTGTGTATCGGCGCTTACCTGGGGAATCTTCCTGGTGCTTTCCCGCGGCGTGCGCCAAGCGGCGATCATGAACGTCATCACCACAGTGGCGAAGATCCTGCCGATCCTGGCGTTCCTGGTGCTGGTGGCCTTCGTCGGCTTCAACACGGACGTCTTCACCTCCGACTTCTGGGGCCGCGCCGCCACCTTCGGCGAGAACCAGGATCAGGCGCTTTCCCTCGGCGACCAGGTCAAGGGCATGATGCTGTTCACCGTGTGGGCCTTCATCGGCGTGGAGGGCGCCTCCACCTACTCGAAGCGCGCACGCCGCCGCAAGGACGTCTCCCTGGCCACCTTCCTGGGGTTCGTCTCCGTGTTCTTCCTGCTCACCGCCGTGAGCTTCCTGTCCTTCGGCGTGGTCTCCCGCGAGGAGCTCGCCGCGATGGGCGATAACTCCATGGGCACCGTCCTGGAGCACGTCGTCGGCCCGTGGGGCGCTGGCCTGATCTCCGTCGGCCTGTGCATCTCCGTGCTGGGCGCCTACGTCTCCTGGCAGATGCTGTGTGCCGAGCCGATCACCCTGATGGCTCAGGACGGGCTGCTGCCGAAGGCAGTGGGACGCACCAACGACATGGGCGCCCCGTACGTCTCGCAGTTCCTCTCCGCCGTGGTTATCCAGGCGTTCATCATCGTCTTCTACCTGAACGAATCCACCTACACCACGATGGTGCAGCTGGCCACGTCCCTGTACCTGGTGCCTTACGTGTTCTCCAGCCTGTACCTGCTGTTCCTGGCCACCCGTGGCCACGGATTCAAGCACCCGGACGCCGGCTCAAAGTTCGACATTTCCGGCCCGGAGGTCAGCAAGAAGACCAACCGCGGGCACCTGCTCATCAGTGCCGTGGCTTTCGGCTACTCCCTCTGGCTGCTGTACGCCGCCGAGCTGCAGTTCGTCCTGCTCGGCACGCTGCTGATCGTGCCCGGCCTGGTGGTCTACGTCGCCACCCGCATCAAGGCCGGTGGGCGCGTATTCAACACCTTCGAGTGGATCATCAGCGCCCTCGTCGTCGCCTCCGCCATCGGTGCTTTGTACCTGATCGTCACCGGGCAGATCAGCCTCTAGTTACCGCCGCTGCAGCTAGCACAAGCTACCGCCGCTTCTGCCGGTCCCACAGGACCACAGAGGTAGAGCGCGGGACGTGCACAATCTCACCGCGGGAGCGCCCGCCCGCGCCTGCGCCCTCGCCCCGCTCCACGCGAGCCTGCATCTCCGCCAGGCGGCGGCGCAGTGCCGCGTTTTCTTCTTCCAGCTCGTCCAGCCGGTTCTGCTGGGCGATGATCGTCTTGATGCCTGCCAGGTTCACGCCCTCCTCGTGGGAGAGGCGCTGGATCTCCTGCAGCTGCTCAATGTCCTCGCGCGAGTAGCGACGGCCGCCGCCACTGGTACGTTGGGGCGTCACCAAACCCATCCGGTCGTACGTCCGCAGCGTCTGGGCGTGCATTCCGGTGATCCGCGCGGCGACGGAGATCACGAAAACCTCGCGCTCGCCGCCGTTCTTGCCGTTACTCATCAGTTACCCTCCCACCCTTCGCGGGGGTCGAATCCGGAGCGCTTCTCCTCCTCCGAGTACTTGCGCAGCGCGCTCATCGCACCCTCGTCCAGGTTCTTCGGTACGGCCACCTTCACGGTCACCAGCAGGTCGCCGCTAGCGCCATTGCGCTTGTTCACACCGTGACCACGCACGCGCAGCGTGGTGCCATCCTGCGTACCGGCGGGGATTCGCACCCGCACCTTGGAGGCCAGGGTCGGCACCGTCACCGCACCGCCAAGCACCAGCTCGGGGTAGCTCACCGGCACGGTCAGCTTCAGGTCGTCGCCGTCGCGGCTGAACACCTTGTCGGGCTTCACGTGCACCGTCACGAACAGGTCGCCAGCCGGCTTACCGCGCTGCCCCGCCGAACCCTGCCCGGCCAGGCGCACCTTCTGCCCGTCGACCACGCCCGCAGGCACGCGCACGGTAATCGTGCGGGACTGAGTAGTCCGCCCCGTGCCGGAACAATCCGGGCACTTGTCCTTAATCACCGAACCAGTGCCGGAACAATCCGCGCACGGGCGAGAGAACCCAAAGGTTCCCCTGTTCTCGCTGACCATGCCGCTGCCGCTGCAGGTGCCGCAGTTCTGCGGGGAGGTGCCCGCCTTAGCCCCGGAGCCGTGGCAGCTTTCGCACGGCTCGGGCTTGGTCAGGCGGATCGGCACGGTCACACCCTTGGTGGCTTCGCGGAATTCGAGGGTCAGCTCCGTCTCCACGTCCGCCCCGCGGCTGCGCTGGGTGCGGCGTCCAGCCCGTCCACCCCGGCCTCCGAAGCGGCCACGGGAGGCGCCAGCGGTCGGATCGTCGCCGAAGAGTCCGCTGAAGACGTCCCCGAATCCGCCACTGGTGGCGTCATTGCCAAAGAGATCAGAGACATTAAAGCCGCCACCGCTAAAGCCTGTGCCGCCGGCACCACCAAAGCCAGTACCACCTGCACCGCCAAAGCCCGAGCCGCCGAAGCTCGAGTAAGCCCCGCTAGCGAGCATCTGCTTCAGCTCGTCGTACTCCGCGCGCTTTTCCTTGTCCCCCACCACGCTGTACGCTTCGGAAGCCTTCTTGAACCGCTCCTCCGCCGCTGTGTCTCCCGGGTTCGCGTCCGGGTGATTCTCGCGGGCGATCTTGCGATAAGCTTTCTTGATCTCCTCTGCCGATGCGGTGGAGGACACGCCGAGGTCTTTGTAATAATCCTTATCGGCCCATTCACTGTGCGCCATGTGTCGCTCCTTCCTTATTGCGCTGTGTTTACTGCGCTTAGTTACTGCGCTATTCACGCGGGGTATCAATAATCAACCTTGAGTCTACCGCGCTGAACTTTCGTTATCTAATCTTCTTTAACGACGCCCCCACGTATTTATTCCCTCCCCGCTTCACTTCGGGTCTTGCAGCGTGCATTGCTGGAGACTTGCCAGCCCGAAACTAGCTAGGGTGGGGGTCATGGCACCTAAGAAGCGTAATTGGTTTGGCCGACTCTTCGGCTCGCACGACGCATCACACGACACCTCGCACAGCACCTCGCCTGCACCCAATTCGCCAGCAAGCCCCAGCGCACCGCTTGCAGAGCCCGGCCCGCAGGACCCACCGGTGCCGCTGCCCCGCCTGGATCTGCACCAATCCACGGCGCTGATTCGGCAGATCGTGCAAGCGCTCAACGAATTGGGCTACGGCGCCACCCCCACGCCCGAGGTCGTGTACTACAGCAAGCCCGAACACATTCAGAAGCCGCTGAGCTACCCGGGCCCCACGCCCGGCCCCTATGGCGGGCGGCTCCCCGCGCCGGACTATGGCGAGGGTTCGCAACTGGGGCTCGAGAACATCACTAAGCAGTGCGCCAATGCCGAGGATTTCGGTCGGGATATGCCTGTGCTGGTAGAGCATTTCGTCAATAGTCTTCTCGGGCCGGCTGCCAGCTCGGAGCAGGATTTGCTTTCACTTCCGGATGCGGAGTTCTACTCCCGTTTGCGGGCACGCCTAATGGCGATCGATCTTCTGCCGGAGCAGTCGCGGGCGGATGCGCTAGAGTTCAACCCGGATTCGCCAATTCGACCCTATTCGGATGACCTGTGCATCAACCTGGTTCTGGATACACCAAACTCCGTTATGTCGCTGAGCCCGGGTTCGCTGAACAATCGCGGCCCGGTTGAGGACTTGTTCCGGATTGGCTACCGCAACCTGTGGCAGGAGCTGATCGATTCCGGCCTGGAGGCGCAGCCCGTTCAGGCGAGCGAAGACCGCCCCAACGAGCGCTTCTGGGCTATCGAAAGCGGCTCTTACTACGCGGGGTCGGTGCCGCTGCTCATGAACGAGATCCTCGAACGCTGCCTGCCGCAGATCGACCCCAGCGAAGGACTTGTTTTTTCCACGCCGCATCGCCACATCACCCTGGTTCGAGAGATGGGCGAAGGCACCGACATGCTGGGCTCCATCAAGATGATGGCGGCCGTGACCGCCCAGGAGTTCTCGCGGCAGGCGGGCGCGCTGAGCCCACGCCTGATGTTTTCGCACATGGCTGAGATCACCACGTTCACCGACATCAAGGCGAAAGGTGACGGCAGGGCGGAAATCGACATCCAGCCCCCGGCGTACCTCATGGAGAGGATCAACCAGGGCAAGCACTAGAACGGCGGCGCTAGTGCGTCGTCGCTAGAACGGCGGCTCGTCTTCCAGGTTGCGCTTCTGCTTCCGCTGGTTGTGCTCCACCACCTTCCGCGCTCGCTTCACTGCTCGGTGCCGGAAGGTGATTCTTCCCAGCGGGCCGTTTGGCGTGGTGATCACCGTGTGGCCATCTCCGAAGCTTGTCCAGGTTTCCTCCCCGTCGGGGTTGATTGTCACGTCCCAGGCTCCCGTCGTTTTCGCGTTGTGGTGTTTGGCGCAGAGGCAGTGGAGGTTTGAGGTGTCCGTCGGTCCGCCGTCCGAGCCGCCGTCCTTGCTGCCATGCACGAAGCGTTTGACGTGGTCCAGCTGGCATTTGTGCGCTGGGGTGTCGCAGCCCGGGAAGCGGCAGGTCCCGTCCCGGCCTTCCACGCTCGCGCGAATGAGAGGCGTCGGGGTATAGCCGGCGGTGGCGGCCTTCCCCGGAGCCTGCAGGTGGGTTACCCGCTCCATCCACTCCTTCGTGGCCAGCGGGTTAAGCCAACTGCCGGCGGCCCAGATCTGCGCCTCCGGAGCGTCCACCTGGCGGTACAGGTTGAGGTTCACCTCTGCGGTCGCACTCCCCCGCACCAGGCTCAAAAGCGCCCGTATCCTGGAACAATTCTGCTCATTCCTCACGCTGTCGAGCGCCTGGATCAGCTCCAGCGCCTCCAGCTTCGGCAGGGTCAGGTAGAACTCGGTGTAGTCGGCCGACCGGTCGTCGATAGCTAGCCGCGTTGCGGCGCCGAGGACGGCCAGGTCTTCGGTACTGACGCCCTCTACATCCGAAACCGTGCCGTCTGCGCCACCTTCGCCGTCTGCACCGGCTGCGACTTCCGTGCCGTCGCCCGCGGGCGAGGTCAGTTCAGCAGGATCGATCGGGCAGGCCAAGGGCTCGTGATCCATGACGATCTTCTTCAGGCGTTGGCGGATCGTGCTCTGCCCCAGCATCGCCTGGTTAGGCCGAGTGGGCGAGAGTGCAGTGTAGACATCGGCTTCTACGGCGGAGATGTGGGCGTCACTAACAGCAACAAGGCCATGAGCGACGATCCGCCAGAGCTCGATAGAGTAAGCCCCAGTTTCCGCCAGCTCCACCAGCGACGGGAAGCGGCGGAAGGTGGTTCCTACATCGACGAGCTGGATCACTCGGAACTCCGGGAGGCCCAGGCGCGCGCCCAGGCGGGTGGTCACGTCGGTGATGCATTCGTCGTCGTGCGGTGTGCACGCCAAGGCGAGGCGCGCGTGGTTGCGGTTGATGTCGCAGATCGCTGCGCTCATCGGGTCGGTTGGGTCGGTAACTTTCCAGAACGGCCCTTGTGGTTGGTTATGCGGTGGGTCTTGCGGTGGTCTGTCGGGTGGTGCGGGCTGGTCAAACATCATTCCCCTTCAATGATGGAAGTCCCCAGTATGTCGTGGCTCTTGTGCCGTAGCTCGAATTCCGTAGCTCGTGTCCCGTGGTTTTCCGTACGCGATCAGCATAGAAAACACCCCGGACAACCCCTCCAAGAAAAACTCAATTAATCGAACACGTGTTCTAGTTTTTAGTTCCTACCTGCCCCTTCACAGATACCTCCCACAAATACACCCCACCACACGAAAAAGAGAGCCCCACAGCAAAAGCCATGGAGCTCTCTGGATCTAACTACTGCGGATCGCCAATGATGACCATCGCGTTGCGCAGCACCCGGTCGCCCAGGCGGTAGCCGCGGCGGAGGATGGTGGCCAGCACCTTGTCGTCGTCACTGCTCGTGTCCTGCACGGCCTCGTGGCAGTTCGGGTCGAACTCGTCGCCTTCCTCGCCGAACTTCTCCACCTTCATAGATGCCATCACAGACTGCAGCTTGTCCGACATGGACTTCAGCGGCCCGGTCAGGTCGCCGTGCTGTTCTGCCATCTCCAGGTCATCCAGGATCGGCAGCAGCTCGGCAGCCACCTCGGCCTTCGCGCCGGTGATCACGCTCGCGCGGTCACGCTCCACGCGACGGCGGTAGTTGGTGTACTCCGCCGTCACGCGCTGCAGGTCCTCGGTGCGTTCGGCCAGCTCGGCTTCGATGCTGTTGCTGTCTTCGGGATTGACGCCCTCAGCATCAGCCGCAGCAGCCTCAGCAACACCTTCAGCCTCAGCACCATCAGCCAGACCCTCGTCGACACCCTGCGCCTCCGCAGCTTCCGCGGCGGCAGCTTCAGCACTTTCGGCCGAGGTTGCCTCCGGGTCAGTGTTCTCCGGGGCGCCCGGATCCTGATTCAGATCTTCAGCCATTACTTCTTATCATCCTCTGCGGAAGTGTCCTCGTCGACAACCTCGGCGTCCACAACGTTCGGGTCATCGTTTGCGGCGGAGCCTGCGTCTGCACCAGCACCAGCACCTTCAGCACCGGCGGCTGCCTCGGCCTCGTAGATGGCCTTGCCCATCTCCTGAGACTCGGCGTTCAGCTTCTCCACTGCATCCTTGATGGCCTCGATGTCGTCACCCTTCAGGGCCTCGTCAACAGCCTTGGCTGCTTCCTCGACCTTGTTCTGGGTGTCCTCGTTGACCTTCTCCTTGTTGTCCTCGACGAACTTGCGGGTCTGGTATGCCATGGACTCTGCGGAGTTGCGGACTTCCTGCTCCTCGCGGCGCTTCTTGTCCTCCTCTGCGTGGGTCTCGGCGTCCTTGACCATACGGTCGATCTCCTCCTGGGACAGGCCGGAGCCTTCCTGGATCTTGATCGTGTTCTCCTTGCCGGTCGCCTTGTCCTTTGCGGAGACTGAGACGATGCCGTTGGCGTCAATATCGAAGGTGACCTCGATCTGCGGAACGCCGCGCGGTGCCGGAGCGATGCCCGCCAGCTCGAAGGAGCCGAGCAGCTTGTTGTGCGCAGCCATCTCGCGCTCGCCCTGGAAGACCTGGATCTGCACGCTGGGCTGGCTGTCCTCAGCGGTGGTGAAGGTCTCGGAACGCTTGGTCGGGATGGTGGTGTTGCGCTCGATCAGCTTGGTCATCACGCCACCCTTGGTCTCGATGCCCAGGGACAGCGGGGTGACGTCCAGCAGCAGCACGTCCTTAACCTCGCCGCGCAGCACACCGGCCTGCAGGGCAGCGCCCACGGCCACAACCTCGTCCGGGTTTACGCCCTTGTTGGGCTCCTTGCCGTTGGTCAGCTCGGTGACCAGCTCGGAGACAGCAACCATGCGGGTGGAGCCACCGACCAGCACGACGTGGTCGATCTCGTCCACGCTGATTTCCGCGTCCTTCAGCACTGCCTGGAACGGGGTCTTGGTGCGGTCCAGCAGATCCCGGGTGATCTTCTGGAACTCGGTGCGGGTCAGGGTCTCGTCCAGGAACAGCGGGTTCTTGTCCTCGTCCACCGTGATGTACGGCAGGTTGATAGAGGCCTGCTGGGAGCTGGACAGCTCGATCTTGGCCTTCTCCGCTGCCTCGCGCAGGCGCTGCAGGGCCATCTTGTCCTTGGTCAGGTCCACGCCGTGGCTTGCCTTGAACTTGTCGGCCAGCCAGTCGACGATGCGCTGATCCCAGTCGTCGCCGCCCAGCTCGTTGTCGCCGGCGGTTGCACGGACTTCAACCACGCCGTCGCCGATCTCCAGCAGGGAGACGTCGAAGGTACCGCCACCGAGGTCGAATACCAGGATGGTCTGTTCCTTGTCGCCCTTTTCCAGGCCGTAGGCCAGGGCAGCTGCGGTCGGCTCGTTGACGATGCGCAGGACGTTCAGGCCGGCGATCTGGCCGGCATCCTTGGTTGCCTGGCGCTGTGCGTCGTTGAAGTAGGCGGGGACGGTAATGACTGCGTCGGTTACGTCCTCACCCAGGTAGCTTTCCGCGTCCCTCTTCAGCTTCTGCAGGGTGCGGGCAGAGATTTCCGGAGCGGTGTACTCCTTATCGTCGATGGAAACCTTCCAGTCCGTGCCCATGTGGCGCTTAACGGAGCGGATGGTGCGATCCACGTTGGCTACCGCCTGGTTCTTAGCGGACTGGCCAACCAGCACCTCGCCGTTCTTGGCGAAAGCCACGATGGACGGGGTGGTACGGGATCCCTCGGAGTTGGCGATGACCTTTGCCTCGCCGCCTTCCAGTACAGACACCACAGAGTTGGTGGTGCCCAAGTCAATTCCTACTGCGCGTCCCATATCAGTTCCTCCTAATGTTTCTGGGGCGAATAAAATCTATCGAGCCTTAGTCGAGCGGACTCAACTTCGCCCGTCTCTGCCAACCAGTATCCGCTTTTTTCGCGTCTAGTCAAGCTGACTTGAGCTTGTCTCGCTCAACTTGCTCACACCCTTTACAACTCATCCCTGTTCAAAGTTGTTCCCACTCGGCTCAACTTTTTTAAAAAAAGCTAGAATCGTGCCCATGTCTTTCCTCAAACGCCTGGTTGGCCGTTCTTCCGGAACGGGTAATGACGCCACCTCCTCCACCCCTCCCGCCCCAGCCGAACCGCCGCATTCCCTGCGCCAACACTTTGCCGTCACCGAACGCACAGAGGGCGATTCCGGCGAGTTCACGGTCTACTCGGTGGCACCCATGGAGTTTGGGGGCACGGGCGCCACGGGAGATTACGATCCACACACCACAGCGATTAAGGAGCTCTCCCCCGCGCAGGCGGCAACAAAGTCCGTGCTGTACGTACTGCCCGGCGGGTTCGTGAACCCGATCAAGCAACGCAACTGGGACTTCGTCGCCCAGCTGGCGGACGCGGGCGTGCGGGTGGACATCCCCCTCTACGGACTACTGCCCAAACACAACCACGCGGAGGCACTGCCGCTAATCCGCCGCTGCTACGAGCAACTGGTGACGGAACATGGTGCCAAAAACATCACCATTATTGGGGATTCAGCGGGCGGCGGGCTGGCATTGTCCGCCCTCGCTACTACCCCCGAGCACACCCAACAACTAGAGCCACCGGCGCGCCTCATCTTGAATGCCCCGTGGCTGGACATGGACCTCGCCAACCCGCGCATCCCCGAGTTTGAGCCGAAAGATGCAATCCTCAACCCCGTGCAGCTGCGCCGCCAGGGCGCGCTGTGGGCGGGCGAGATCCCCACGGAGGATCCGCGGGTGAGCCCGCTGCACCTCACCGCCAACCAGCTCCGGGCAGCTTTCGGAGGTTCCGAAATCGCGCTCTACTGCGGCGACCGCGATATTTCACTGCCGGACATGGAGGAGTGGGCGTCAACAATAAAGGAACAAGGACTCACCGCTACCATCAACGTCGCGCGTGGCGAGCAACACATGTACCACCTCGGCAACACCCGCACGGGCAAGGCGGCGAGGCGCGAGCAGATCGGGATCGCCAGCCGCATTTAAGCAACACGAATGTTGCCTATTTCGGCAGGTCAACGCTAGGTCCACCCCAGGTTCGCGCCAGATCCGCCCGGAATTAGAAAAGTTCAAATAAAGCCCCACTCCCTGATAATCTGCCCCAGTAAGTAATTACTTCATACATAACTGGACTTGCGAGGAGCTTCACATGTACCTGCTGGCAGCAGGGCAGGCGACGTCATCCGATATCCCCTGGGGCATAACCGTCCCACTGGGCATAATTGGCGCACTGCTATCCCTCCCCGCCTGGGTGTTCTTCATCCGCGGCGCGGCGCAGATCTTTACCACGATCCGACTGGGCCAACCGGCACTGAAGAGGACAGATAACCCCGCCGGCCGACTGATGAACCTGATCAAGGAGATCATCGGTCACACCAAGATGGCCAAGAAGCCGGGCGTGGCAATCGCCCACTGGCTCGTCATGGTCGGCTTCCTGCTGGGAGCCATGGTGTGGTTCGAGGCCTACATTCAGATCTTCAACCCTGAAGGCGGCTGGCCCATCATCGGTGACTGGGCCGTGTACCACTTCGTGGACGAGCTGCTGGGCCTGGGCACCGTCATCGGTATTATCACGCTGATCATCATTCGCCAGAAGATCGGCGACAAGGACAAGAAGGCCCGCTTCTACGGCTCCAACTCCGGCGCGGCTTACTTCGTTGAGGCCGTCGTGCTGATCGAGGGCCTGGGCATGATGTTCGTGAAGGCATCCAAGATCGCCACTTTCGCCAGCTACGAGGGCGGCCATGCGGCCACCGACTTCTTCACCATGCAGCTGGCCAAGATCCTGCCGGAATCCCCGCTGCTGGTCTCCATCTTCGCGCTGATCAAGCTGCTGTCCGGCATGATCTGGCTGTTCATCGTCGGCATGAACATCAAGTGGGGCGTTGCCTGGCACCGCTTCATGGCGTTCTTCAACATCTTCCTGAAGCGCAACGCCGACGGCCGCAACGCACTGGGCGCAGCGAAGCCGCTGACCTCCGGTGGCCGCATGCTGACCATGGAAAACGCAGACCCGGAGGAAGACTCGATCGGCGTTGGCAAGATCGACGACTTCACCTGGAAGGGCTGGATGGACTTCACCTCGTGTACCGAGTGTGGCCGCTGCCAGGAGCAGTGCCCTGCTTGGAACACCGCGAAGCCGCTGAGCCCGAAGCTGCTGATCACCAACCTGCGCGACCACGCCATCGAGTCCGCACCGTACCTGAAGGCCGCCCGTAGGGACGAGGCTCACGCAGGTGGCATGTTCTCCGGCGAAGGCGCCACCGACACTGCCGTTCTGGACGATCCATCTGTTGACGCCCACGCGGACATGCCGTTGCTGCAGTTGGTTGCTGCGGGCGAGATGGGTGTTATCGACCCCGACGTGCTGTGGTCCTGCACCAACTGTGGTGCTTGTGTGGAACAGTGCCCGGTGGACATCGAGCACATCGACCACATTGTCGACATGCGCCGCTACCAGGTGCTGGTTGAGTCGGACTTCCCGACCGAGCTGGGTGGCCTGTTCAAGAACCTGGAGACCAAGGGCAACCCGTGGGGCCAAAACAACAACAAGCGCTCCGATTGGATCCAGAAGGCCAAGGAAGACGGCATCGAGGTGCCAGTCTTCGGCGAGGACATCGAGAACTTCGACGACACCGAGTACCTGTTCTGGGTCGGCTGTGCGGGCGTGTACGACGACAACGCTGTGAAGACCACCCGTGCTGTCGCTGACCTGCTGTACACCGCCGGCGTGAAGTTCGCCGTGCTGGGCGAGGGCGAGGGCTGCACTGGCGATTCCGCCCGCCGCGCCGGTAACGAGTTCCTCTTCCAGATGCTGGCAGAGCAGAATATCGAGATCCTGGACAACGCCTTCGAGGGTGTGCCGCCGAAGCAGCGCAAGATTGTTGTGACCTGTGCACACTGCTTCAACACCCTGCGCAACGAGTACCCAGATCTGGGCGGTAACTACCAGGTCGTCCACCACACTCAGCTGCTGAACAAGCTGATCCGCGAGGGTCGCCTGGAGCCAGTATCTGCACCGCAGAACGGCCGTCAGGTCACCTACCACGATCCGTGCTTCCTGGGTCGTCACAACAAGGTTTTCGAGGCCCCGCGTGAGCTGATCGGCGCTTCCGGCGCCAACCTGGTGGAGATGGAACGCAACCGCGATACCGGCTTCTGCTGTGGTGCTGGTGGTGCTCGCATGTGGATGGAAGAGCACCTGGGCGAGCGCATCAACCTGAACCGTACGGACGAGGCTCTGGCCACCGGCTCAGACGCCATCGCCATCGGCTGCCCGTTCTGTAAGACGATGATGACCGACGGTGTGAACAACCGTCAGTCCGAGATCGAGAACAAGGCAGACCGTACCCAGGTTCTGGATATCGCCCAGATGTTCCGCGAGTCCGTCCTGGTGGACGGCGAGCTGCCGGCACCGAAGTCTCCGGAGTTCCTGGTTGCGCCTGAGCGCGGCTGGGTAGACGAGGAGAAGCTGGCCCGCGAGGAAGCCGAGCGCAAGGCCGAGGAAGAAGCCAAGAAGAAGGCTGCCGAGGAAAAGAAGCGCAAGGCTGAAGAAGCCAAGAAGAAGAAGGAAGCTGCTGCCGCCGCTGGTGGCGCGGCTGCTGCTGGCGGCGCTGCCGCTGCGGGTGCTGCTGCGGCTGCCCCGAGTGCTCCGGCTGCCCCGAGTGCACCTAGTGCCCCGGCTGCGCCTGCTGCTCCGGGCGCTCCGAGTGCTCCGGCTGCACCTTCCGCTGGCGCCCCGGGTGCACCGGGCGCACCTGCCGCACCGGGTGCTCCTGCTGCACCAAAGTCTGAAGACACTCAGGAAGCACCGAAGGCTGGCGGCGCACCTGCAGCTCCTGGTGCTCCGGCCGCTCCGGGTGCCCCAGCAGCTCCGGGTGCTCCGGCCGCACCGGCAGCCCCTGCCGCTGAGTCCAACGAGGCTGCAGAGGCCCCGAAGGCTGAGCAGGACGCTCCGGCGGCACCGGCTGCACAGCCGGCTCAGGATGGTGGCCCGATCAAGCTGAACGCCACCGCTCCGGGCGCACCGGGCGCCCCGGGTGCTCCTGCAGCCCCGGCCGCAGCTCCGGCTGCCGCCGCTGGTGCAGGTGCCGCCGCAGCGGGCGCAGGCGCTGCTGCAGCCGCTGCCTCCGACGACTCGGACAAGGCAGAGGCACAGGAAGCCGCACCGGCCGAGGCTGAGGCCGAGTCCGCAGAAGCTGAGGCCCCGCAGGCTGCTCCAGCTGCTCCTGCTCCGTCTGCACCGGCAGAGCAGGCAGCTCCGGCGGCTCAGCCAGCACAGGACGGTGGCCCGATCAAGCTGACGGCTACCACTCCGGGAGCGCCGGGAACACCGGCTCCTGCTGCCCCTGCAGCTCCGGCAGAGGATCAGCAGGCTGAGACTCCGGCCGAGGCACCTGCTGAGGAAGAGGCTCCCGCCGAGGAGCCGCAGGCTGACACCGAGCAGGCCGAGGAGGCCCCGGCAGAAGAAGCTCCGGCTCAGCCAGCACAACCGGCACAGCCGGCCAACGATGGCGGTCCGATCAAGCTGACCAACATCGTCCCCGGCGCTCCGGGTGCTCCTGGCGCACCAGGCGCACAGTAAAAGTGACTAGCTCGCACGCTAAATAGCGGCGGCGGGTCCAGCCGAACGCTGGATCTGCCGCCGCTTTTGCATTCGCCCGCGAGTCAATCCCGGGGCTGGGAATGTACCCGTGGCGCGCAATATTCTAGAATGAAATCTCATAGAAAGAGCCCGCTCGCACAAGCCTCACGCCCACAGATAGAGGTAGGTTTCCATGACTGACGCTGATTCGAACGACAAGAACAACCCCCTCAACTCGGGGAAGTCTGTCAGCGACGCTGAAGAAACCTCCGTGATGAAGGCTGTCAGCGATTCTGACCTTAACGGCGCCGACACGAACGCTGGTGGCGCCGTTACAGGTGGCGCAGCTGCCAACCCAGAAGCCCCGACAACCCCGGATACCTCGGCCGATAATTCAGCCGACGTTGAGAAAGACGGCCAAGAGGAAGATGAAGAGCCTAAGTCCGGCCTCCGGAAGTTCTTTGGGATCATGCCTTTCTGGGCCTGGGTGCTCACCCTGGGTCTGATCGCCACCATCATCGTCGCCGTCGGCGCCTTCACCACCATGCGCTCCACGGAAACCGGCGCCCCCGGAAGCTCTAGCAACACTGAGCAGCTGAATCCCTCGTACCCCAAGCCCACCACCACCGGAAAGTACGATGACGACGAAACGCCGCCAACCCCGGATGCGGGTCCCGGCTACGGAGGCGGCAACCAGAACTACTACGCACCCCAAGAGCCCGTGCAGACGGAGGAAGAAGCCTCCACCGAATCCGAGTCCGAATCCGAGCCCTCTAGCAGCACGAAGCCCTCTCGCCCGCCACGCGATAACGAGCCCCGCCTTAGCCAGCCCAACCGAGGCACCCCTCGCCCCGGCGGCATCGGCGGAGATGCCGGCGGCAACCCCTCCCCCGGCACCGGCAACAACGGCAACGGCAATGGCCCTGGCAACGGTGCTGGCAATGGCGCCACGGAGCCCGAGGACAACCCCGCCCCGGGCAACAACTAGCCCACCCGACAGCCACACCTCGACCGGTCGAACCGCGAGGGGGCGTCGTTAAAAAACTATAAAAATAGCAGCCACAATGGCACAATGGGGAGAATGAGTACCCCCAAACGCCCAAGCGAACTGCGCACGCTGGATCAATCGACGAAGCTGCAAAACGTCCTCTACGAAATTCGCGGCCCGGTGAACACCGAGGCGGAGCGGATGGAGGCCGACGGGCACCGCATCCTGAAGCTCAACACGGGCAACCCCGCGGTGTTCGGCTTCGAGGCGCCGGATGTAATCATGCGGGACATGATCACCGCGCTGCCGACGGCGCAGGGCTACTCCACGTCGAAGGGCATCATCAGCGCCCGCCGCGCGATCGTCTCCCGCTACGAGGTCATCCCCGGCTTCCCCCAGTTCGACGTCGAGGATGTCTACCTGGGCAACGGTGTATCCGAGCTGATCACCATGACGATGCAGGCGCTGCTCAACGACGGTGACGAGGTGCTGATCCCCTCCCCGGACTACCCACTGTGGACCGCCTCCACGTCGCTATCCGGTGGCCGCCCCGTGCACTACCTGTGCGACGAGGAGAACGACTGGATGCCCTCCATCGAGGACATCAAGGCGAAGGTCACGGAGCGCACGAAGGCCATCGTGGTCATTAACCCGAATAACCCGACGGGCGCGGTGTACTCCCGCGAGATCCTGCAGCAGATCGTGGACGTGGCGCGCGAGCACTCGCTGCTGATCCTGGCCGACGAGATCTACGACAAGATCCTGTACGACGGCGCCCAGCACATCAACATTGCTTCCCTGTGCCCGGACCTGCTGTGCATCACCTATAACGGCCTGTCGAAGGCGTACCGCGTGGCGGGTTACCGTTCCGGCTGGATGGTGGTTACCGGCCCGAAGGGGCATGCAAAGGGCTTCATTGAGGGTATTAACGTGCTGGCGGGCACGCGCCTGTGCCCGAATGTGCCGGCGCAGCATGCGATCCAGGTGGCTATTTCCGGCCGCCAGTCCATCGACGATTTGGTGCTGCCGGGTGGGCGCCTGCTGGAGCAGCGCAACGCCGCCTACGAGGCTCTGAACGAGATCCCGGGCGTGAGCTGTGTGAAGCCGATGGGTGCGCTGTATGCCTTCCCGCGCCTGGATCCGAACGTGCACGAGATCCACGACGACGAGAAGTTCATGTTCGACCTTCTGCGCTCGGAGAAGATTCACCTGGTGCAGGGCACGGGCTTTAACTGGCCGACCCCGGACCACTTCCGCGTGGTCACGCTACCCTGGGCGCGGGATCTGCGTGCCGCGATCGAGCGCTTGGGGAACTTCCTGGCTAGCTACCGGCAGTAGCTGTTTTTCTTAGCGACGCCACGTCGCGCCCCAGCTAGTTCTGGAAGTTCAGGTAGGCCTTGGAGGGCGTCGGGCCGCGCTGCCCCTGGTACTTGGAGCCCAGGGCGCCGCTGCCGTAGGGGGCTTCCGCCGGGCTAGTCATGGTGAATAGTGCCAGCTGGCCGATCTTCATGCCCGGGTAGAGGGCGATGGGCAGGTTAGCGGTGTTGGAAAGCTCCAGGGTGATGTGCCCGGTGAAGCCCGGGTCGATGAACCCGGCCGTGGAGTGCGTCAGCAACCCCAGGCGTCCCAGGGAGGACTTGCCTTCTAGGCGACCCGCCAGGTGGGCGGGGATGCCGAAGCATTCCAGGGTGGCGCCCAGGACGAACTCGCCGGGGTGCAGGATGAAGGCCTCGTCGTCGGGGACTTCCACCAGGGTGGTGAGTTCCTCTTGCGGCTGCTTCGGGTCGATGTGCGTGTACTTGGAGTTATTGAACACGCGGAACAGGCCGTCGAGGCGCACGTCGATGCTGGATGGCTGGACCATCTGATCGTCGTGGGGGTCGATCGTCAGCTCGCCGGAGTTGATGGCGGCGCGGATGTCTCGGTCTGAAAGTAACACGCTCTATAGCCTAGCGGGTGTGGCGCTGTGCGCAGCCAGCTAGCCGTGTACTAGCCCCGTCCCAGCGCCAGGAAGTTCCAGCCCGCGGCCTCCCATTCCTTGCGCGGCAGGCAGTTGCGGCCGTCCAGCACGGTGGGGTTGTCCCCGGCCACCAGCTTGCGGGCGGCTACCGGGTCGAGCTCCTGGAACTGCTTCCACTCGGTTGCCACGATCACGATCTCCGCGCCTTCGAGCGCTTCCTCTACGTTCGGCGCGTAGGTCAGCGTGGGGAAGATCTTCGCGGCGTTGTCCATGCCCTGCGGGTCGTACACGGTGACGTTCGCACCGCTCAGGGACAGCGAACCGGCCACGGCCAAGGCCGGGGAATCGCGCACGTCGTCGCTGTTGGGCTTGAAGGCAGCGCCGAGGACCGTCACGTTCCGGCCGATCAGGGAGCCGCCCAGCGTCTGCCGCGCCAGCTCTACTGTCTTCTCGCGGCGGCGCATGTTGATGGCGTCCACCTCACGAAGGAACGTCAGCGCCTGGTCCGCGCCGAGCTCACCTGCGCGCGCCATGAACGCGCGAATATCCTTCGGCAGGCAACCGCCACCAAAGCCCAGGCCGGCGCCGAGGAACTTGCGCCCGATGCGGTCGTCCATGCCAATCGCGTCGGCGAGTGCGGTGACGTCCGCGCCGACGATCTCGCATAGCTCCGAGACCGCGTTGATGAAGGAAATCTTGGTGGCCAGGAAGGCGTTCGCAGAGACCTTGACCAGCTCCGCGGTCGGCAGGTCCATCACCAGGAAGGGCGTCCCCTCCTCGAGTGCGGGGGCGTAGATTTCGCGGGCGAGGTCCTCTACCCGCTGCTGCTCAGTGCGGTCGTCACTGTTGGAGCTATCGCCGCCCAGGCCCAGGACGATGCGGTCGGGGTGCAGCGTGTCTTTCACCGCGTGGCCTTCGCGAAGGAACTCGGGGTTCCACGCGATGGTGATTCGGGCATTGTTTGGGGACGCCGCCACGATCTCATCCGCCTTCTGCTGCAGCTCGTGCGCAGTGCCGACCGGGACGGTGGACTTGCCGAAGATGGTGTGGTTGCCGCTGGCCAGTGGGGCGAGCGTTTCGATGACGGCATTTACATAGGTGGTGTCCGCGGCATAGGAGCCCTTGCGCTGCGGGGTGCCCACGCCAATGAAGTGAACGTCGGCGAACTCGGCGGCTTCGGCGTAGTCGGTAGTGAAGCGCAGGCGGCCGGCTTCGATGTTGCGAGTGAGGATCTCCGGCAGGCCGGGCTCGAAGAAGGGGACGCGCCCTGCGGAGAGAGCTTGGATTTTCTCCGGGTCGACATCGACCCCGAGCACGTCGTGGCCCATTTCGGCCATACAGGCGGCGTGGGTTGCGCCAAGGTATCCGGTTCCAAACACTGTCATACGCATAGCAGGCAAATTTACAATTGCCAGATGAACAGGAAGTGACCTTCAGGTGATCTTGCGGGCAGTTTTAGGTTAACGGGGCTTAAGTGCAGGTGAACAAAAACTAAGGCGCGACTATGCACCGAATAGTCAAGCCCTACCCTAATTCCTGAGCATCTCCGGGAGGCGCGACTTCTTACACCCCCTTAATTCACCCCCGAGGCGAAAGGGGTGCAAGAGGTTCATATCGACATAGTTTTATGCGTATACCTGGGGAAATGACGTGGAATTCAGGAAGCATTCCCTAGCGCTCGACCATGAGTAACCCATATCACCGAGAAAACCTCGTCTTCGCTTAGCGGAACATTAAAACCCCTGTTAAAGTAGCTATCCGTTAGGACTTGCCAGCGTTTCTACAGCTTCACAGCCGGAATCTCTTATGAAAGAGCTAGTGGCGATCAAGGAGCCAAGAGAAGCTTAAGTGAAGTCCTTGACTTCGAACCACTCACACTTACAGAAAGGCATTTCAGATGCGTAAGTTCCGTAACGCAGCTCTGGCTGTTGCTACCGCTACCACCGTTGCCATCTCCGGCGTTTCCGTTGCTTCTGCTCAGACCGAGGGCAACCAGGGCTCCCAGCAGCAGACTCAGGGCTCCGCTAAGACTGGCGAGAAGCCGAACCTCGCTGGCTCCCTGGGCAAGCTCCGCAAGACGATCGACCCGAACGACAAGCTGGAGTGGGATAAGCCGGCGAAGGGGCAGGACATCTTCGGCTCCCAAAGCTGGAAGAACAACGAGGAGATCAAGGCACGTACCCCGATGTGGGCCAAGGTTGCCGACAGCCTGCTCATCACCACCGCCGCAATCAGCGTCTTCGGCCTGATTGTTGCTCCGATCTACAACTTCCTGCGCTACGGCATCAACCGCTAAGCAAAAGTCAACACACGTCCACTTAAGATAGGAAAAGGAACTTCCATGAAAATTCGCAAGGCTGCTCTGGCTCTGGCCACCGCTTCTTCCGTTGCTCTGACCGGCACCGCTGTTGCAGGTGCTGAGACCGCCGGCACCGACGCTCCTAAGGGCGTTACCCTCAGCTCCAAGATCGGCGACTCCCTGAGCAAGGACAAGGAGAACTCCGCTGCTGAGATCTTCGGTTCTACCAAGGGCAAGGACCTCACCGGCTGGGGCGTACTTCTGTGGGCCGGCCTGGCTGCTGGTATCGCTGGCACCATTGCAAGCGCCATCATCGGTGTTGGCAACTACTTGAAGCACGAGGGCATCATTAACTAAGACCTGTTAGAGCTTTAAGCTCCAGGCTTTGATAGCCAAAGGGGCGGGAACGAGAAATCGTTTCCGCCCCTTTTCGCATGTGTACAACACCTGTTGCGCTCGCATTCCTCGCCCCCTCCACAAGCAGCTCTCCGTACATTATGTCGGACACACTAGGTAGGCCAATGTAGCCGGTATCGGTAGTGAGCATTAGGCTGCTCGTTTCTGCAGAACCTATAGATCAAACAAAAGGGGGAGCATGCCATCATGCACACTCCCCGCCGCACAACCACAGGCCTGGGGCCAGCCGCCTAACCCCTACTTACAGCTCACGATCGGCTGCGGGTCGTAGACCGTGCGCTGGGTCTCGCGGGAAAGCTCCTTGCCCTTTAGGTCCTTCACCACGCGGGTATCGGTGATGGTGAAGCCCGGCGCGCCGGAAGACGGCGAGCAATCGTCACCGTCCAACTCCATCTTCTTCGGCGAGGTCGGGTTCGTGCGCTCACCCGGGATCGATTCCACATCCACCTGCTTCACACCGTGCAGACGCACGGTGACGGAATCGCCGCTCACCTCCGTGGTGATGCGCACGGGCGTATCAAAGGGGTTCTTGAACTTCAGGTCGATCGCGCCCTCGTACACCGTCGCCTCGCGGCCAGCCGGGTAGCGGGAAATGTAATAGGAGTGCGGGGTGTGCTCCACGTCCTCCATGCCC
Source organism: Corynebacterium sp. ACRPH (assembly GCF_022347285.1). GTDB lineage: Bacteria > Actinomycetota > Actinomycetes > Mycobacteriales > Mycobacteriaceae > Corynebacterium. Next base: position 21,050 of record NZ_JAKRND010000018.1, read on the forward strand.
GCGAAGTACGAGGCGTTGTACAGCGTGGTTGCAAACTGCGAAATACCACCGCCGACTGCCTTTCCGGCGTGGCCATCGATAATAATGCCGGACTCCACAAAGCCCTGTGCAGTACCGCGTGGCCCGGTGTGACCGTTCAGAGAGAACGTCTCCCCCGGCAGCACAATCTCGCCATTCACCATCTCCGCCACACGGCGAATGTTAGTGCCCGAAGAGCCACTAAAGCCACCGGTGGTGAAGGTGCCCACCACATCGTCAAAGTGAGCCTTCTTAGCCTGCTCGGTGGTGTACTCGGCCTTCTTGTCCTCGTACACAACCTCGTGGTCGCGCTTCTTCTTATCTAGCGCCTTGCCCTGGAAGTCGCCCAGCGTTTCCTTCCACTTAATGATCACGCCATCCTTGGAAGGCACCACCGTGATGTCATCGCCGTGGAACTCGAAGCTGGCGTCGCGGTACTCCACCTCGGTGCTGGAAAGCTGCTCGCTCAGGATCTCCTGCGCCTTCTCCGTGTTCCACTCCGGCATGAACTCGCCGCCGTCCACCTTGAAAGTCAGGATCTCGTGCCAGTTCTGCGGGGTGATCACACCATCGACCTTGTCACGGCCATGGAACACCAAGTTCTTGGCCGTCGCCGGCTCCACGTACTGCTTGGCAGCCCGCTCGGCGGCGTCCTTGTCTGCATCCGCCAGAGTGATCGTGGCCTCCACATTCACTCGCCCGTCGGTATTCAGCCAGTTTTCCCGCACCTGGGTATCCAGCAGCTCGCGGTCCACGGTCTGCCCCGGCTTGTCTTCCTTAATATCCGCCTTGCCGTCAGCGCCGACGGACAGCTTGGCGTTCTCCGCGTCGCGGGTCAGCTCCCGCTCCACGCGGTTCAGGGATCGGTTCAGACCCTCGTCCGTAATCTTCGAGATAATGCCCACCTCGCGGGTCTCGAAGAAGGAACGGATGCGTGTGATCGGGTTCAGTGGCTGCTGGCCCGCCTGGTCCACCGTGGCGCCCCAGTCCACCTGCATGCCGGACTTGGCGGGCTCAATGGTGGAGCTCATGTTTCCCGCCATAACCGTCACCGGCTGGCGGGTGCGTTCGCCCAGGCCATTGCGCAAGCGCTGCTCCGCCTGGGACTTATCCACACCACTAATGTCCACACCGCCGACGGTCACGCCGCGCGGCACCTTGCCCTCACTCATGGCCAAGTCCACGCCGTAGAGCAGGCCCCCCAGGCCGATCAACCCGATGAAGAACCACGCCCACCACGGAATACCGCGGCGCTTGCGTGGCTTGACGGGCCGGCGGCTCCGGTTAGTCTGATCCTGAGAATTCACGCAGGTTAGTGTATCGCGAATCCCCCGATCAGGGAATTCTTTTACTCGGTTACACAGGTACGATTCACAGAATCGCGCACCTGATCCTCAGGGATCCGCCCGTCGTCGATCGCCACGCGGATGGCCTCCACCACATCGGGGATCTCCACTGCCCCCGCTGCGGCAAGCGCCACGTCCGCCCCGGCCGCCAGCGCCGCCACGGCTGCCTCCGGGCCGGGGTAGCGATCCGTCACGGCCTTCATGCCCGTCAGGTCGTCGGTGTAAATCACGCCGTCGAAACCTGGGGCGTCATACCTCGGGCCATAACCGCCCTCCCGCAGCAGCTTGTAGGCCGCAGGGTTCACCGAGGATGGCAAAGGCTCACCCAACCCCGGCACCTCCACATGGCCGACCATCACGGCCATGCCTTCAACGTCGATAAGTTCGCGGAAAGGCAGCAGGTCGTTGGCTTGCATTTGCTCAAGCGGCGGGGTGGTCACGGATCCCATGTGCGAGTCACCCGTGGCATGCCCGTGGCCCGGGAAGTGCTTCAGCACCGGGGTCACGCCCGCCTGCTGCAAGCCCTCCGAGTAAGCGCGTGCGTAATCCGCTGCCACCTTCGGATCGGCGCTGAAGGAACGTGAGCCGATCGCGTTGTCAGAAACCTCCTGCCCGCCGGCCAGATCCACCACCGGCGCGAAGTCCACGGTAATTCCCAGGTCGCGGACTTTCTTGCCATGCTCGGCCATGAGGTCGCGCACCTGCTCAGGGCTCATCGTCTCCGTCATCTGCTTCGCACTCGGCAGCTCACCAATGATCTCGGAAAGACGCTGCACCAGACCGCCTTCCTCGTCCACACTCACCGTCAGCGGTTCGCCCGCGTGCTCCTCGAGCGCCGCCAGGCTACGTGCGGGGTCTCCCTGACCATTCAAAATGGACTTGTCGGTCTGCGAGCCAATGAAGAGGTGGCGCACACCTTCGTCGACGGCTTGTTCTGCTGATTCGTAGGTTGTGACGCCCACAGCAAGCATCCGGCCAGCCATCTCCCTAGGTGTCTTACCCTCCACCCGGGCACAGACCTGCCGGTTCTCCGCTGGGGGTACGCTGGATTCGGCGGCACCGGAGCTTTCGGAGCTGGGCGCGGCGGAAGTGGCCGAGGATGCGGAGGTATCGGCTGGCTGGTCAGTGGGCGTCGATAAGGAACAAGCGCTAGAGGCAAAGACAAGAGCGAAACCTAAAGCGCCAGCGGCTACGTGTCTACGGGGCATAGTATTAACGTAGTAACAAACGCAACGAGCAGTGCACCAATCGTGCAGCGCCACCGAGGAGCGATAAACATGACCGAGCAGGCAGAACAAGCCCAGCAAGCACACCAGCCGGCTTTCGACGCGAGCGGCGATACCGTCCTGATCGCCTACGACGGCTCCGCCGAGGCCCGCGGCGCCGTGGAGCACGCCGGGCGCTTCCTGTCCGCGAAGAACGCCTACATCCTGACCGTGTGGGAGCCGATCCACCGCCAGGCTGCGCGCGCGGCGGGCATGAGCGGCATGATGCAGCACGACTGGTCCAACGAAACCGGCGAGCAGCCGGAGGACGACGATCCGGCGTACGCAGAGGCCGTGAACATCTGCAACGAGGGCGTGGATCTGGCCAACTCCCATGGTTTTGTTACCGAACCCTTTCTGGTAGAGTCCGGAACAGCTATTTGGAGCGCCATTGTCGACGCTGCCGATGAGCTGGACGTGGATCTGATCGTCACGGGCACCCGTGCCCTGTCGGGTTGGAAATCCTTCCTACAGTCCAGTGTGTCGGAGAGCATCATCAAGAACGCCGGTCGTCCCGTGCTCATCGTCCCGCCGATCGAAGATGAGGACTAGTTTTCCCAAACGAAGGTCTGTTGGCGTTTGATTGGGTACGATCTACAAGAAGCTAGTACGCTAAAACCACAACAATCCCACTAGGAACAGGAATTAACATGGCTAACGAAACCGCCTCTAACCGTCGTGGCCTGGGCGCACTGGTCGCCTCCGCAGTTGCAGGCCTGGTCCTGGGCGGCGCCGCAACTTTCGGCGCTGGCGCAATGGCCGATACCACTGAACTGCCCACCGACGAACAGATCGCCGTCAACCAGGACAACGCATTCCTGGGCGCCGTCCAGTACGGCGGCCGCATTTCCGAATAAAGGCGCACCATCACGTGCCAACCACGGCGCATCGCCCCCTTTCTCGCCGCGCTTGGGTGTATAGCACCCTCGCGTGGTTTCTTTTCGCATTCCTACAATCCCCCGGGCTGACCTCGGCCGACACGAAGCTGGACCTAACGGCCAACCCCTGGGGATTCCTCCGCCAGGCGTCGTACCCCTGGACGGATACTTTTCCGCTCGGGCAGCTGCAGAACCAGGCCTACGGGTACCTGTTCCCGCACGGCCTGTTCTTCGCCGTGTTTTCCTTCCTGCCCGCTTGGGTCACCCAGCGCCTGTGGTGGGGGCTACTGCTGGCGCTCGCGTTCGCCGGCACGGTTCTGCTGCTGCAGCGGCTAGGCATCGGCAGCCGCGGCTCGCGGGTGATCGCGGGCATCCTCTTTGCGCTCTCCCCGCGGATCCTCACCACGCTTGGGGCTATTAGCTCCGAGGCGTGGGTGTGCGCGCTGGTGCCGTGGGCGCTGCTACCCGTAGCGAGCGCGGCTATGCTGGGGCGGGATGCCCAGCTAGACCGCCGCACACGCTCCTACCTGGCTAAATACGCCCTGCTGAGCGCCCTGGTCGTGCTGTGTCTGGGCGCGGTGAACGCCGTGGCCACCGCGGTGGCCATCCTGCCCGCCGTGATCTTCTGGCTGGGCATGTGCATCCGCCGCCCGCGCGTGGGCCTGTACTTCGCGCTGTGGTGGGTGCCCGCAGGCCTGCTGGCCACCTTCTGGTGGATCGGCCCGCTGCTCCTGTTGGGCAAGTACTCCCCGCCATTCACGGATTACATCGAGTCCGCATCCCTAACCACCAACTGGATGAACCTCGCGGAGATCCTGCGCGGTACCACCAGCTGGACCCCCTTCCTCTCCGCCGAGCGCCAGGGCGGCTACGAGTTGGTCGGCGAGCCCGTCTTCGTCGCCGGAACCCTGCTGGTGGCGTTCCTGGGCTTATGGGGGCTCACCCGCCCGCAGCTGCCTTTCGCCCGCCGCTGGCTGGCGATCCTGCTGCTGGGCGTGGTTGCAATGGTCTTCGCCACCGCCCCGATCTCCCCGCTAGCCTCCTGGGGCCGGGTATTCCTGGACGGCGCGGGCGCCCCGCTGCGCAACCTGCACAAGTTCGACCCCCTGGTGCGGTTGGCGCTGGTTGTCGGCATCGCCCACGGCCTGGCGCGCCTGCCCTGGCCAGGCCTTAGCCGCGAACGCTGGGCGCGGTGGCTCCACCCGGAGAAGCACGCGGAGGTCCCCCGCGCCATCGCCATTTGCCTGCTAGTCGTCGTGGTCACCGCCACTGGTTGGTCGGGGCGCATCGCCGCCGCAGACGCCTACCGGAGCGTGCCCGACTATTGGACCGAGGCAGCGGACTGGCTGAACTCGGAAGTCACCAAGGAAGCCGGGGAGACCCACGCCCCCGCCCGAACCATGATCCTCCCCAAGGCGCGCTTTACCCGTCAGACTTGGGGAAACACCCGCGACGAACCTGCTCAGCCTCTGTTGGACGTGCCGTGGGTCGTGCGCGACTCCGTTCCGCTCGTACAACCCGAGGCCATCCGCGGCCTCGACGGCATACAACGGGAGCTGGAAGCCGGCACCGCCATCCCCTCCCTCGCCGCCGCACTGTGGCAGCAAGGCGTGGGGTACCTGGCACTGCGCTACGACCTGACCACCGCCGCCGACACCCCCGGCGCCAAGCGGATCGAGCGCACCCTCGAGCGCTCCGGAGGTTTCAGCAAGGCCGCCACCTTCGGTGACGACGAGGAGGTGCGGATCTATCGGGTGGATCCTGTTACTCCCGACACTGGGGGCACTGCGGGTGACCTGCGGATTATTGACGCCGAACGCCTCGACGTCTCCCATTCCAGCGCCGAATCCCTCCCCCGCCTGGCAGCGGCGGACGCGGCCCTGGGTAGGCAGGGTGCGGCTAGGGCGCGCGTGGAGGCGTCACAAGGCAAAGGACTAGAGCTACCCGCACAGACGGTGACGGACACGCCCGCGCTGCGCGACCACAACTACGGCAACGTGGTGGGCGCGGACAGCGAGATCCGCAGCGAAGACGACCCGGTGCAGGTGCTGAACCCGGTGCGCGACTACCCCGTGCGCGATGCGGACGGGCAGGAGGTCGCGCCGGAGCAGATGACGCGCGTAGAAGGCCGCGGCGAGGTGCGGGTCTCCTCTACTGCCGCAGATCCGACGAGCTTCGGCGGGGCGGAGACGTACTCTTCCGCAACCTCCGCGGTGGATGGTTCGCAGAGAACCGCGTGGCGGCCGACGGTCGGCAACGTGGCCGGGCAGTACATCGAGTTCCGCATGGACGAGGCATACAACAGGCTGGGCCTGCACCTAGACGTTCAAGGGCGCCCGGCGCGCGTGCAGGTGACGACGTACCTGCAGGGCAGAATCGTGTCGGGCACGTCAGCAACCCTGAAGACCGGCGAGACCAACAAGGTGAAGGTTCCAGCCGGGCGGGCCGATGCGATCCGCGTGACGATCGTGGGTTCCTTCGGCGACTTCGGCATATCCGAGGCGAAGGTGCTGGCCGATGGGGAGAAGGACGTCACGCCGCGGCGCGTGCCGACGGTGCCCCCGGTGGATGGCAGCGACGACTCACAGGGCAACGCGGAGGCAACAGGGGCAACACTGAACCGGTGGGTATTCGGCCAGGAAATCAACGAATCCGTCATGCTGCGCGGCTTCGAGGTACCGGAAGCAGTTGGCAACGGCGCGGGCGAGCTGCCGGTCGTTGTGCACACCTCCGAATGCGCCCGCGAGAACCCAGCACCCGTGACCATCGACGGCAAGGACTACACCTGCGGCGACACCTTGAACCTACCCGCGGGCAAGCACGTGCTGTCCACCACGGCGCGCTGGGTGGCGCTCTCCGTCGCCGAGCCGCTGTACGGCGCGGCGGTGCGGGAGACCCCGGCGGCACAGCCGGTGGAGCAGGCCAACCCGCGGGAGCAGCTGGCGCCCGGCGAGCAATCCACCCGCCTGGAGGCCTCGGATAAGAAGCGCGTGCTGTTCAGCCCCTCGCAGGCGAACCCCGGACGCATCGCCACGCTGGAAGATGGCGGCGAAACCACACAGCTCACGCCGATCACGGTGAATGGCTGGCAGCAGGGGTGGATCGTCCCGGAGGGCAAGTCCGGGCTGGTCAAGATCCACTTCGAGGGCACGAAACTATACCGCGCATGGCTGGCCATCGGCCTGGTGACGGCGCTGGTGCTGGTGGGGCTGTGCATCTTCGTGGTGCAGCGAACCCGCCGGATGCCGGCGCTGCCGGAGAGGACGGCGGCAGTGGCAGCTGCGCAAGCGGCGGCAAGCAAGACCCAGCCCACGGAGCGCACCCCGCGTAGCCAGCGCTTCCGCCGCGCCATCCTGGCGGGCAAGGCCATCACCGGGGCGGCCGCATTCCTGGCGCTACTGCTCTGCATCCGCGGCGCTTGGGGCAGCGGAAACTACTACGCGGACGGGTTCGTGGTGAACGGCGCGCTCGCCGTCGTGCTGCTGGCCGCGGTGGTCTCTGCCTTGGCATCTGCAGCAACTGCAGCGCGTGCCTCGCGCTTGGCATCCCGCACCGAGCGCCACCAGGAATTAATGGACCGGCGCGCGGGCTCTTCCACCAAGGAGTAGCTCAGCGCGGCCACCGGCACGCTCAGCACGAACGTTGCCACCAGCACCAGGGCGGTGTGCCCGCTGAACAGTGGCACGCCCAGCAGCGGAAACACCAGCGATAGCAGCGACATGTGCCACAGGAAGATCGCATACGACCAGCGGCCCAGCGCCTGCATCGGTGCCGACTCCAGGAACTTCGACCGCGGCGCCAGCGTATAAGGAACGATCAGCGCGGCAGCGAACACCAGGCCATATAGCGTCCGGCGGGCGAACTCCGCCGGCGCCGCGTGCGTCAGCCCCTCCGGCCCGTCCGAGGCCGCGACCGCCAGCGCACCGATGGCCAGCAACCAGAACACCCAGCGAAACTTCGCTACGAATCGCACCTCCGGCAGCTGGTACCGGGCGTCAAGACCCTCGGCCCCATCCTTACCCGTGCGCGCGTAGGCACGATCCTGCACGATAGACTCCAGCTCCGCACCGAGCAGCCCTACCCCGAACCATGCAATAAACGCAGGTGGCATGATGTGCGGGTTCAATCCACCCGGCGCCGGCGGCTCGGCGAACGCGGGGATGAAGGCCCAGCCGAAGCTCACCGCGGCCACCACGACGATCCACACGATCCGCCATTTTCTTTCTCGACGCCCCCACGCCACCGCGATCACAGGCAGCACCAGGTAGAAAGCCATCTCTACACACAAGCTCCACAGGTGGGTCAGCCCGCCGATCAGCCCACCGTCGACGTAGATCTGCACCATGATGACGTTCGAGATCATCTGCCACGCCGTCGGCGAGCCCGCAACCGGGAAGAACAGCAGCACAACCGCGACGGTGACCAGGTAGGCCGGGAAGATGCGACCCAGGCGCTTCACGTAGTAACCCGCCAAGGTCAGCAGATTGTCCTGCGAGGTAGATACCGCAAAGTCCGCACGGTGGCGGCGCCACAGCAGAAACCCGGAAAGAGCGAAGAACACGGGCACAAAGAAATCCGTGCGCGCCATCATGCGGTTCAGCAGGTTCCCCGTATCCGCGCCGGTTTGGAACGCGACATGGGTGATGATGATGCCGGAGCAGGCAATCGCGCGGAGACCTTCCAGCGCAGGTAGGAAGGGCGCGGGGCGGGCGGAGGGAATCTTCGTGCTCATCGGGATCAGCTTAACCGACCGGCACGCGAAAACACCCCCGAAGACTTTTCTAGAGAAATATTTTAAATCTGCGAAGTATCTAGTTTTGATTGGCTAAAGTATTGGAAGCTTTACAGGCTAACTACAGTCACCGGATAGATATAGACAGATAGAGTCAGGAAACCCCATCCTATGAAGAGAATCCTCTCCTCCGTAGCGATCGTGCTCGGTGTAGCCATGCTGGTCTTTGCCATCGCACTGCCCACCTATGTCGTCCCGAAGGGCAAGGTGCTGCCGCTGGACCTCGTATCCACCACCATCACCCCGAAGACACCCGGCAACCTGCTGGACTCTGGGGCGCTTGCGGCCGGCAAGCCGGTGGGCAACAACAAGGACAAGCCCGAGTGCAAGGGCGACAACCCGCAGGTGAGCTGCTTCATCAACAAGGACTTGGAGATGCAGTCCCAGCGATTCACCACCGCACAGGAACCTTCGGACGATGATGTCGTGACCCTCGAGTCCGGCCAGACCCTGTTCCGCACGGACCGGGAAGAGCCGAAGAACCTGATCAGCGCGTCGATCGACCACATCACCCTGGATCGCAAGACCCAGATGCCCGTGCCGGAGCCGACGTCCTCGATCGAGCTGAACGCACCGGCCCTGGATGCAGCTGCCAACGAGGGTAAGGACGAAGAGGTTGAGGCCTCTGTCGCTCCGTTCACCCGCCCCGGCATCACCTACCAGTTCCCGATGGGCACGGACCGCAAGTCCTACGACTACTTCGACATGCAGATCCTGAAGACCCAGCCGATCGACTACGTCGGTGAGGAAGAGCAGGACGGCGAGAAGGTCTACCGCTTCGAGCAGACTGTTCCCCCGACCGAGCTGTACCCGGCTCTGCGCGAGCGCCTGGAGGCCGACGGCGAGCTGTCCAAGGGCGACAAGGGCACCCTGGCCGCGCTGCGTCTGAAGTTCCCGGCGAAGGTCTGGGGCATCGACCCGGACGACATCAAGAACAAGGACGGCGAGCAGGCCGAGAAGAAGGATGAGAAGGCCAACGAGAAGAAGGAGGGCGAGGACGGCGAGAAGGAAGAGGACCTCGGCCCCGAGGTTGAGCTGTCCCGCTACTACACCGTCCACCGCGTGCTGCGCGTGCAGCCGGATACCGGCGTGATCGTCAACGGTTCCGAGGAAGTCTTCCAGTACTACGCGCAGGATGACGAAGAGGCGCAGGAGATCTTCGAGAACAAGGAAGAGGAGATCAACAACCCGACCCGTACCGCCGTGTACTTCCCGGGCGCGTGGGATGACGAGTCCCGCGACGGCCAGATGAAGAAGGCCACCGATGGCCTGCAGAAGATCAAGCTGATGGGCACCATCCTGCCGTGGATCCTGGGCGTGGTTGGCCTGATCCTGCTGGTAGTCGGCTGGATCGCTCACCGCTCCGCGCGCCTGGCGGCCAAGTAATTCCCGCAATTATTTCCGCTGAGCCACTAGACTATTGGCTGTGAAGCCGCAGCCGCCGAAGACCACCGCCAAGCGCGATCGCCGGATCGTGCTGGGGTGGTCTTTCCTCGTCTCTATCGTCACTTTGTGGCCGTTCTGGCTGGGTCTGCGCCCGGATTCCTCGAAGGCGTTTCTGCTGCGGGATATGTTGGTGCCGCATTCCCTGCCGGAAAATTCCAATAATCTGGGCATCAACGACGGCGCTCCGCGCGCCCTGCCGCAGGATGCGGTGTTGACGCTCTTCTCCCCCACCTTCCCCTCCACGTTCCTTGCCAGTGCGCTCGTTCTTTTTTCCTGCCTAATGGGTTGCTATTTCGCATCCGCGATGGTGCGGGACATGGCTGGCGGGCGGCTTTCCTCGCAGCTGGTTGCAGCTTTGTTTGTGGTGTGGAATCCGTTCGTCATCGAGCGTTTTCTGCAGGGCCAGTGGACCGTTGCGACCGCGGGAATGCTGCTGCCTGCGGTCGCTTTCCTGGCCGCCGCGCGTTCCCACGGTCTGTTGTATGTGGCGATCTGTTTGTGTGGCTTTGTGCCGACCGGTCTGATCCTGGCGCTGATCACGGCGCTGGTGTTCGCACCTTCGCACGGGGAGCGTCTGCGCAGCCTCGTTGCCAGCATCATCGCCGCGTTGCCGTGGTTGCTGCCGGCGATCTGGGTTTCTAACCCTTCGCAGACCCGCTCCGATGCCCTGTCCGCGGCTTTGTTTTCCGCCCGCGGCGAGACCTTCTTAGGCCCGCTTGCCTCCACGATGGGGCTTTCGGGGATTTGGAATGCGGAGGCCATCCCGCCGTCGCGCAACCTGTTTTCGGTGCTCGTGAGCGTGGCCCTGTGCGTGGTGCTGATGCTCGGCTTCAAGGAGCTGTGGCGTGTCTATCGCGGCGTTGCGGTGCTGACTGTTCTTGCCTTAGTGACGCCCCCTCTGCTGGCCACCAGCTGGGGCGTGGATCTTATGGGCTTTGCAATTAGCCACGTGCCCGGCGCGGGCATGTTCCGCGATACCTCGAAGTTCGTGTGCCTGGCGATTCCGGGGTTTGTGCTGCTGATTGCCGTGGCGGTGGAGCGGATGGACCCGCGCCGCCGCGCTGGGGACGTCCGAAAGGCCCCGGCTAAGGAGGACAGTCCCAGCCGTTCGCGGTGGGCGCCGCGTGCCGCGGCGGCCGGCCTGGCTGTGGCGTGCGTGCTGACCGTCCCCGCATATCCGGCGGATATGGCGCCATTGAAGCGGGTGCAGATCTCGGAGACGTGGAGCCAGATGTTCACCATCATCTCCGGCGCTCCGAACGGCAAGATTGTGCTGCTCCCGCCGGGCAACTACCGCACCCGCGGCGACCGGCCGCACGTGGATCCGGGGCTGAAGTTGCTGCCGGGGTCGCCGATGGATCCTGGGTTCCTGATCGTCGATGGCCAGGTGGTGGATGGCAACCCGGCCAGCATGAGGATCCTGTCGGATCTTATGAACGGCAAGAATACCCTCAAGCGCAATGGCGTGAGCTGGGTGCTGGTGGACTGGTATTCCATCACCGACGGCGTCGCGATGACCAAGGCGCTGCAGGTATTGAACTCCAAGGGCATTCGGCGCGTCCTCAGCGCCGATAACTACGACCTCTACCGGGTGCAGAGCCCCACCCTGCCGCGCTCGCCGGTCCAAGATCGCGCGCCGCTGTTCGTGGGCATGACGTTCTACTGGATGCTCATGATGTGGGGCATGTGCGTGTGGCTGTGGCGTGTGACCCGCCAGCTGCAGATGAACGGCCGCAGCCGGCCGCTGCCGGTCAAGACAGGCAAGGCCGACAGCGCTGACTAGCGCCCGCGCGCGACTTCCTGGCGCAGCAGCTTCTCCCATGCCGCGCCGGTGGCGTCCCAGGAGAACTCCTCGGCCCGGCGCTTCGCGGCCCGGCCCATTTCCCTGCGCTTCTCCGGGTTATCCAGCAGGTATTCGACCGCGTTCATTAGCCCACCGGGGGAAGAACACAGCAGGCCGGTCTCCCCGTCGATGACGGAATCCCGCAGCCCGGCGGAGGACTCATAGCCGACCGTCGGCACCCCGTGCTGCCCCGCCTCGATCACGGCCAGGCCCCACCCCTCCTTGCGCGAGGGCATCACGTGCACAGAGGCACGGTTGAGGATGCGGTGCTTCAGCTCCTCGGACACGAAGCCGTGGAACACCACCAGCGGCTCAATCCCCAGCTCGCGGGCGTAATCCCGCAGGCGATCGGCCCACCATCCGTCGCCGATCACATCCAGGCGCACGTTCGGGTGGGTGCGCGCCACGGCGGCCAGCGCGTCCAGCGCATGCTCGATCTGCTTGTGGGGGACCAGCCGGGACAGCGCCACCAGGTGAATCGTCTGCTCCTCGCTGGCATTGTCGGAGTTGGGGCTGGGGGCGTCCGGAATCAAAGAAGGAGCAACAGGATCGATGCCGTTACGAATGATCTCGATGTTGCCGCGCAGCACGCCAAGCTCCACCAGCTCCTCGGCGGAGGGGGCAGAGACGGTGACCCAGCGGCGGCGCCGGTGGATCCACGGCGAGATGGTGGACTCGATCAGCCAGCCGATGCGGGAGAGGATCGGCCCTGCGACGGACCACTGCTCGCGATGGCAGTGGTGGGTCAAGACGACGGTGGGCGCGCCGCTGACCAGGGAGGCGAAGAAGGGTACGCCGTTTTGGGTATCCACCACAACGTCCGGGCGGCCAATGTCCGCTAGGGCCCCACGCCCCCGGCGGGCGGCCAGGATCGCGGCCAGCGCGCGCGGGTAAACCGTAAGGTTGCCGCCGCCACGAGAGAAACGGAAATTGCGGCCGACCTGCTGTGATCGTGTGGAGCCGGGATAGTAGGCAGTGCGGAACACCACCTGGTGGCCCTGGTTGGCCAGGTACTCCCCCACGCGCTCCAAGTAACGTTCGCTGCCGCCACCTTCGGGGTGGTTTGTGTCGCGCCAGCAGAGAAGCAGTACTTTCATGATGGACACTATGTTAGTCGCCACCGCCTGCGACTTTGCAGGGTTTGGTGAATCTGCGTAAAGACTGCAGAAAGTCAGCACAACCTGAAAAGATAGACACTCGATGAGCCCGAACAACCACCCCGCCCGCCAGCGCCAGACGCTGAGCGTTTTCCGCCGCCGCGCTACCCTGCGCCGCTCCTTCGGTCTGCTCAACGACTTCAAGTACGAGCAGACCCGCCCCGACATCTTCTACGGCCACCTGGCCGAGGACACCGTCGAGCTGATCCGCGACATTTACGCGGGCGTGCGCGGTGTTGGGCAGGGTTCAGGGCAGAGTTCGGGGCAGGGGCCAGACCAGAGCGAGCCCCTACGCAACACGAAGATCCTGGACGTCGGCGGCGGGCCGGGTTACTTCGGAGTGGCCTTCGACAAGGCCGGCGCGGACTACTACACCTGCGAACCAGACGTCGGTGAGATGGCCGCCGCGGGCATCAAGCTGCAGACCTCGGTTCGGGGTTCGGGGCTGGACCTACCTTTTCTTGGTGACGCCTTCGACATCACCTACTCTTCCAATGTCGCCGAACACGTACCGGATCCGTGGCGGATGGCCGACGAGATGCTGCGGGTGACGAAGCCAGGCGGAGTGATGATCTACAGCTATACGGTGTGGCTGGGTCCATTCGGCGGGCACGAAACCGGGCTGTGGCAGCACTACGTGGGCGGGGAATTTGCCGCCCGGCGCTATGAGAAGAAGATGGGCAAGCCGCCGAAGAACCGCTGGGGTGAGAGCCTGTTCAACGTCTCCGCCGCCGAAGGTCTGAAATACGCGCGCAAGGTGCATGGCGAAAGCGCCAAGCTGGTGGCCGCGTTCCCGCGCTATCACCCCTGGTGGGCGTGGTGGATGGTGCGAGTGCCGGGGCTCCGCGAGTTCGCGGTATCCAACTTGGTGCTGGTGTTTCAGAAGCGCTAGGACTACCCCCAATTCAGCGGGGGCACCTTCTAGGGGCAGAAAAAGACATAAGACTACAACTATTTCCCCGAAGAACGGGTAATGTGGCGTGAGACACAAGTCTAGTGTTGCGACCTGCTAGGTCACTGGATTCATGAGCCGCTGGATTCATGAACCACAGGATTCATGGGCCACTGCCCTAGCCGATCGTTGCACTAAAGGATCACTGTCGAGAACGATAGGAAATAGGACTGACATGACCAGTAACACTGGCGCCCCTGAGGCATTCATTTACGACGCCGTCCGCACCCCCCGTGGAAAGGGCAAGCCGGGCGGTTCCCTGCACACCGTAAAGCCCGTTGACCTGCTCTCCGGCCTGATCGAATCGATCATCGAGCGCAACCCGGGCATCGACCCCAACCGCATCAGCGACGTCATCGCTGGCTGTGTCACCCCCGTCGGCGACCAGGGCATGGATATCGCCCGCACCGCCGCGCTGAACGCCGGCCTGCCGTACACCGCCACCGGCTTCCAGGTGAACCGCTACTGCGCCTCCGGCCTGACCGCCGTGAACCTGGGCGCACAGAAGATCCGCTCCGGCTGGGACGACCTGGTCTTCGTCGGTGGCGTGGAGTCTATGTCCCGTGTCCCGATGGGCTCCGACGGCGGCGCCCTGGCAATGGACCCGGCATCCAACTTCTACAACGACTTCATCCCGCAGGGCATCTCCGCTGACATCATCGCCAGCCTGGACGGCCTGTCCCGCGAGGACCTCGACGCTTTCGCTGCCCGCTCCCACGAGCGCGCATCCAAGGCCTGGGAAGAGGGTCGCTTCGACCGCACCGTCGTTCCGGTGAAGGACCAGAACGGCATCACCCTGCTGGACCGCGACGAGACCATCCGCCCTGGCACCACCGTCGAGGGCCTGTCCGGCCTGAAGCCCGCCTTCGCCATGATCGGTGACCAGGGTGGCTTCGACGCTGTCGCGCAGACCAAGTACCCGCAGCTGGAGCGCATCAACCACCTGCACCACGCCGGTAACTCCTCCGGCATCGTCGACGGCGCAGCCCTGCTGGCCATCGGTTCCGAGCAGGCCGGTAAGGACTTCGACCTGACCCCGCGCGCCCGCGTTGTCTCCGTCGCCACCTCCGGTGTGGAGCCGACCATCATGCTGACCGCCCCGGCACCGGCCTCCCGCGCAGCTCTGGCCAAGGCTGGCCTGAAGCCCGAGGACATCGACATCTGGGAGATCAACGAGGCATTCTCCTCCGTCGTTCTGCGTGCACAACGCGAGCTGGACATCCCGGACGAGAAGCTGAACGTCTCCGGTGGCGCCATCGCTATGGGTCACCCGCTGGGCGCAACCGGCGCGATCATCACCGGCACCGCCGTCGACGAGCTGCACCGCACCGGCGGCCGCTACGCCCTGATCACCCTCTGTGTCGCAGCCGGCATGGGTGTGGCCACGATCATCGAGCGCGTCTAACCGACCTTCCCGCAGACCAAAACACAAGAAACACTCAATTTTCCTCTGACAACCTCCCGCGAACGCGAGCGTGAGGGCGTTAATAAATAAAACAAGGAGCATCACACATGAGCATGTTCAAGTGGGACCAGGATGGCGACGGCATCGTAACCATCACCATGGACGACCCGAACCAGCCGGTCAACACCATGAACGACACCTTCCAGGGCGAGCTGCCTGAGCTGGTGGAGAAGCTGCAGGGCGCAGTGGAATCCGGCGAGGCCAAGGGCGTGGTCATCACCTCCGCGAAGAAGACCTTCTTCGCCGGCGGCGACATCAAGTCGATGATCAAGTCCACCCCGGAAGACGCAGAAGCAATCACGAAACAGATCAACGGTATGAAGGCCGGCCTGCGCGCAATCGAGACCCTCGGCGTGCCGGTCGTCGCCGCCATCAACGGTGCGGCGCTCGGCGGTGGCCTGGAGATCGCTCTGGCCACGCACCACCGCATTGCTTCGGACGCCAAGGGCCTGAAGGTTGGCCTGCCAGAGGTCACCCTGGGTCTGCTGCCGGGTGGCGGCGGCGTAACCCGCGTGGTCCGCATGCTGGGCATCCAGGACGCACTGATGAAGGTCCTGACCACCGGCCGCCAGTTCCGTGCAGAGGACGCACTGAAGACCGGCCTGATCGACAAGGTCGTCCCGGCAGACCAGCTGATCGACGCTGCCAAGAAGTGGATCAAGGAGAACCCGGAAGCATCCCAGCCGTGGGACCAGAAGGGCTTCAAGATCCCGGGCGGCACCCCGACCAGCCCGCAGCTGGCACAGTTCCTGCCCTCCTTCCCGGCTAACGTGACCAAGCAGATCAAGGGCGCGCCGATGCCGGCTCCGAAGGCCATCCTGAAGGCCGCCGTTGAGGGCGCACAGCTGAAGAACATCGAAGAGGCCCTGGCCGTGGAGACCCGCTACTTCGTGGAGCTGGTCACCGGCACGACCTCCAAGAACATGATGCAGGCATTCTTCTTCGACCTGCAGTACTGCAACGGTGGCGGCTCCCGCCCGAAGGACGTTGAGAAGAAGCAGTTCAAGAAGCTGGGCATGGTTGGTGCCGGCATGATGGGCGCAGCGATCGCCTACGTGGCAGCGAAGGCCGGCATGGAGGTCGTGCTGAAGGACATCAAGATGGAGGCTGCCGAGAAGGGCAAGTCCTACTCCGAGGGTCTGGAGGCCAAGGCACTGAAGCGCGGCAAGACAACCGAGGAGAAGTCCAAGGCTCTGCTGGACCGCATCAAGCCTTCCGTCGACTACTCCGACCTGTCCGACTGTGACATCGTGATCGAGGCCGTGTTTGAGAACACCGAGCTGAAGCACAAGGTCTGGGCAGAGATCGAGGCAGCCGTGCCGGAGGATTGCGTGCTGGGCTCCAACACCTCCACCCTGCCGATCACCGAGCTGGCTACCGGCGTGAAGCGCCCGAAGGACTTCATCGGTATCCACTTCTTCTCCCCGGTAGACAAGATGCCGCTGGTGGAGATCATCAAGGGCGAGGAGACCTCCGACGAGACCCTGGCTGCGGCCCTGGACTTCACCGGCCAGATCCGCAAGACCCCGATCGTCGTGAACGACTCCCGCGGCTTCTACACCTCCCGCGTCATCGGCTTCTTCCTGAACGAGGCTATGCGCATGCTGGCTGAGGGCATCGATCCGGCCGTCATCGAGGCCGCTGGTCGCCAGGCTGGCTACCCGGCACCGCCGCTGCAGCTGCAGGACGAGCTGAACCTGAAGCTGGCCCGCAAGATCGGCGCCGAGACCAAGGCAGCTCAGGAGGCCGCTGGCCTGACCGTCGACGACGGTGGCGTGACCGAGATCGTGGACAAGATGTTGGACGAGTACGACCGTCCGGGCAAGCTCGAGGGCAAGGGCTTCTACGAGTACAACGAGGAAGGCCGCCGCACCGGCCTGTGGCGCGGCCTGTGGGACGAGCTGGGCGCCGGCAAGGTGAAGGTCGCCGACGGCGAGTCCACCGTTGCAGGCACCGGCCTGGATACCGCCGCTGCCGGCGCAGCCCAGAAGGCTGCTGCTGACCCGAGCGGCGTGGCTGCTGGCTCCAACGTTCCGGCTGACGCTCCGGCCTTCATCGACCTGGTGGAGCGCCCGCTGTTCGCCGAGGCTCTGGAGACCCAGAAGTGCATCGACGAGGGCGTGCTGACCTCCGATGCGGATGCCAACATCGGCTCCATCATGGGCATCGGCTTCCCGGCCTGGACCGGCGGTACCCGCCAGTACATCAAGAACTACGACCGCCCGACCGCCGCTACCCTGCCAGAGGGCAAGGTCGCGGACCGCGACGGTGGCGACTACCCGACCCGCGGTGTTGCAGGCTTCGTTGCCCGCGCTGAGGAGCTGGCCGCTAAGTACGGCGAGCGCTTCACCCCGCTGGAGTCCCTGAAGGGCTAGTTCTCAACTGGTTTCGCCTCCTTTAGTTAGCTGGCAGTCTGCCTGATCACCCCAAGCGGGGTTTTCAGGTAGCTGCCAGCTTTTCTTTTTATTTCTGTGACCATTCTGCGGGTAGTTGATAGGTCATTCACCACGCGTTTCCCACTTCCCTACCGAGAGACCAGTATCTACTCGCGACTCAAACCGCAGCGGCACCTCACGTCCATACAAGATTCACCCCCTAACTTTGGTTCACAAATCAGCAAAAGGCCTCGACAGACGAAGACAGACGAACTTTAGAGGTCACAAGGAAGGGAAGGAAACCACCATGGGCTTACACATCCGCACCTACGAAGGGCGTGTCCTCGACCGCCAAAACGAGGACCTGGAGGACCAAGGACTGCACTTCGACATCGGCACGATCCGCAACCGTGTTTCTCGCCGCAAGTTCTTCGGACTACTTGGGGTTGGCGCCGGGACAGCAGCTATCGCAGCTTGCTCGCCTGGATCTGATCCTTCAGCCGCATCAAGTGCAACATCGAGCTCTGCAGGCACCACCAGCGGTGCAGCTGCCAGCACCGCGAACTCGGACGTTGACCTGACAGAAATGAACACTGAAACCGCAGGCCCTTATCCCGGCGATGGATCAAATGGGCCTGACGCATTGGAAAAGGTGGGCGTCAAAAGATCCGACATCCGATCCAGCATCGGCGGCGGGGCAACAGCTTCCGGTGTGCCGATGAAGCTCAAGCTGAACATCATCGACATGGTCAACAGCAACTCCGCAATGACTGGCGCGGCCGTATACGTCTGGCACTGCGATGCAGAGGGCGGCTACTCCATGTACGGCGACGGGCTGGAGAATGAAACCTATCTGCGCGGAGTGCAAGTCACCAGCGACGATGGCACCGTCGAATTCACAACCATCGTTCCGGGTTGCTACTCCGGGCGATACCCGCACATTCACTTCGAGGTTTTCCCGGATAAGGATTCTATTTCGGACGCCACGAATGCGATCCTCACATCTCAAATCGCAATCCCCGGCGACGTCTGCGAGGCGGTTTACGAGACCGATAACTACGAAGCCTCAATCAAGAATTACAAGAACACGTCGCTCGACAAAGACGGCATATTCAGCGACGGCTGGGATGCGCAGATGCCGGATTTCACCGGCGATGTGAAGTCCGGCTACACGCTGACTTTGGACGTTCCGATTGATACCACCACCGAGAATAAGATGAGCGGCCCCGTAGGCGGTCAAGGTGGGCCGGGCGGTCCGGGTGGTCAAGGTGGTCAGGGTGGCCCAGGGGGTCAGCCGCCGGCGGGCGAGCCACCGGCGGGGCAGCCTGGGGCAGAGAGCGGCTCCTCGAACGCTTAGCGCTTGCGGCTGTAGGCGAGGGCCACACCGCCCAGGGCTACCAGCACGCCCACGACGACGCTGTACCAGATCAGGTTGTTGCTCGAGCCGGACTCTTCGCTGTCCTTTTCCTCGGATTCGTCGGCCCGCTTGGAGTTGTCTTCACTTTCCTCGTCCTGCGGATGCGAAGCCTCCGAGAACTTCGGGCCGGGAATCTTCTCCCCCGTGAGCTCTGTGGTGAGCTCATAGGTGGCGGCCTCGTTCTTCACCTCTGAAACGTCCCGGTGTTCGCCGCCACCCCAGCTGTTGTTGAAGAAAACCACGATGTACTGGTCCCCATCCAGCCAAGATTTCCGCGCCGCAACATCGCTCGGTTGTTCCTCACCATCGCCCACCATGTTGCGATAGTTCAGCCTGGCGGCGTGGCCGAAGGCAACGGACTGGCCCTCGGTGTGCGGGTTGACGGATTGGCTTTCCTGCGAAGAAGCTGCTTGCCGCACAGAGTTTAGGGTTCGTACCTGCAATTGAGAGATGCGCGCCAGCTCCTTGTCAGGAGCCGCGACCAGCTTCATCCCACCCCGCAGCTTCTGCCCATACTCAGCCTTGATCTTGTACACGTGAGTTTCGCCCGGCACGATGTCGGCCTTCACCGTAGACTTGCCGTCCGCCTTGAGCTCCGTGGCGTCGTGGAACCACGCCCCCGGCTTCACCGTCTCCACGTCTTCGGCAGCTTGCGGGGAATCCTCATGGGAGAAGCTCTCCTCCTCGAAAGGCTCCGGCACGCCATTGAGGTCTTCGTTCGCGAAGCGCTTGATGGTGACCTCCGCGGGGATCTCCTGCCCCTCGTACGGGCCACTCTTGCGCACTACCTTGAACTTGAAGTCACCTGCTGGGCAGTCTTCGCCTGCTCGCTTCGTTGTGTAGGAGGAGAAGAACGGTCCGTTGGAATCGATGATCCCGGTATCTCCACTGTTGTCCAGGTAGCAATCTAGCTCCTCTGCGTCCAACTTGAGCGCGAAGTTGGATCTCCCCAGCCCATCGCCCTGGGAGGGCGGAGGCATCGTGGCCACGCTGAGCGCCAGGCGCTCGCCTTCGGCGATGGGGGTGCTGAAGTACTCGGCGCCGTCCTCGTCCTCCCGGTCGCCATCGGACTTTTCACGCAGCTTCGTGGAGAAAGTCTCCACATCGGCCGGCACCTTAGCCGCCGATGAGTAATCATCGCCTCCACTGATCTCCTCCGCTTCAGTCTCAGTGGTCTGGGCCGTGCGAGTGGTCAGCCGCTTCATGGAATCAGCCAAACTCACGGTGTCCTTGGCATCCATGTACTCGCCGCCGCCTGCCTCGGCGATGCACTCCAGCTCCTTGCGGGCCTTGGCGTCCACCAAAAAGCCGACGGTGTTGATGGTGAGGTCAATGCCTTCCTTCTTCAGGTCCTTGGCGACCTCGCACACAGGCGGTGGGGCGCAGGTGTCCTCGCCGTCGGATACCAGCACGATCGAGCGCTCGCCATCCTTGGGCAGTTCCTTGGCGGCTTGCCTCAGGGCCGGCCCCATCGGCGTGTGACCGGAAGCCTCCACCTTGCCGACTTCTTCAGGAATCTTGGTCACGTTTCCCTTTTCCACTGGCAGCAGGGTTTTAACGTCCTTGCAGCCAGCCTCGCGCTCTTCCGGCGAGTTGCCGACCTCCGTGCCGTAGACCATGAATCCCAACTCCGCGTCGCTGGGCACGGCCACAGAAAACATCTGCGCCGCGTCCTTTGCAGCGGCCAGGCGCGTCTGCCCGTCGGCGTCCGGGGTCTTCATCGACCCGGAGGCGTCCAGAATCAGCATCGTCGGCGGGATGTTCTTACCTTCATCCTCCGCCTGGGCTTCCTGTGCCGGTGGTACGACGATTGTCACCAGTGCTGCGATCAGCGCAATTGCGAACAGCAGCGAGCTTCTTCTAGCCATTGATTAACACCCTTCAGTTATCGCTGTGGATCACCTTATATCGAAGGGAAAACCATGGCAGGCTTTTTCAGGTTAGCTAGTCCTTGACTTCCGTCTTGTGCAGCTGCGCGTCCAGGTCCTCCGGGTCCAGGTTCGCCTCAGAGAACGCACTGGTCAGCGGCAGGCGCAGCTCCAGGTCGGTGCCGGGACACAGCTCGATCTTGCCTTCTTCCAGGGTGAAGTCCAGCACGTGCCCGCCGACGGTGCGCGAATCGTCGATGAAGTGCACGTGGCAGCCGGGGACGGAAATCCCCTTCTCGTAGACAGGCGTGCGGAAGCCCGCGATAATTCCCGTCACGTCGGTGAAACGCTGCTCGGCGTCATCATCCGTCGCCTCAACCATCGGCCGATACGGCGGCTTCTGCTTCACGACCGTGCGGGTGACCACGCTGCTGAAGTGCCCGGTAATGCGGACGGCGTACATGTAGTTCGAGGAGGGCGTCATGCCGTCGATGAACTTCGACAGCTCCGCGCGTCGAATGTTCTGCGGGGCGCGGCGGCGGATGCGCGGCACGAAGTTGGTGGCCACGGCATAGGGGCTGCGGGTTTCCAGATCGGCGCGGGTGGCGCTGCCATCGTGGCGCAGCTGGTAGCAAACGCCGTCGATGATGACCATCTCGCCGTCCAGCGCGTCGAACGTCCCCAGCCCGAAGTTGCCCTTGCCCAGCAGCTCGCCGACGGTCATCTCGCCGTCGTAAATGCCGTCCAGCAGGGCGGTCATCAGGGAGTTCTGGAAGATTGTGTGCCTAGTTACCGGTGAGTCGCTCATGTGCCCCATTGTTGCCGTGCTCGCCCATTGCTCGCTTTTCTTAGTGACGCCCCTCTCGCCCCAACCACCCCCAATGCGGGGCGGTGGGGGCCGAATAGGCTGCTGGCAGCCTAGCTGCCCTTCTTAACGGTGATGGTCCAACCAGCGTCGGCGGTCTGCTCGAAGTTCGTGACTTCGTGGCCATCGGTGGCAGCCCACCGCGGGATGGCATCGGTAGCTTGGGTGCAGTCAAAGTCGATCTGCAGCGAATCCCCGACGGAAAGGTCAGCCATCGCCGCCTTGGCGTCGATCAGAGGGAACGGGCATACCGCGCCGAGAGTGTCGAGCTTATAAGTCCGGTCGCCGACCAATTTGAGGTCGCTATCTCCGCTGGCTCCACTCGATTCAACGCTCTCCGCAGCCGTGGCCTTGCGATCCAGCAGCAGGGTGCCTGTGGTTTGGAAGCCCAGCTGGGCAGCCATGGCCTTCTGCTCTGCAGCGGACTGTACGGACTGTGCAGGCTGTGCGGACTGTGCGGCGCGCGGGGAGGACTGCGTCTGGCTTGGCTGGTTGGCCGTCGGGTTGGATGCCTGGCCCGGCACCGCATCGGTGGGCTTGAGCCACAGCTTTGCGGCAACGCCGATTCCGATGGCGATGAACAGCAGTGCAACCCAACCCTGGTAGCTGAACAGGGAGGTCTGCACCATGCCGTTACCCACGGTGCAGCCGCCGGCAGCGGAGGCGCCCACACCCATCAGCACGCCACCGATGACGGAGCGAACAGCCTGCTCAGCGGAGGGAACGCGCAGACGGAATTCGCCGGACGCCTTGGCAGCGAAGAAGGCGCCCACCAGCAGGCCGAGCACCAGCATGACTCCCCAGTCAACTGTGTCTTCGCCACTGATGAGGAACTTAGAGAGGTTGGACGATGGGCTGGTGATGCCGAGTCCGTCGTTGCGACCCGTCGCCGCCGACAGCGGCCATGCGAGTACGCCCAGCGCACCGATGATGGCCGCGGTCGGGTAAAAGTGCCAGGGCTTTTCCGCCAGCAGGTGTGCGAGGCCGGTCTTCTTCGGCTTCAGGGTCGCCATCTTCGGCGCTTGAGCTTCCTGCGCCAGGAAGCGACGGGTCAGGAAGGCAACTCCCAGCGCAAATGGGATGACAAGCCACCACACGGAGATCCCCAGAGACCCGTGGATGGTGGTGATGGGCAGCGTCCAGCTGCGCAGTCCCTCGTTGAGGGCGTTCAGCGAGCCACCCTTCATAGCGGCGGCACTGCCTGCGTAGAAGACCAGCGC
Source organism: Corynebacterium sp. ACRPH (assembly GCF_022347285.1). Taxonomy (GTDB): domain Bacteria; phylum Actinomycetota; class Actinomycetes; order Mycobacteriales; family Mycobacteriaceae; genus Corynebacterium. The sequence continues at coordinate 43,957 of NZ_JAKRND010000018.1, forward strand.
CAGCCACGAACCGATAAGCCCCTCGGCAGAGCGGTACCACGTGCCGGATGCGCAGCCACCCGCCAGCACGATGCCCATGCCGAAAAGCAGACCACCCAGCACGACGGCGAGCGGTGCGAACTGCTTGTACTCGGGCGTAATCACTCCCGCAGTCGTCAGGGCGGCAAGGCCGACCGCGTGCACTGCGATGACGATAAGCAAGGCGGTGAAGCCCCGCCAGGTCTTGTTCAAGAAAATATCGCGGATCATGCCGGTTACGCAGAACCTGCCGCGTTGCATAACCCAGCCAAGGACAGCACCTAATGCCAATCCGGTGACAATCATGAGTTCCCCTACTCCAAACTAAAAATGAACCGATCTGTCTGTCTGTTTGAATGCGTCATACTAGCCCCCAGTCAACTCTCCCTCAAGCCCTAAGAGAGGTTCATCACATACGAAGCCTCGCAAACCACACGCAAGGTCCCATAAATCAGCATTGATAGCGACCTCCGATTTAAACCCATAACCCGCCACCAATGTAAACCTATCAATCCTTGACTTTTACAAAGTCATCGCTATAATGGGTGGTGGATCGCAATCAAGCAGCCCACATTGCCGCCCCCGATGATCCACTTCAACTTCAAAACAAGACTGAAGAAAATCGGTAGGCTTTGTAGCGACAGTTGCGTATAACTGCCAACTAAGAACCTGAAACCAAGCCCCCAAGGAGGCACAGCATGTCCCTCATCAACACCGAGATTCTGGATTTCAAGAACCCCGCTTTCTTCAACGGTGAGTTCACCGAGGTATCCAAGGACGACGTCCTGGGCAAGTGGTCCATCTTCTTCTTCTACCCCGGCGACTTCACCTTCGTCTGCCCCACCGAGCTGGGCGACCTGGCTGACCACTACGAAGAGCTGAAGGGCATGGACGTAGAGGTTTACGCCGTATCCACTGACTCCCACTTCGTGCACAAGGCATGGCACGCAGAGTCCGATCAGGTCGGCAAGGTTAACTACTACATGCTGGGCGACTCCACCGGTCAGCTGACCAACAACTTCCAGAACATGCGCCCGGGCGCCGGCCAGGCAGACCGCGCAACCTTCCTGGTAGACCCGGAGGGCAAGATCCAGTACATCGAGCAGACCGCCGAGGGCATCGGTCGCGACGCTTCCGAGCTGGTTCGCAAGGTCAAGGCCGCTCAGTACGTCGCAGCTCACCCGGGCGAGGTTTGCCCCGCCAAGTGGGAAGAGGGCGAAGAGACCCTGACCCCGGGCATCGACCTGGTTGGCAAGATCTAACTTCCCCTTCCACTCCCCCCGCCGCACCCAGGCGGGAAACCCACGGCGGGCCGGGCTTTCCACTTACGGATCCTGCCCGCCGTTTTTAGTGCCTTTAATCCACCAATAAATCCCCATCCCCCGAAGAATCCATGTGTGGCGCGCATCCCCTCAGGGTGGCGTCAATAAACGAAGAAAGAGAGCACCCAATGGCTAAGCAATTACTGGACGACAACCTGCGCAAGCAGCTCAGCCAGCTCGTCCCCCGCATCACCAAGGACATCGAGCTGGTGTACAGCCTGGACGACCGTTCGGCTTCCGAGGACCTGGAGAAGCTGCTGCAGGACATCGCCGGGCTGTCCGACAAGATCACTGCCCGCCGCGACGACGACGCGCACGAGCGCAAGCCCTCCTTCAGCATCGTCCGCACTGGTAGCGACATTTCCGTGGCCTTCGCGGGCATCCCGATGGGCCACGAGTTCAGCTCCCTGGTGCTGGCGCTGCTGCAGGTCGGCGGCAACCCGATCAAGGAAGACAAGGACCTGATCGAGCAGGTAGAAAACCTGGACGGCGACTACGAGTTCGTCACCTACATGTCTCTGACCTGCCAGAACTGCCCGACCGTCGTGCAGGCGCTGAACACCATGGCAGTGCTGAATCCGCGCATCAAGCACACCGCGGTGGAGGGCTCGCTGTTCCAGGACGAGGTCAACGAGAACAACGTTCTGGCCGTGCCAACCATCTACCTGAACGGCGAGGAGTTCGGCCAGGGCCGCACCACCATCGAAGACTTCGTGCGCAAGCTGGACAGCGGTTCCGCCGCGCGCGAGGCAAAGAAGCTGAATGAGAAGAAGCCCTACGAGGTGCTGGTGGTTGGCCAGGGTCCGGCGGGTGCAGCGGCCTCCATCTACGTTGCCCGCAAGGGCCTGAGCGTAGGCCTGATTGGCGAGCGCTTCGGCGGCCAGGTGCTGGACACGAACTCCATCGAGAACTTCATCTCCGTGCCCGCCACCGAGGGTCCGAAGCTGGCGGCGGAGTTCGAAGAGCACGTCGGCCAGTACGACATTGACGTGGTGAAGGCCCAGGCCGCGACGGGTCTGACCCCTGCCACCGAGGAGGGTGGCCTACACACGGTGCACTTTGGGGATGACGCCACCCTGCGCGCCCGTGCCCTCGTTATCGCCACGGGCGCACAGTGGCGAACCCTGGGCGTTCCAGGCGAGGAGGAGTACCGCAACAAGGGCGTGACCTTCTGCCCGCACTGCGACGGCCCGCTGTTCAAGGGGAAGTCCGTGGCCGTGATCGGCGGCGGAAACTCGGGCATCGAGGCTGCGCTGGACCTGGCAGGCGTGGTGAAGCACGTGACGGTTCTGGAGTTCGGCGAGGCCTGCCGCGCGGATGACATCCTGATGCAGCGCGTGGAGGAAACCGCGAACATCGACGTGATTACGTCGGCAGCTACGACGGAGATCGTGGGCGACGGCAAGAACGTCACCGGCCTGAACTACACGGACCGCACTAACGACAAGTCGAAGTCTCTGGACGTCGCGGGCGTGTTCATCCAGATCGGCCTGGTGCCGAACACCCAGTGGCTGGGCGAATCCGGCGTGGAGCTGAACAAGATGGGCGAAATTGTGGTGGACGAGCACAATGCCACCAACATCCCGGGCGTGTACGCCGCCGGCGACTGCACTGCAGTGCCGTTCAAGCAGATAGTGATTGCCCAGGGCGCCGGCGCAAACGCTGCGCTGGGCGCGTGGCAGTACACGGTGACTGCGCCGAAGGCCTAGGGACTAACTGGTTTGGCAGCCTGGCCGCGCTGGCTGAGCGGTAGCCGTCATGCGGTAACCACCGTACGCACCACACCAGCCCCACCAGCCCCACTGGGCTATCTGCACCCCTCTAATAATGGAAAGGTCAAGTCCACGCGAGTGGTGTATCTGCCCTTTCGATAAAATAGGCAGCATGACGATCTCAGGGACCGGCACGAGCCCGGTGTTGCGACTGGCTCATGCGACCTCCTGAGTGGCTTCGCC
>NZ_JAKRND010000019.1 GCF_022347285.1 Corynebacterium sp. ACRPH
GCCTCAGCATTTTATTATGGTGATCCCCTGGGCGAAATGCGCCTGGTAAGCAGAGTTTTTGAAATGTAAGGCCTTTGAATAAGACAAAAGGCTGCCTCATCGCTAACTTTGCAACAGTGCCTCTGAGCGCCCTTTCCAGTCAGAACCCGCAGGCCGATCTTGCGGTCTGACAGCTCCTTCACCGTGTTGACCAGATGGGCAAGCGATCGTCCGAGGCGATCGAGCTTCCAGACCACCAGCACATCGCCGTCACGCAATGACTTGAGGCAGGCAGTCAAGCCAGGGCGATCATCACGACCGCCGGAAGCAAGATCATCATAGATATTGTCCCGTTCGACACCTGCGGCGCGCAAGGCGTCGTGCTGCAGGTCGAGAGACTGCGAGCCATCGGCTTTGGAGACGCGGGCATATCCGATCAGCATGTATCACAAACGTTGGTTTGAGGCGGCGCTTCGGCCACGATTGCATTGACCTCTGGAAATGTATCTCAACCAGCTTCATAAACAAAGCGTCTTGAACGCTATCAGATTTTGAAAAAGGAACATGTATGCCGCGTCGCGTCACTCTAACCGATCGGCAGAAAGACGCGCTGTTGCGCTTGCCGACTTCACAGACGGATTTGCTCAAGCACTATACGCTGAGTGATGAAGACTTTGGGCATATCAGGCTGCGTCGGCGCGCTCACAACAGGTTCGGCTTCGCCCTGCAATTGTGTGTCCTGCGCTATCCCGGCCGGGTGCTGGCTCCAGGCGAACTGATCCCTGCAGAGGTCATCGAATTTATCGGAGCGCAGCTTGGCCTGGGTGCCGACGATCTCGTAGACTATGCTGCCCGCGAGGAAACACGGCACGAGCATCTTGCCGAGTTACGGGGGCTCTACGGCTTCCGCACCTTCTCCGGACGTGGTGCGAGCGAGCTGAAGGAATGGTTGTTCCGAGAAGCCGAGATGGCGGTGTCGAACGAGGATATCGCCCGTCGCTTCGTAGCCGAGTGCCGACGCACCCGCACTGTCCTTCCCGCGACATCCACGATCGAGCGGCTTTGTGCCGCGGCTCTCGTCGATGCCGAGCGACGCATCGAGACGAGGATCGCCAGTCGGCTGCCTATGTCGATCCGAGAACAGTTGCTGGCATTGCTCGAGGAGACGGCTGATGATCGGGTGACCCGTTTTGTGTGGCTGCGCCAGTTCGAGCCTGGCTCGAACTCTTCGTCGGCCAACCGGCTGCTCGACCGGCTCGAATATCTGCAACGCGTCGATCTCCCCGAGGATCTGCTTGCCGGCGTTCCTGCCCATCGGGTGACTCGTCTGCGCAGGCAGGGTGAACGGTATTATGCCGACGGCATGCGCGATCTCCCGGAGGACAGGCGGCTTGCGATCTTGGCTGTTTGCGTCTCGGAATGGCAGGCGATGTTGGCCGACGCAGTGGTCGAAACCCACGACCGGATCGTCGGCCGTCTCTACCGTGCTTCGGAGCGTATTTGCCATGCAAAGGTCGCAGACGAAGCGGGGGTGGTGCGTGACACCCTGAAATCCTTCGCCGAGATCGGGGGCGCCCTGGTCGATGCACAGGATGATGGCCAGCCGCTGGGCGATGTCATCGCGAGTGGGTCAGGGTGGGACGGCTTAAAAACCCTTGTTGCAATGGCAACCAGGCTGACCGCCACCATGGCCGACGATCCGCTCAATCATGTGCTCGACGGTTATCACCGCTTCCGCCGATACGCTCCACGCATGTTGCGCCTGCTCGATCTGCGAGCTGCGCCCGTTGCACTGCCGCTTCTGGAAGCGGTGACGGCCCTTCGTACCGGTTTGAACGATGCCGCGATGACCAGCTTCTTGCGGCCCAGCTCGAAATGGCATCGCCACCTTCGGGCCCAGAGGGCTGGCGACGCTCGCCTATGGGAGATCGCGGTGCTGTTCCATCTGCGCGATGCGTTCCGCTCCGGAGATGTCTGGCTTACTAGGTCCCGGCGCTATGGCGATCTGAAACACGCACTCGTTCCGGCACAAGCCATCGCGGAAGGCGGTCGTCTCGCTGTGCCATTGCGGCCGGAGGAATGGCTGGCAGACCGGCAAGCTCGCCTCGACATGCGGTTGCGCGAGCTTGGCCGTGCCGCTCGCGCAGGCACGATCCCGGGCGGGTCGATTGAAAACGGCGTTCTGCATATCGAGAAACTCGAAGCCGCCGCGCCGACAGGCGCCGAAGATCTGGTGCTCGATCTCTACAAGCAGATCCCGCCCACGCGCATCACCGATCTCCTGCTGGAGGTGGATGCGGCGACCGGCTTCACCGAAGCGTTCACCCATCTGCGCACAGGAGCACCCTGCGCTGACCGGATCGGGCTAATGAACGTTATCTTGGCGGAAGGGATCAACCTCGGCTTGCGCAAAATGGCGGATGCGACAAACACCCACACCTTCTGGGAATTGATCCGCATTGGACGGTGGCATGTCGAGGGCGAAGCCTATGACCGGGCGCTGGCCATGGTGGTCGAGGCACAGGCAGCGTTACCCATGGCCCGGTTCTGGGGCATGGGCACGTCGGCTTCGAGCGACGGACAGTTCTTCGTCGCTACAGAGCAAGGTGAGGCCATGAACCTGGTCAACGCGAAATATGGCAATACCCCGGGCCTGAAAGCCTATAGCCACGTCTCCGACCAATATGCGCCGTTCGCAACCCAGGTGATTCCTGCAACGGCAAGCGAAGCGCCTTACATCCTCGATGGCCTGCTGATGAACGATGCTGGACGCCATATCCGCGAGCAGTTCACCGACACGGGCGGCTTCACCGATCACGTCTTTGCCGCATGTGCCATTCTCGGCTACCGGTTCGCTCCGCGCATCCGCGACCTGCCATCCAAACGGCTCTACGCGTTCAATCCGTCGGCCGCCCCGGCGCACCTGCGAGCGTTGATCGGCGGAAAGGTCAACCAAGCCATGATCGAGCGCAATTGGCCCGACATCCTGCGCATCGCCGCCACCATTGCTGCCGGGACCGTCGCGCCAAGCCAGATTCTGCGGAAACTCGCCTCCTATCCGCGGCAGAACGAGCTCGCGACAGCCCTGCGGGAAGTCGGTCGCGTCGAGCGCACCCTGTTCATGATCGACTGGATTCTGGATGCCGAACTCCAACGGCGTGCCCAGATCGGGCTCAACAAAGGCGAAGCTCATCATGCGCTGAAGCGGGCAATCAGCTTCCACCGCCGCGGTGAAATCCGCGACCGTTCCGCCGAAGGCCAGCATTACCGCATCGCCGGCATGAATCTGCTCGCCGCCATCATCATCTTCTGGAACACCATGAAGCTCGGCGAGGTCGTTGCAAACCAGAAACGCGATGGAAAGCTGCTATCGCCCGATCTCTTGGCCCATGTTTCGCCGCTCGGATGGGAACACATCAATCTCACCGGAGAATATCGCTGGCCAAAGCCTTAGCGTAGGATTCCGCCCCCTCCCGCAAACGACCCCAAGATGTTCATGGTCTCCCCGATCACTGCCCGGAAATGGGCAGGCCGCTACCGGGAAGAGGGTGAGTTTGGGATGCAGGATCGCTCCAGCAAGCCGCACCGGATCCCAGGCAGGACGCCCGAGCATGTCAAGAAGAAGATCATCAACCTGCGCTGGCGGCTTCGACTGGGGCCAGCCCAGATCGCTGCGCGACTTGGTCTCTCGACGTCGACTGTTCACGCGGTCCTCGTCCGTTGCCGCGTGAACCGCCTCTCGCATATCGATCGTGTCACTGGCGAGCCATTGCGGCGATATGAGCATCCTCATCCGGGATCGTTGATTCATGTCGATGTCACGAAGTTCGGCAACATCCCCGACGGCGGTGGACATCGTTACGTAGGTCGGCAGCAAGGCGCACGGAACAAGCTCGCGACTCCGGGATTACCACGAGGAAAAGATCACAAGCCGCGCACCGGGACGGCGTTCGTTCACACAGTCATCGACGACCACTCCCGCGTCGCATACGCAGAAATCTGGTCGGATGAGCAGGCGAGCACAGCGGTGGGAGTTCTCGAACGCGCCGTGGCCTGGTTCGCCGAACGAGGCGTGACCGTCGAGCGAGTCCTATCCGACAACGGGTCGGCATACAGATCCCACGCATGGAGGGACTTCTGCGCTCGGCTCGGCATCCGACACAAGCGGACACGCCCCTACCGGCCGCAGACGAACGGGAAGATCGAGCGATTCCACCGCACGCTCGGGGACGGCTGGGCCTATGCCAGGTTTTACGGTTCAGAGGCCGAACGACGCCTGGCGCTGCCCGGCTGGCTCCACTTCTACAACCACCACCGACACCACTCTGCGATTGGCGGCGTACCCTTCGACCGACTCAACAACGTCCCTGGACATCACACCTAGCTCTTCTCGATGTAGTCCTGGTCGTCGATCTCGATGTCCACCACCAGCGAGCGCGCCAGCTGTTCGTCGTAGGCCACCAGCGCTTCTGCGTAGTCGCGCGCCGATTCGATGATCTCGCCGTCGGTGCTGAGGTCTAGTAGTGACGCCCTTCGCGCCGACCGCCCCGACTGGTCCTGGCCCAGGATGTCTCCTTCGGTGCGCATCTTCAGGTCTTCCTCCGCCAGGCGGAATCCGTCGTTGCTTTGCGCCACCACCTGCAGGCGGTGGAAGGAGGGGCTATCCGGCGCGGCGGTGGTGTGCAGCAGGCACAGCGAGTCCCGGCGCCCGCGGCCGATGCGCCCGCGCAGTTGGTGGAGCTGGGAGAAGCCGAAGTTCTCTGCCTTCAGGATCATCATCATGGAGGCGTTGGGTACGTCCACGCCGACCTCGATGACGGTGGTGGCGACCAGCACGTCGATCTTCCCGGCGGCGAAGTCCTGCATCACCTGGTCCTTGTCGGCGGGGTCCATCTTGCCGTGCAGCATCGCCACTCGGCAGCCGGGCAGTTCCTCGGTGGCGATCCGCTCACACCATTCCTCCACACCAGAGCGACCCTCGATGCGGGGCGCTACCACGTAGGCCTGGCCGCCGGCCTTGATCTCCTCGCCCATGCGCTCCCAGGCGCGCCGCACCCAGCGGTATTTGTCGGCGGGTACCACCACTGTTTCGATCGCCCCGCGTCCGCCGGGCTTGCCGACCAGCGTGATGGGCGTCAGGTCTCCGAACATCGTCATGCCCACAGATCGCGGGATCGGGGTGGCGGTCATGACCATCATGTGTGGGGTGGCATCCACCGGCGCGGATTCCCGCAGCTTGTTGCGCTGCTGCACGCCGAAGCGGTGCTGCTCGTCGACGATCACCATGCCCAGACGGTAGAACTCCACCGAGTCCTGGATCACCGCGTGCGTGCCGACCACAATGTCGGTCTGGCCGGAGACCAGGTCCAGGAGCGTGCGCTGCTTCTCTGCCTGCTTCTGACTGCCGACCAGTACGGATACTCGCACGTCGGTGTTCTCCAGCATCTTCACCAGACTGCGGGCGTGCTGCACCGCCAGGATTTCCGTCGGCGCGATGAAAACGCACTGATAGCCGGAGTCCACGGCCCAGAGCATGCTGATCAACGCCACCATCGTCTTGCCGGAGCCGACCTCACCGTGCAGCAGCAGGTTCGCCGGGGTGGTTCCGCCCAGGCGGGAGCCGATGTCCTCCAGCGCCATCTTCTGCCCCGCGCTGAGGTCGAAGGGCAGCCCTGCGATCAGCTTTTCCACGTTTTCGCCCGGCGCGAGCGCCATGCCGGTGCGCTTGGTGGCGTCATTGCGCCGTAGAGCCATGACCAACTGCAGCTCGAGCGCCTCGTTGAACTTCAGCCTGCGCCGAGCGGGTTCGGGGCCGGCTTCGCTCGGCTGGTGGATGTGCCGTAGTGCGTCGGCGAAGCTAATCAGCGGGCGGCCCTTTCCATCCGTGGGCCAGGCGGGCGCGCCGGGGTTGCGGCGCGGGAGTGGCAGGAACTCACCGGGTTCGTCCATGACCCGCAGTACGTGGTCCATCACTCCCAGCATTTCTGCGGTGGAAGTGCCGGGGCGGCGCTTGTATCCGGCCATCCACGGCTTGGCCAGCAGCTCCTGGGCGGCGGTCTCGGAGCCCATGACGTCCACAATCGTCTTCAGTGGCCCGAACATGCCGAACTCCGCATCCAGGGCGGGCAGGATGGATACGTAGCTGGGGTTTTTCAGCTCCCACTGGCCGTTGAACTCGGAGAGCTTGCCGTGCAACAGCATCATCGAGCCCCGCTTGATGCGCTTTCGGTGGTAGGCCACATTCCCGAACAACGCGGAGCGGAAGCTCCGCACACCGTCGGTGAAGGTAAACGTCAAAAATTTTCTGGGCCCACGCCCGGAGTGGTTGTCTTTCTCCCCCACGCTGAGGATCTCCCCGGCACAGGTGTACTTCTCCCCGACTCGCAGCTCGTCCAGCCCCTGCGGCGAGCCGAGCCGCGCGTAGGTGACGGGGAAGTTCAGCACTGCATCGGCGATGGTTTTGATGCCGGGCTTGTCGGCCAGCCGCTTCGCGCGGTCGTTGGAGATCGCAACCGATAGTGGGCGCGAGTCCTGCCACCCCAGCATGGGCTACTCCACCCCGATCTGCACCAGGCACGGGTCGTAATCGTTGCCTTGAAGTTCGATGTGATGGTCGTCGATCTGCACGTCCGGGTATAGCTCGGCGAAGGTTGCTTTCAGCCCATCGATGGCGGCCTGGTCAGTCGCCGGGTCGCTCCACAGCAGGGTCACCAGCTCGCCACCGTCGGCCAACATGGTGCTGAGGGTATCGACCATGGTGTCGGGCGGGCACGTGGCGAAGCGTTGCGCCTCTACCGCGTCGATCATTTCCTCGACATTGTCGTCCCAGTCCACGCTGGGATCGTTCACCGCCAGCGCCGCCAGCCCGCCGACCAGCGATTTCGTATCGATGATGTCGACCTCTCGCGTCCCGTCTAACCCCTGCAGCGCGGCAACGTCCTGCCCGTTGGTCAACACGGCAACCGGCCCTTCGCCCAGTTCCTGCACTGCTTCACCCAGGGTTTTGTTGTTTGGTGACGCCACCGCCACCGCCCCCGCAGCCTCGAAAAGTCGCGCGACGCCGCCGGTGGGCGTGAGCGCCACGATGAACGGCCCTTTGTCTTCCGCCCGCGCCTGGTTGCTCGCGGGGGCTGGTGTGCTTGGCTTTCCGCTGTCGGCGGCTTCCCCGTCGGCGGGCAGAACCTCGATACGCAGGTCGGTGACGGTTCCCAGGGCGAAGGCCTTTTCGATGACCTCGCCGGCGCGGTTGGTGTGCACGTGCGCGGTGCCGGATTCCGGACTCAGGGGTCCGACGATCACCGAATTGCCGTGGGCTTCCAGCAGCTCCCGCAGGGCATCCAGGTTCCCCTCGAAGAAGAACATCACCTCGACCTCTTGCTGGGTTCGTTCGTGGTCGGGCGTGGGGGCGTCCTCAATAAGACCCGCACCGTCCAGAACATCAACCAGGGCCTGCAGGATCACCACGAGGCCCTGGCCGCCTGCGTCCACGACCCCCGCTTCGGCGAGGACGGGCAGCTGGTTGGGGGTGTTGGCCAGGGCTTCCTCGGCGGCGTGGAGGGCGCGGGTGGCGACGTCCGCGAGGTTCGGCTCGGCCTCGTGAGCGGCGGTGGCGGCGGCATCGAGCACGCTGATGACGGTGCCCTCGACAGGCGTGGAGATTGCGGTGCGGACGAAGCCCACAGACTGCGAGAGCGTGTCCGCCACGGCGGGGCCGTCGATGTGTCCCTGCGAGGCCGCCTCGGCGAGGGCGCGCATCACCTGGCTGAGCACCAGGCCGGAGTTTCCACGGGCGCCACGAACCGCGCCGGTGGCCAGGGCGATGGTGACCTCGGGGAGGCTTGCGCCTTCCTCCAGCGCGTCGACCGTCGAGACTGCGGTGGTCATGGTGTGCGCCATGTTGGAACCGGTATCGGAATCCGGGATCGGGAAGACATTCAGGGCGTTGATCGCCTGGCTCTGCTCGCGCAGCCGGCTGGCCGAGAGGCGAGCCCACTGGGCGACGACGCGCGCGTCGAGCTGAGTGGGCGCCTGATTCGCCGGTTGTGCTTCTGCCACCGGTTGCGCCTCTGCCTTGCTAGATTTCACTCCCACTACCCTAGCGAACCAGCCAGACAGCAGTGCGGTTTGCGGGATCGCGGCGCGTTATTCCTTCCGTGCCAGTGATGTAGATCTCCCGCATCCAACGCGAATCCAGGTGGGGGGTTGACTTGTTTATCGTTCACCCATAGAGCACATAGTCTCCATGAGAGTGCTGTAGACGGCACTCGGCTCGCTATCGTGCCACTCGGTGTCACTGTCGCGCTCGTCCTGGTTTTGCGGTTGAGCCGTCGGCTCGTAGAGCCACCAGAGGTTTTGCCACGGATCAAGAAGTCTTGCGAGACGATAGCCACCGTAGAAATCGCTAATTGGAGTAACGACGCGGCCTCCTTCCTTTACAGCCCTATCGAGGCACGCCTGGGCGTCAGGAACGTAGACCTGCAGGAGGGCTGGCGTGAACGGCCAATCTTGCTTTCGATCACAAAGCATGATGGTGGCATCTCCAACCATTACTTCCGCATGGATGATCGAACCATCTCGATCCGGCGTGCGAACATGCGCTGCTTCTCGACCATCGAAAACTGTTTCCACGAAGTGGATGAAGCTCACGGAGTCGGGGACGATGGCGAAGGGGTTTATGGTGTTGTGTCCAGTCGGGATTTTCAACGAAGTCATGTATACATAAAATATGAATAATTCAAGCAAAGTCAAGTACCGCCAAGGCGCTAGTTTCCTGTTGGCCACACTTGGACGCCGTGCCGAGAGAGCATGGGCAGCTCTCCTCACAGAGCAGGGAATTACCACCACGCAGTTCACAGCCATGGCGGCGATCGCGGAAGGCGAACGAACACAAAACGACGTAGCAATGGTTACAGCCGTTGACCCGCGAAACATCGGCGCCACAATCAAAAAGCTCACGGCGGTGGGGTGGGTTCAAGCTCGATCAAACCCCGCCGATGCGAGATCACGACTCCTCTGTTTGACACCCGCTGGCCAGCAGTGGTGGGACGATGTTCAGCCTGCCCTGCGTCAAGGACGTGACTCATTTTTCCAGGGACTCACCCATAGAGAGTTGACCAACTTGGAAGAACTCCTCGGAAAACTCGAGGCTGCACAATCCGACAAAGCAACGAACGGACCCGGCCATCGTTGATAAATGTACTGACCGGAGACATTAGTTCAGTGTTCGTAGGTGGCTCCGAAGTCGCTTGTCAGCCAGTCCTCGATCGAGTGCCACGGGAATATTGGCGGGTCATGAGGTCCAGGGAAGGTTGCCACATCCTCTACGCGGTCGAGGCGGAAGATGCGCCAGTCCTCGCGCATGAGGTCGTAGGCAATGAGGTACCAGCGTTGCTGGCGCAGGAAGTGTCGATACGGTTCGATGGTCCGGTGCGAACGACGACCATGCTGGTCGGTGTAGCCGAAGGTGACCCGCGAACTTGTCGCGATGGCGTCGGCGATCGTGCCCACGAGATTCCAATCCACGGACGCTGGAGGTTCCCGAGAGACTTGTGTCGACAGGGCCACCGCCGCAGCCCTCTGTTTCAGCTTTTTGGGCAGGACTTGCTCGAGCTTGGCGCGTGCTGTCACAGCGGTGGCGTCGTCGGGCGACCACGCTTCGAGAACCAACAGGCTCGTGATGATCGTCGTGACCTCGTCCGCTGTCAGCAGCAACGGCGGAATCTTCATACCCGGCCGAAGAGCGTAAGTGCCGCCGGGGCCCGGGCGGGAGCGAACGTCGTAACCCAGGTCGCGCAGCCGCATGGCATCCCGACGCACGGTTCGTTCGCTGACCTGCAGCTTATCTGCCAGCTCGCGACCACCCCATTGTCCTCCTGACTGGAGCAGCGCCAGCAACTTGAGTGATCGCGTCGATGGAGTGTCCATGTCTCCATGGTTCCAGAAATTGCGGACAGGATCAGGCCGGATCTGCCTCTAGAGTGGAAGCACGAACGGAAGAGAGGAATCATCATGACGATCGCCATCACGACTCCGCAGGGGAACGTTGGTCAACACTTGACGCGCATGCTCATCCGAGCCGGAGTCAGACCGCTGTTACTCACCCGCCACCCGGAGAAAATCTCGACCTCCGTTGCGGAGTATGCGGACGTGGTAAAAGCAGACTCGTTCGACCCTGACCAGATCGTTTCAGCCACCGCTGGTATAGATGCGATCTATTGGGTCGATCCCCCAACCACCTCGTCGGCTCCTCTGGCAGACTACCGGCGTGCGACGGAGTCAATCGTCGCCGCAGTTGAGGCGAACCGGATCGGACGGGTTGTTTTCCAGAGCAGCGTTGGCGCGGAAAAGCGTCACGGTGCCGGTGAAATCGATGGCCTGGCCGAGACGGAAGTCGCTCTCGATGCCTGTGACGTGGACGTCACTCACCTTCGCTGCGGGTTCTTCTTCACTAATCTGCTGTTGGACCTGGCGTCGATCAGAACGGGGCACCTCCAGACCGTACTGCCACCCAACTTTCCGATGAGCTGGGTAGCCCCGCGAGATATTGCTGAGGTAGCAGCGCTCATCTTGCTGAATCGCAACTGGAGCGGACGCCATGTCCAGGCAGTTCACGGCCCTGAGGACCTGACATGGTCCCAGGTCGCGACAATCCTTTCAGAAGAGCTCGACCGGGAGGTCCGAGTCGAGCAGATCAGCGATGCCCAGATGCGTGAACAGTATCTCCAGGTAGGGATGCCACCGGACATGGCCGAGGCAATCCTTGAGATGTCCACCGGTCTACGTGAGGGCTTCATCCCCGAGCAGAATCGCACCCCGCTGACCACCACGTCGACGCATCTGCGTGGTTGGCTCCATGAGGAGCTCATCCCCGTTCTCTGAAGAGATTGAACGTGCAGGGGAAATTGCCATCGACAGGCAATCCCATATAGGGCCGCCTGCTTAATTCCAGGAGATCGAATGCCACAAGCTAACGCGGCCTTGGCGCCGCGTCACCGATTCAAAGCCACTCGTCTCGTGGTGCACGAAGGATGGCCGATCAGTGAGGTCGCTGCTCGTTTCCAGGTGACATGGCCGACCGTGAAGAGATGGGTCGACCGTTACCGTGCCGGTGAGCCCATGCACGATCGATCCTCTCGGCCGAAGTCGTCACCGAAAAGGACGAGCAAGGATGTGGTGAAGCGGTGCGTGAGCCTGCGGATGCGGTTGAGAGAAGGACCCGTTCGGCTCGCCGGCCGGCTCCACGTTGCCCCATCGACGGTTCACCGTATCCTGCGCTCGGCGGGTCTCAATCGCCTCTCGTAAACCGATCGAGCTACGGATGAGCCGGTTAGGCGGTACGAGCACGACCTCCCGGGGTCACTCGTACATGTCGACGTGAAGAAACTCGGAAACATCCCTGACGGTGGCGGCTGGCGCTACGTCGGTCGTCGCCATGGCGAGAAGCATCGCGCCGCAACACCGGGCAAGTCACTCAGTGCCTACGGTAGTCCAAAGCTCGGATACTCGTTCGTTCACACCGTCCTTGACGACCATTCCCGCGTCGCCTTCACCGAGGTCCACGATGACGAAACAGCTGCGACCTCAGTCGGTGTGCTGTGCCGCGCGGTGGAGTGGTTCGCCAAGCACGGCGTCACCATAGAGAGAGTGCTTTCGGACAATGGAGGTGCTTATCGGTCCAACCTGTGGCACAGCACCTGCGAAGCTCTCTCGACCATGCCGAAGCACACGCGCCCTTACCGGCCTCAGACCAACGGCAAGGTCGAGCGCTTCCATCGCACCATGGCCGACGGCTGGGCGTACGCTCGCTGCTACACCAGCGAGCAGCAACGCCGAGACGCTCTACTGCCGTGGCTGCACCACTACAACCAGCACCGGCCGCACACCGCTTGCAACAACCAGCCCCCCGTTCTCAAGACTTATCAACGTCCCCAGCCAGTACAGCTAAAGCCGCCAGTCGACCGGGGCGCCACCCGATGCCTCCAGGATCGCATTTGCCCTGCTGAAGGGACGCGAACCGAAGAAGCCTCGATAGGCGGACAGCGGCGAGGGATGCGGGGATATCACGCAGCGCTCCGCGCCGATGAGCGGCGCCAGCTGCTGAGCTTGCTTACCCCACAGGATCGCGGCGAAGTGCGGGTTGGCGGCGACTTGGCGGACGGCGGCCTCGGTGATGGCCTCCCAGCCGCGGCCGCGGTGGCTACCGGCGTTCCCCGCCTGGACGGTGAGCACGCGGTTAAGCAACAGCACCCCGCGGCCGGCCCACGGAGAAAGATCCCCGCTGGTGGGGGCTGGCAGGCCGAGGTCATCTGCGTACTCGGTGTAAATATTCTTCAGCGACTTCGGCAGCGGCTCGCCCGCGGGAAGCTCCGCGGAGAACGCCAGCCCCACGGAGTGCCCAGGGGTCGGGTACGGATCCTGGCCGACGATCAGCACTTTCACCTGCGTGGGGTCGGCCTCGAAAGCCCGCAAAATTTTTTCTGGCGCGGGCAGGATCTGCGCTCGTTGTCCCGCCTGCACCTGCTGCCCCCGCGCCTGCTGGGCCACCTGGTGCCCCTCAGCCAGCGCGCCCTCCAGCACCGACTGCAGCCCCGGCAGATACCACGCCGGGTGGATCCGCTCGATCAGCTGGTGCGCCTGCTCCCGTACAGAATTCACGCCTGCTCCCTCGCCTTGTTGTGCCGTCTCAACTACACCGACTGCCAGCCGGACGTAAACGGCGGGCGCCCGCCGTCGACCAACACATAGTCTCCCTCATCCGAAAGGCTACGCACAGTCCCGATGCGGCGGTAGCCGCTGGGCATGCGGGCGTCCGTAGTTCCAAGGAGAGTATGGTCCTCACCGCCGGTGTAGATCCACTCCAGAGGATTCTTGCCAGTCATCTGAGCTGCATGCCGCAGCTTCTCATCGGGTACCAGCGCCGCCCCATCCAAATCCAGGCACACCCCGGAGCGCTCCGCGATGGCACACAGGTCCACGATCAAGCCATCGGAATTATCTGTCATAGCGCTTGCCCCCGTCGCACGCGCAACAGAGCCGCGGCCTGGCTCCAGACGCGGGGCGCAGTGCCAATCCGCCAGCTCGTTGAGAATCGGATCGTCCGCCGGGATCGCCTTGCGCGAGCCGTAGTGGCGCAGGATCGCCAGGCCCGCCGCGCTGTAACCGATCGGCCCGCTGGCGATAATCCGCTGCCCCACGCCCGCGCCGTCCAAGGTCAGTGCTGCAGCAGGCCCGGAGATCTCACCCAAGGCGGTGATGGAAATGACCAAGTCTTTGCTGGTCACAACGTCCCCGCCGACCAGCTCCGCCGCCCACGGGGAGGCTCCCTCGTCAATGCCGCGCGCAATATCCGCCACCGTCTGCAGCGGCAAATCCCCCGGCGTGGCGATCGCCATCAGGATCGCCGTCGGCCTGGCGCCCATCGCCTGAATGTCCGCGAAGTTCTGCGTCACAGCTTTCACCCCGACCTCCCACGGAGTCGAGTAGTCGAAGGTGAAGTGCCGGTCCTGAACGAGAATGTCCGTCGAGCACACGTGCCGTGAATTGGTGCCTGTGGGCTCCAACACTGCGGCGTCATCACCATTAAGAGAACTCGGTGCAGCCTGGCGGATCGCCGCGATGGTGGCGGCCTCGCCGGCCTCGGCGACGGTGAGTGAAGTACGCATGCGGCCTTTCAGTCGAGTGATGCTTGGGGTACCGCGACAAGTCTAATTAAGATGGTGCGCTATGAGTGACGATTCCACCTCTCCCGTGTCCACCCCGCGGTACCTTCTGGTGTTGTCGACGGTGCTGGCTATTTTGCTGATTGTTGTGGTGATCGTGGCGGCGAAGATCACGATGGATAAGAAGGTCTACGCTCCGGTGGCGATGGGGCCGGTGGATGCGCCGGAGGCATCGTCGCAGGTGTGTGCCGATTTCGTGGCGGCACTGCCGCGGGACTTAGATCGATTCCGCTCCGTGGAGGTGCGGGATCCAGCGCCAGATGGGGCCGCGGCTTATCGTGATTCTTCGGGCGCGGAGCTGTCTGTGCGCTGCGGGGTGAATGTGCCGGATCAGTACACAGTGCTATCGCCGGTGTTTACTTCTGGCGATGCACGCTGGACCGCCGTTTCCGATGCCACCCCGGGCTCTGACCTGCGTACTTGGTACGCGGTCGGGGGTTCGCCCGCGGTCGCGGTGACGGCTTCTTCCGACGTGGGCAGCGCGCTCGAGGGGGTTGGTTCTACTCTTTCTTCTCTTTATGACGCCAACTCTCCAGCAAAGCCCGCCCCCTACCCACTGTCCGAGGCTCCGGTGGCCGGCGGCACCGGTGGTTCCGGCGGCGCTGGCGCATCCGGTGGCTCTGGCGAGACTGGCGAGACTGGCGAGGCTGGCGGCGCTGGCGGCTCCGGTGGCTCCGGTGGCTCCGGTGGCTCCGGCGAGGCTGGCACATCCGGTGATTCCGGTGGCTCCGGCGAGGCTGGCACATCCGGTGGCGCGACCGAGTCCCCAGCGTGCCGCAAGTTCCTGGAATCTCTGCCGGATTCGCTGGGCGA
The DNA here is from genome assembly GCF_022347285.1 of Corynebacterium sp. ACRPH. Classification (GTDB taxonomy): domain Bacteria; phylum Actinomycetota; class Actinomycetes; order Mycobacteriales; family Mycobacteriaceae; genus Corynebacterium. Next base: position 14,511 of record NZ_JAKRND010000019.1, read on the forward strand.
TTGGCGCCTGGTTCACATTTCGACCGGTAGCAAGTCTGGTGGGAATACCGGCGACGACAAATCCGGCAACGGGAAGTCCAACGGCGCTGCATCTGATGGTGGCTCCAAGGTGAAGAACCCCGATGCGCTGCCCGAGGGTGTGGACGAGTCGGTGTTCGACAAGGCTCCCAGCGGCTCGGCGACTTACCTGGCCGAAGGGCATGAGCCGGTGGTCATTCGCTGTGGCCTGGAGATGCCTGAGGCCTATGAGCCGGGAGCCAACCTAACCCAGGTAGATGACGTTCCGTGGTTCTCCGACCCCTCGCTTTCCCGCGGGTCGACGATGGGCCACTGGTATGCCCTGGGCCGGGAGCAGATTGTGGGGCTGGCGATGCCGCAATCCGCCGGCGACAAGGTCATCACTTCCGTGACCAGCGCAATCTCTTCTTCCCTCAAGCAGACTGAGAAGCAGTCCACCCCGGCTCAGCAGTAGCAGCCTGGCGCCCCCGACGGTAGCCGCCCCGCCCAGGTCCAGCAGTAGCGGCCCTGCACACGCCACCTCTGCAGTCCCACACTCCACATCCGCAGCCCCGCGCTTCCCACCTGCAACAGGAACCTCACTCACACCATGCCGTCAGTGCCAAATGTCGGAAAAGTTGCAAAACGTCAAAACGCTACTCTCACCCTCGCAAGCAAAAAGCTCCTGACCTGCATGTTTGCAATATTGAAAATACGTCCCAGTAACAAATTGCAACTTTTCCGACACTTTCGCCCTCCGCGGCCCCAAAACGGCAGCTATCCCGGCACTTCTCCTCTCCGCGGTCCAAAAATCTGCAGCCATTCCGGCACTTCCCCCTCGTGCCGGCTAGTAATGGGCACATCCCAGCCTCAATGTCATCAGAACAGAAATCCATCCCCGCAGCTGGCGAAAGAATAGGCACACCCCGGCACCAAATGTCGTTAGAACGGGAATATGTCGCCGCGACCAAATCCCCGCAAATTAGATCGAGTCTCTGACCTGCAGGTTTAGGTTAAAGAAAACTGGTATCAATAACAGATTCCCGTTCTAGCGACATCTGCACCGGAAGCTCGCCCGATGTACATCCCGAAAGGAACTAACAACCGCCCCTACAGCCGCATTTGTCTATCACCTTCACTTCTGCAACAGCGGCAGAGCCAGCCAGCAAAGCCCCAGGCAGCTACTCCCAGTTAAACCAGCTCCAGCCAGAGCCAGCCAGCTAAATCAGACCCAGCCAGCTAAGCCAGAGCCGGGCAGCTACTCCCAGCTAAATCAGAGCTAGAGCCAGCAACCCAGCTAGGCCAGGGCGCGGGCGATCAGCGCGCTGACCAGGTCGCCGAAGCTCACACCTTCAGCGGCGAACATCTTCGGATACATCGAGATGGGCGTAAATCCAGGCATCGTGTTGATCTCGTTCAGCACGGGTCCGTTTTCCGTCGCAAAGAAGTCCACACGCGCGATGCCGTCGCACCCCAGCGCGTTGAACGTGCGAATGGCCAGTTGACGGATCTCCTTGATCGTCTCCGCAGGTAGCGGCGCCGGAATGGTGGCGGAAACGGTGGAGTCGACATACTTGGCGTCGAAACCATAGAACCCTTCGGCACCATCCTCAGTGCCGTTCAGCATCGCCGGAACAGAAGACACGATCGAGCCATCCGCGTGCTGCAGCACACCGCACTCGACCTCGGCGCCGTGGATCATGGCCTCCACGATCACCTTGTTGTCGTGGGAAAAGGCCAGGTCAACGGCGGCATCGAACTCCTCCCAGCTGTCCACCTTGGAGATGCCGATGCTGGATCCGCCGCGCGCCGGTTTCACGAACACGGGCAGCCCCAGCCGCTCCTTCTCCTCCGCTGTCAGCTCGCGGGGCTGGAACAGGATCAGCTCCTCGCCCACCGGGATGCCAGCCTCGCGCGCCAGCCGCTTGGTGAAGTCCTTGTCCATGCCCGCCGCCGAGGCCAGCACGCCATTGCCGACGTACCGCACGCCAGCCAGATCCAGCACGCCCTGCACGGTGCCGTCCTCGCCGTTCATGCCGTGCAGCACCGGGAAAACAACGTCCACCTGCGCAAACACTTCGCCTGCCTGCGGGCCAGTCACGTAGCGCATCTCGCCCGCCGCGTCAGTTCCAGCCCCGCCAAACGTCAGCTGCACGTGCACGCCCCCGTCTTCCACGCGCGGCATGTCCCGCCCGTCCGCGCGCAGCTGGGAGGTGTCGGTCGTCCCGGGCACCCACGCGCCGGCCTCGGTGATCCCCACGGGAACCACGTCGTAAATCTCCGGGTCCAGGTGGTCGATCACCGCACCTGCGCTAATGCAGGATACGGAGTGCTCAGTCGACTGGCCGCCGTACAGGACGGCGACGGTGGTGCGTGCGTGCTTCTTGGCTTCGTTACTCACGGCTTTTTACCTTAGCCGTTTTTAGGACGCCACATCCTCACCGCCCCGCCCCTTCAACCGAACTGCCAGTCTGCTTAGGTCTACTCGGCCTTCTTGCTGCGCCCAAGCAGCCCCATCATTATCTGCTGCACATCCGCACCTTCGTGGCATACCCCCACAACGGCCTCGGTGATAGGCATTTCTACGCCGACCTTCTCCGCCAGCTCGAAGACGGACTGGCTGCTGACCACGCCTTCGGCCACCTGTCCCTTGGTGGCCTTGGCAGCTTCTTCCAGGCTTTCGCCCTGGCCGAGGCGCTCGCCGAAGCTGCGGTTGCGCGAGAGCTTGGAGGTACACGTGGCAACCAGGTCTCCCATGCCCGCCAGCCCGCTGAGGGTGCGCGCGTCGGCGCCGACTTTCAGAGCCAGGCGGGTCGTTTCCGCCAGCCCGCGGGTGATGACGGTGGCGGCGGTGTTGTCGCCGAACCCCATGCCCGCAGCAATGCCCGCCGCCAGGGCGATGATGTTCTTGCAAGTGCCGGCGATTTCACAGCCGATGACGTCCGTGTTGGTGTACGGGCGGAAGTACGGTGCAGCCACGGCCGCCTGGATCAGCTTCGCGCGGTCCATGTCGGTGCAGGCCACAACGGTTGCGGCGGGCTGCCCCTGGGCCACTTCGCGGGCCAGGTTCGGCCCGGTCAGCACGGCAACGCGCTCGCTGGGCACTTCCGCGACCTCGGAGATCAGCTGGCTCATCCGCAGGCCGCTGGAGTGTTCGATGCCCTTGGCCAGGCTCACCAAGGAGGCATCCGGGCCGATGAGCCCCTTCCAGTTCTGCAGGTTTTCGCGCAGCGACTGCGACGGTACTCCCAGCACCACGATCTCCGCGCCGCTCAGTGCTTCGGCTGGGTCGGCCGTCGCGGTCATCGCGTCCGGCAGTTCGATGTCCCCCAGGTAGGCGCTGTTTCGGTGATTGTCGCGCACGTCGTCGGCGACTTCGGCGCGGCGCGCCCAGAGGCGGACCTCGTTACCGGCGTCAGCAAAAACCTTGGCAACCGTCGTGCCCCAGGAGCCTGCGCCCATCACTGCTACTTGCACCATCTGCTTGTCGCCTTCCCACTTGCGCTGTGCGCCTATACTGCGTGCCTACTTGTCTGGCTGAGTTCGGTATAACTTTTGGGTTCGTTATACGATTGTCGGCAATAGTCTATCGAAAGGGATCCCTTTAAAAGTGATCACTCACACAGGAACTGGCGATCTTTCTACGTCCCTGGCCATGTCGCGGCACGATCAGGGCCACGTGACCCGCATCGGATCCCGCCCCAGCGAGGAGTTCGCCCGCCCGACCTTCGCCGCGGGTGCGGTTATTTGGCGCTTCTCTTCGGACGCCGCCGCCTCCACCCCTAACTCTCCCGAGTCCACGGACGTGGAGATCGCGATCATCCACCGTCCCCGTTACGACGACTGGTCGCTGCCGAAGGGCAAGGTCGATCCGGGCGAGAATCTGCCGGGTACCGCCATGCGCGAGATCTGGGAGGAGACCGGATTCAGCGTGCGCCTGGGCTGGGTTCTGGGTTATGTCCACTACCCGGTTGGTTCGCGCACGAAGGTGGTTTATTACTGGACTGCCCAGCACTTGTCCGGCAAGTTCGAGCCCAACGATGAATCCGATGAGCTGCGCTGGGTTTCCCCGGAGGAGGCCAAGGAGCTGCTGAGCTACGAGGCCGACCTGAAGGTCGTGGATGCCGCCATGGGTGTGCTGAAGCTGGGTTGTGACCGCCGCGTGCTGTACGTTCGCCACGCGAAGGCGCATGCCCGCGAGGGTTGGGCCGGCGACGATGACCTGCGCCCCTTGAGCAAGAAGGGCCGCCGCCAGGCGGAGCTGCTGGTCTCTGAGCTGTCGGGCTACCGCCCGGAGACGATTTCTTCGGCCGTTCCGGTGCGTTGCGAGCACACGGCCGCGCCGATTGCTCAGGACTTAGGGTTGGAAGTTACTTTTGACGCCAACCTGGGCGATGCCGGGTGGGCTGCCGATTCGGATGCAGCGGTGGATGCGTTCCACGCCGCCACGGCCGCGCCGGTGTCCATGGTTGTTGCCCAGGGCACGGTGATCCCGGGTGTGCTGGCCCGCATCGCGGGCGAGCACGACGTGGAGATTGAGGATATGCGCGTGAAGAAGTCCAGCACCTGGGTGCTGCACTTCGCCGGGGATAAGCTGCTGGGGCTGGATTACCTGGCCAGCCCGCTATCCGTGAAGTAGCGACCAGTTCCCCGGCACCCGGGCTGGCCTGCGCTAGCTTGCAGGAATGGTGCGCGGCTTGAAGCTGGCGCGCTGGGATTCGAAGGCCTCGATGGCCTCTTCGTTGCGCAGGGTCAGGCCGATGTCGTCCAGGCCCTCCATCAGGCGCCAGCGGGTGTAGTCGTCCACGTCGAAGCCGAAGGTGTGGGTACCCAGAGTGACGGTGCGGTCTTCCAGGTTCACGGTGATTTCCGCGCCCGGCTGTTGTTCCAGGAGCTTCCAGATCAGCTCGATGTCGCTCTGTTCCATCTGGGCGGCCAGCAGACCGGCCTTGCCGGAGTTGCCGCGGAAAATGTCGGCAAAGCGGGAGGATAGAACCACGCGGAAGCCGTAATCCATCAGTGCCCAGACGGCGTGCTCACGGGAGGAGCCAGTGCCGAAGTCAGGGCCGGCCACCAGCACGGAGGCGTTCTTGTAGGGCTCCTGGTTCAGAACGAACTCCGGGTCCTTGCGCCAGCCGGCGAACAGGCCGTCCTCGAAGCCGGTGCGGGTCACGCGCTTCAGGTAGACGGCGGGGATGATCTGGTCGGTGTCGACGTTAGAGCGGTTCAGCGGTGCCGCCACGCCAGTGTGGGTGTTGAACTTTTCCATGGTGTTCTCTTCTGCTTTCTGCCCCCCACCTGCTACTTAGGTCGCTGGCGGGGAGGCTCGAAAAATTTTTAGGCGGGTCTTGTGCGGGTATCTAGCGGTCTGTCTTACAGATCCGCCGGGCCTGCAAGGTGGCCCGTCACGGCGGTGGCGGCGGCAACTGGTGGGGAAACCAGGTGGGTGCGCCCGCCCTTGCCCTGGCGGCCTTCGAAGTTTCGGTTGGATGTGGAGGCCGAACGCTCGCCCGGGGCAAGCTGGTCCGGGTTCATTCCGAGGCACATGGAACAACCTGCGGTGCGCCACTCCGCCCCGGCGTCAATAAAGATCTTGTCTAGCCCCTCTTCTTCCGCTTGCATCTTCACTCGCGTGGAGGAAGGAACAACGATCATGCGCGTGCCCTCGGCGACAGAGCGGCCCTTGACGACCTCCGCGGCGGCGCGCAGGTCCTCGATGCGGGAGTTGGTGCAGGAGCCGAGGAAGACCGTGTCGATCTTGATATCGCGCAGCGGGGTGCCCGGCTTCAAGTCCATGTACTCCATGGCGCGCTCGGCGGCGAGGCGGTCGTTGTCGTTGGTGAAGTCCTCCAGCTGCGGGATGGATTCCGCCAGCGGCAGGCCCTGGCCGGGGTTGGTGCCCCAGGTGACGAAGGGGGTCAGTGCGGAGCCGTCGATGTGGACGACTGTGTCGAACTGCGCGTCGTCATCGGTGCGCAGGGACTTCCAGTACTCCACGGCTGCGTCCCAGTCCTCGCCCTTCGGCGCGTGCGGGCGCCCTTCGAGGTAGTCGAAGGTGGTCTGGTCGGGGGCGATCATGCCCGCGCGGGCGCCGGCCTCGATGGACATGTTGCACATGGTCATGCGGGCTTCCATGGACAGCTTCTCGATGGCCTCGCCCCGGTACTCGATGATGTGTCCCTGGCCGCCGCCGGTGCCGATCTTGGCGATGATGGCCAGGATCAGGTCCTTGGAGGTCACGCCCGGCTGCAGTTCGCCGGAAACCTCAATGGCCATCGTCTTGAAGGGCTTCAGCGGCAGAGTCTGGGTGGCCAGCACGTGCTCGACCTCGCTGGTGCCGATGCCCATGGCGATGGAGCCGAAGGCGCCGTGGGTGGAGGTGTGCGAGTCGCCGCAGACGACGGTCATGCCGGGCTGGGTCAGGCCCAGCTGGGGGCCAACAGTGTGGACGATGCCCTGTTCGATGTCGCCCATGGAGTGCAGGCGAATGCCGAACTCTTTGGCGTTGTCGCGCAAGGTGGACACCTGCAGTCGGCTGGTGGGCTCCTGGATTTCCTGCAGGTCGCCGGTCTTCACGCCAATGGTGGGGACGTTGTGATCCTCGGTGGCAATGGTCAGGTCCGGACGGCGAACCTTGCGACCGGCCTGGCGCAGGCCGTCGAATGCCTGGGGCGAGGTAACTTCGTGCACCAGGTGCAGGTCGATGTACAGCAGGTCGGGGCCGCCGTTTTCTCCGGCTGCAACGATGTGGTCGCGCCAGACTTTCTCCGCGAGGGTTAAGGGTTGGTTCGTCACGGTCTCTCCTCTGTGTCCGCTATACAGTTCCACTGGATGGAATGTATAGTATCAAATCATGGGACACAATACGGAAATTCCCGCAACAAGCGGCATTCAAGTTTTGGACCGTGCGATCTTCATTCTAACGGTCATCGCAGCAGAACCTCGCAACCTTTCCGATCTGTGCGCCATCACCGGCTTGCCACGCGCCACGGCGCACCGTATCGCCGTCGCGCTGGAGAAGCACAGGTTGATCGAGCGCGGGGTGGACGGTGCGTGGGTCACTGGCCCGGCCCTGTCCGAGATGGCGCCGTCTACCTCTTCTCGTCTTGAGGACGCCGCAGAGTTCATCCTGCCTGACCTTATGGCAAAGACTGGCGAGTCCGTGCAGCTATACCGCCTCTCCGGGATGGAGCGCGTATGCATCGCCAACGCCGAGCCCACCACCGGCCTGCGGGATACGGTGCCGGTGGGCCATCGGATGACGTTGACCGCGGGCTCCGCCGCCAAGTTGCTAGTTGCCTATGCGCCAGAAGCGTTCCAGAACCAGGTGCTGCCGGATGCCGCGTACACGCGCGAGGACTTGGAGAAGATCGCCGACGAGGGGATCGCGGAATCCTCCGCCGAGCGCGACCCCTCCCTAGCTTCGGCCTCCGTGCCGGTCTTCGGGGCGGACGCGCAGAATCGAACGGTGATTGCCTGCCTTTCTATCTCCGGCCCCGTGGCCCGCATGGGTGAGCACCCGGCAGAGAAATTCGGCGCGGACTTGAAGGAATCCGCCCGCCAGCTGGAGAACTTGCTGCGGAAGTAGCAGAAAAATTTTTAGAGACACAATACCGCACATCCCTTAGGAGAATCACAACCATGACCAGCGAAAACCCCGCAAGCCAGAATCCGGCCACCGACGACAAGCGTTTTGAGGCGGGCATTCAGGTCCGCCGGGAAGTAATGGGCGACGCATTCGTGGATGCTGCCCTCGAGCGTAACGCGGGCTCCGATGGCGAGGCGCTGCAGAAGCACGTCACTGAGACCGTGTGGGGTTCCGTGTGGACCCGCGACGGCCTGGCCCGCCGCGACCGCAGCCTGCTGAACATCGGCATGCTGGTGGCGCTGCGCGCGACTGAGGAGCTGCGCGGGCACGTCCGCGGCGCGCTGGAGAACGGCCTGACGCGCACGGAGATCACGGAGGCGATCATCCACGCTTCCGGCTACTGCGGAGCCCCCGCTGCCCTGTCGGCGATGAAGGTAGCCCAGGAGGTTCTGGTCGCGGAGCTCGGCCCGTTGGAGGATTAAGTACGCGGCAGCTCGAGCCACTCCACGGTCAACTCGTCGGCGCCGCGGGTTTCGCCAGCCTCGGCGCGCTCGGCACGGGCGACTCGTTCGGCAAGGAACTCATAGAGGTTCTGCGTGCCGTCCTCGATTCCGTCGGCCACGTCCTCGCCGGCGGAGGTGATGTCCACCAGAGCCGGGCCAGTCGTATCGTCGGGGTTGACCAGCTCGGCGCCCCAACCTCCCTCACCCCGCCGACCGTCCTCGTCCGCCGAGAGGGTAAGGAGCCAGGCTTCGGCTGAGGTGTGGGCGTCAATACCAAAAAGAGTGGCGCGAACAGTGGCGGGCGTGCCGTCGTTGCCGGGTGGCGTGCCCCAGAGCCAGTCCAGATTTACGCGATATGGGGAGAGAATGGGAGACTCCTTTAGTAGGGTAAAACCATGAGCGAGTACAAGGACAAGCGCTGTACCGACCAGGAACGATCCGCCACCGTGGACGCGCTGTCCAGGGCGATGGCCGATGGTCAGCTGAACATCTCGGAGTTCGACGAGAGGTCCGGCAAGGCGCATGCTGCGACCCAGCGTAGCGAGTTGGTGGACTTGCTGGACGATCTGGTGGACGAGCCTGCGGGTTTGCTGTTTGGACCTGGCGCGAGCACTGCGGTTGCGCACCGCGCCCCGAGTGACGTGGAGTGGGCTGCTCACCAAGCTTCGGACGCCCAACGCCACCGTGAAATGGTACTTGCGCGGTCGCGGTCGCTGGTGACTGGCGGGGGCTCCGAGACGGGCTTCAGCCTAGCGATATTCGGCGGGGTGACGAAGGCGGCGTGGCAGGTGCCGAAGGCTCACTGGAACTTCAATATCTTCGGCGGTTCGGACTTTGACCTGCGGGAATGCCGGTTTAGCGATCCGGTGACCACGCTGTGGCTGAAAAGCTGCTTTGGTGGTGCGGATGTGCTGGTGCCGGAGGGCGTGCGCGTTGATATGGGCGGCCTGGCTGTTTTCGGCGGCAACGAGCTGGTGGTGGAGAACGGCGCGATTCACCCGAATAGTTTGCCGGAGGACGCTCCCCTGCTGCTGATCCGCGGGCTGTCGATTTTCGGCGGCGCGACCGTGAGGGTTGTGCGTTAAGGACGTCATCTTACTAAGAAAAATTGGAATCACAAATCCAACATAATCACCGAAAAGCGAAACCCAATCAATCCACGATCTCGGGCTTAAGACTAACTTTAAGGGTAAAACAACCATGAAAAGATCACGGTATCGTGCACCCGGATAGAACGCGGTTCAACCACAGGCATTTAGAAAAATGCTCAACGCTAAACACAAACAAATAATCTTAATAGTAGACCAACCGCTATTTGTGGCAATAGATTAAACGAACAACGACGAGCAATCCTATATTCTTAGCACCCAAACAATGGATGTCTACTCTGGAAAATCGTAGTATAATCAACGACACCCCGACCACCTAGCACCTAATTCAAAAACGTAATAGCCTAACAGCTATGCTAGAATAAATATAAGTAAGATCAGACTAACATCAAGGATGAGGACATGCGGTTCGAAGCAACATCCAAACCCCTAAGCCAAATTCTCAAACTCGGCCAACACACGATCCCACGGTACCAACGACCGTACTCATGGAATGAACTGAATGTTACAGAATTCTATAACGATCTTAGAACAAGCAACCACGGCCATTTCCTAGGGAGCATGGTCGTCAGCGTGAGCGTTGGTTCCAACAGAGAAATTGTGGATGGCCAGCAACGCCTCACCACCACCCTTATTCTACTATCAGTCCTGAGAGACGAATATAATAAACTAGACGCCCCCGGAAAGGTATGCGGAATACAAACTTATATAGAAGACCTTGACGATGACGGCAATAAAAGATACCGAATAACAAACAAAGATAATGGCGCACAACAACGACTTTTTGAGAATGTTCTAGTCCCGGAGCAGGATCGCATTTACCCTAATGGCCAGGCTCCCGACTCCAAAGAGGTTAAGGCACAAAATAAATTTAAGGAACTCATTACGCAGTCGATAAAAGGATCGGAAGATCCATTAGAAGAGCTAGACCAAATACGCGACGCTGTGCTTCGAGCTGAAGCTGTCTACATCGAAGCTGACAGTAGACAAGATGCATTCAGTATTTTTGAAACCTTGAATGATCGCGGCCAAAGCTTGACCACAGTCGACCTAGTCAAGAATACCCTCTTTTCCAACCTACCCGAAGAGCCTGCAAATCAAGAGGAAGCACTTTGGGAAAATGTCATGAAGCTTGTCGAGGACTCCAAATACACTAAATTAGATCCCCAACAATTCCTTTATTACCATTGGAATTCGATCGCACAAAGTTCGCAACCTTCTAACGACCCAATCGAAGAGAAGAGGATCACAAGATCACTACAAAGCATGTTAGAAACGGCAGACAGTGCCCGAAAGGAAAGCCTTAGCCGTTCAATCCTAACCGACATGCTGACTTCAGCAAAGATATTCCATGCTCTGAACAACACGTTGGGCAGCAATGGTTCATCCCACGATTGGAAGGTTATTGCTGACGAACTAGATCAACATGGCAAGTGGACACGTCAAAGATACGACGCTATAACCCGTCAATTATACGGGATCTTAGTCACCGAAGCTACCCAACCATATATGTTGCTACTTTCTTTACTCCGAAAGTATTTTGAGAATGACTGGTTTAAGACAAAGGTCCTACTAGAATTCCTTGAAAACGTGCGGAACTATCAGTTCCGATGGTCAATTTCCCAGCGCTCTTCCACCTCAACACACAGAAAAATCTATCGAAGGGCGGCAACCGCAGTTTCTTTAGCTCGGAATATCGATGATATCAGGAATGCACGACTCGAGTTTGAGAAAGGATCCAGGAAGGCTGTTACAGATAAGCAGTTCTCTACGGGCCTAGAGAAACTGAGCTACTCTAGTAACAAAAGTAAGTACCTATTCAGGATTAGATACATACTTGAGGAAATAGCTCGATCCAATGTCAACTGCAGTTTGGATTTTTCCACACAACAATCGATCGAACATATAGAGCCCCAAGGGAGCAAATCAGAACTAAGTAGACGAAACGCATGGGTGTTTAAGTTAGGTAACCTTATGCTACTGCCAGGTAAGGTAAATAACGAACTTCGGAATGATGATTTTGAGAGCAAATCGCAAGTTTTAAGCGAATATATCCTTGACAACGACAAGGTTCTCCAGAGAGCAGTCGAAACTGGTCAATGGAATAACAAACTTGCCCGAGAAAGACAAGAGGAATTAATCGGGTTGGCATGTGAGATCTGGTCAGCATAACGGTAACCCGGCACTATGGATCTGAAAGTTTGGTTATTTGCACGGACTAATACATTTTATTTGTAAGCCCTACAGATTTTCCCCTTTTCCTGAGTTGGATCTCATTCAGGTTTGTGCCCTTTAGCATGGTGTATCTGTAACCCGTAATATGTCTCGTGTCAGTGCGCATGAGGGCGACCACCGTGGATACCTTTCGAATCAACTTTTACCCATTTTCAAAAAGAATGCACCCACGATACCCGCTGCTTCTTATTTAATCGCCCGACTGCTTATCTCGAAAAGCTGCTGCCCCAGGTCTCCTTAGATTTGCTGTGCCAGATGCTCGGCGACTTCATTAACCGGATTCTTTCTGCCCTAGCTGACAGCGCCTGCGGTGCCGGGTGCGCCACCGTCTCACCACACAACGAACCAACACCCGTAACGGATACCGCCACGGCCAAACCGACCCCTAAGTCGGTTCCATTGACGTAGCCATCCCCAAACTGCACATCGGGACATTTGAAGCGCCCTGGATTTATAGTTCCGTTTCTTTTATGGCTCTGTGTTGATGGGGTCGGTGAGCTAGTACTCGGTTTCCACTTCCTGGGGTGTCGAGGTCCAACGCTTCGTGAAAACGCTGGGTGTGCCACCATGGAACCCACCGCAAGGTGGCCAGTTCGACTTCTCCGACCGACGTCCACGGACTGTGCGCATGGATTAATTCCGCTTTGTAGAGACCGTTAATCGGCCCTTCCAGTTTTAGAGTGCGTTGATTTTGTCCTGTAGTTGTCCGGAGTGGATCAGGCACCGCAAAATGTAGTGGTTGAGGTTTTTGAATCCTAGGGCGATGCCACGTAGGTGTTCGAGTCTGCCGTTGATTGCCTCGACGGGGCCGTTGGATGCACCGATATCAAAGTAGGCAAGCACATCTTTGCGTCGACGCCACAGGGTGCGTCCCAGTTGAGCGAGCTCTTCTAAGCCTTTTGGTAATCCTTTACGCAGGGTGTGGATGATGCGTTCCATGAGCTCTTTGCCTTCCGATTTCTTCGGATGCGCGTACGCTGCGATCATGTCTTGGTAGAGCAACCACGTTACTTCTAGGGCCACGTAGTCGTCATCGGTGGCCCACAACATTTCTCAGCGTTGCTTTTGCCGCTCGGTAAGATAGTTCGTCCTGGTCAACAGGGTGCGCCGGTGCTTATACAGCGGGTCATCTTTGCGTCCGCGGCGCCCAGTGGTCTCGCGTTGGAGTCTTTGTCGGCAACTGGTGAGCTTGTCGGCTGCCAGATGCACTACATGGAAAGGGTCCATGACTTTGTCCGCCTGTGGTAGTTGCTCCTCGACTGCGGTGGCATATCCGGTGAACCCATCCATGGTCACTACCTGTATCTGCTCCCGGAAGCTGGGGTTGCGTTCCTTAAGCCACCCGCTGAGCACGTCTGCGGACCTGCCCGGTCGCATGTCTAACAAACGTGCAGGCCCACGCCCGTCCACCAGCGGGGTGAGGTCAACGAGTATGGTCACCAGGTTTGATGCCTGGCCTGGTTTTCTGGTGTGTTTCCATACATGTTCATCGACTCCGAGGACGCGAACCCCGTCTAGGTGGCAGGGGTCGCCGTAGACAAGCTGGCGGCAGGCGTTCAGTGCGACTTTATTGACCAGGTCCCAGCCCACACCGAGTGCTTTGGCGGTAGCTGACACACTCATCCGGTCAATAGCAAGGCGTTGCAAGATCCAGCGGGTAACCCGGTCAGTGAGCTTGGCGCCGTCATCAGCGCAGGTTAAAGATTCTTGGAAGATCTTTCTCTTACATGAGGCGGCTGTGCACCGGAATCTAGGGACTTTTACGGCAGCCTAGTGGGAAATCCAACAACAGGAAGATCAACGAGTCGACGGGTGATGTGGTCGCGCAGCATTCCTTGCTGTCCGCAGTCCGGGCACACGCCGATAACGGTTACTGGCGTGGCCTCAATGATGGTCAGCGGTCCGGCATCAGCGGCACCGGTGATGGCAAGCCCGATTTCCGCGGTACGGCAGATAATGTCGGCGACGAGGTTTCCAGTAGGCTTCACAGTACGGGTCCCTGGTGGGTTTAGATGGTTGTGTGAAGTGTCCTGGGTTTAGTTCCGATCATTTCTAGAGAAGGATTGGAATCATGCCAAGGCAGTACAGTGACGAGTTCAAGGCCAAGGCAGTGCGTTTGGCTGAAGACCTCGTTGAGCTCGAAGGGTGCTCGAAATGGGGTGCAGCCGTAGAGATCGGTGAAAAGCTCGGCATTCCAGCGCACACGCTCAACGACTGGTTGAAGCCGAATATGGCCTCGTCCGATGTTGAGATTGGCGCCGGCGAGTCAACGGCTGACGAAGTGAAGCGGCTCCGGAAAGAGGTTAAGGAGCTACGCAGGGCTAATGAGATCTTGAAAACCGCGTCAGCTTTTTTCGCGGCGGAACTCGACCGTCCCACCAGAAGATGATCGAATACATCGATGCGTATCGCGATCGCTTCGGAATCGAGGCTATCTGTCGCACATTGAAAGAGACAGAATGTGGGTTCATCACCTCTCGTGGCTACCGAGCAGCGAAAACACGAACGCCGTCGGCGAGGAGTTTGTCGGATGCGCTGCTCATTTTTGAATTGGTGAGGGTCTACGAGGACAACTTCAGCGTCTACGGGGTCCGCAAGATGTGGAAGGCTATGCAGCGCGCCGGCTGGAACATCGGTCGTGATCAGACCGCGCGTTTGATGAAGCAAGCTGGCATTCACGGCCGCAGGCGTGGCCGCACACCGATGACAACGCTTCGGGCCAACGTGCCGGATGGCCGCCCTGACCTGGTCAACCGTGACTTCACTGCTCCCGCACCGCACCGGTTGTGGGTCGTTGACATCACCTATGTGCGCACCTTGTCTGGTTTTGCCTACACCGCGTTTATCACCGATGTGTACTCCAGGAAGATCGTCGGTGTGGCGACTCGGGCGAGCATGCGTACCGATGAACTTCCGCTGGAGGCCTTTGAGCACGCCCTGTATCACGCTGGTGATCTTCGCTCAGAAGGGCTTGTCCACCACAGTGACCGCGGCTTGCAATATGTGTCGATCCGTTACGGTGAAGCGCTCGCCCTGGCGGGTATCGATCCATCTGTCGGCACCGTTGGCGACTCCTATGACAACGCGTTGGCTGAAACGGTCAACGGGCTCTACAAAACAGAGCTGATTTATCCCCACCGGCCGTGGACATCGGTCGGTGAAGTCGAGATCGCCACCCTTCGCTGGGTGCACTGGTGGAACAACCAGCGACTTCATCAATCCCTGGGATATATCACTCCACAGGAGATGGAGGACGCCTACTATCAACGATCAGGCGCTCAAACGTTGGGCGTTAAATAAGCGGAACGAAAACCAGGACGCTTCACCTTTTGTCCTTTAACCCGATTAAACGGCGAAAAGCACGACCCGAAAGCCGTGCTAAAAATTTGTACCCCGTACGGGATTTGAACCCGTGTTACCGGCGTGAGAGGCCGGCGTCCTAGGCCGCTAGACGAACGGGGCATTGTTCGTGCGTTGCGTTACTTGCGAACGAAAGGTAACTCTACACAGTAGTTCCTTTTCCTGCCTAATCCGCAGGTGACGCACTGTTTCTTGTCGTTTATGCGTTCCTTGCGCATATCTAAAGAAACTATGACGCTACCACGCCGCGGCCTGCCACAAAAACGCCTATCACCAGGTATCTTCAATAACTGATGAGTGTTGAAGATTCCCCGGACGAGCATCCCGCCGACGAACGCATCGTTCCCACCCTCGGTGGGCAGGTTACTCCGGCACTGTCATCCGAGACTTATCACGAGGAAGTCGTGCGGGAGCACCGCTGGCTGGATCCTTCCACGTGGAAGGTGATCGCCAAGCGCCTCTACTTTGAGATCTTCTTCAACGCACTGTTCGACAAGGGCGCCACGCTGAGCTTCTTCACCCTGCTCACCGGGCTGCCAACCCTGCTGGCCTTCTACGCAATCACCACGCTGGTGCTCGACCAGAACCGAGACCAGGTCACGGCCCTCACCGACGAGTTCATCGCGGAGAACATTCCCGATAACTTCCAAAGCAATGCCCAAACCGTGGTCTCCACGGTCATCGGCTCCACGGAGCAATCCATCACCATGTTGGTGATCAGCGTGCTGTTCGCCTTGTTCTCCTCCTCCGCATACGTTCGCGCGTTTTCCCGTATGGCCAACGAAATGTATGGGCGGCGCGAAGGCCGCAGCCTCGTCAGAACCTGGGCGGCTATGTGGGGAATCACCTTGGTCTTGGTAATCGGACTGGTCTTCATCGCAGGCGCATACTTCCTGCGCGAAGACATCGCCCGGCCACTGCTAGACAAGATTGCCGAGCCCCTGAACTGGCAGGGATTCACTACTTTCGTCTTAGAGCATTTCCTGCCGGTCTGGCAGTACGTCCGCTGGCCGGTGATTGTCTTCGTCGCGGTAATACTCCTCGCCATCCTCTATAACGGCGCCCCCAACGTGCGCTTCGGGCGCATCCGGTGGCTAACAGTCGGTTCCGCGTTCGCGCTAATCAGCATCACCATCGTTGGCCTGCTGCTGCGGGTCTACCTGAACAACTTCGGCTACGTGGGCCTCTATGGTGCCCTGGGCGGCATCATTGTCGGCCTCATCGGCTTGGTGATCAGCAACTCCCTGCTGCTCCTCGGCGTGAAGCTGGACGCGGAGATCGCCCGCACGCGCGAACTGCAGGCCGGTTTGCACTCCGAGCACATCATCCAGGTGCCGCCCCGCTCCTCCGCTGCGGTGGAGGGCTTCAGCCAACTCCACGGCCGCATCGAGGAGCAGGCCGCGCAGCTGCGAACCGAATCGGCGTCAAAAGAACAGCCCAAAGAACCCTAACCCCCGCCCCTCGCCCGACCAGCGAGTTCCCCGCCGGCACCATAGAATCAGTACCTATGAGCCACGAACTGAACTCCACCACCGTTGGCGGCCACGTCCGCGCCGCCGCCGGCACCAACCCCGAGCACGCTTCCACCCGCAAGTTCTGGACGGGACTGTCCCGCAACATCCAAGAACGCATCGCCGACGATTGGGAGCGCACCCGCCAGACCTACAACGCCACCCGCCAGCAGCACTACTTCTCCGCGGAGTTCCTCATGGGCCGCGCGCTGCTGAATAACCTCACCAACCTCGGCCTGGTGGAGGAGGCTCAGGCCGCCTCCCGCGAGCTCGGCCACGAGCTCACCGACGTCCTGGAAGTGGAAAACGATGCCGCCCTGGGCAACGGTGGCCTGGGCCGCCTGGCCGCTTGCTTCCTGGATTCCGCCGTCACCCAGGATTACCCCGTCACCGGCTACGGCATCCTCTACCGCTATGGCCTGTTCCGCCAGTCCTTCGACAACGGCTTCCAGGTCGAGCGCCCGGACCCGTGGCGCGAAGAGGAATACCCCTTCACCATCCGCCGCGCCTCCGACCAGCTGATCGTGCACTTCGACGACATGAAGGTCCGCGCGATCCCCTACGACATGCCCATCACCGGCTACGGCACCCACAACGTGGGCACCCTGCGCCTGTGGAAGGCCGAGCCGTGGGAGGAGTTCGACTACGACGCTTTCAACTCCCAGCACTTCACCGAGGCCATCATCGAGCGCGAGCGCGTCAGCGACATCTGCCGTGTGCTCTACCCGAACGACACAACCTACGAGGGCAAGAAGCTGCGCGTGCGCCAGCAGTACTTCTTCACCTCTGCCTCCCTGCAGGCGATGATCCGCAGCCATCTGGCCCACCACGGGGATCTAAAGAACTTCGCTGACTACCACTCCGTGCAGCTGAACGATACCCACCCGGTGCTGGCCATCCCGGAGCTCATGCGCCTGCTGATGGACGAGCACGGCATGGGCTGGGAGGAAGCCTGGGAGATCGTCTCCAACACCTTCGCCTACACCAACCACACTGTCCTCACCGAAGCCCTGGAGCAGTGGGATCAGCAGATCTTCCAGCAGCTGTTCTGGCGAGTCTGGGAGATCATCGCCGAGATCGACCGTCGCTTCCGCATCGAACGCTCGGCGGAGGGCATTGATGGCGTCACCATCCAAAGAATGGCCCCGATCCAACACGGTGTGGTGCACATGGCGTGGATCGCCTGCTACGCCGCGTACTCCATCAACGGCGTGGCCGCACTGCACACGGAGATCATCAAACGCGATACCCTCGGCGATTGGCACGCGCTGTGGCCAGAGAAGTTCAACAACAAGACCAACGGTGTTACGCCGCGCCGCTGGCTGCGGATGATTAACCCTCGCCTGTCTGCGCTACTTACTCGCCTTTCGGGTGGTGACGCCTGGGTCACCGACCTCGACAATCTCAAGGAACTGCGCAGCTACGCCTCCGACGAGAGCGTCATGCAGGAACTCCGCGAGATCAAGGCTGCCAACAAGCACGACTTTGCCGAGTGGATCGCCGAGCGCCAGGGTGTGGTGATCGACCCGGATTCCATCTTCGACGTGCAGATCAAGCGCCTGCACGAGTACAAGCGCCAGCTGCTGAATGCCCTGTACGTGCTGGACCTGTACTTCCGTATCAAGGAGGACCACCAGCGCGGTTTGCCGCCGCGCACCGTCATCTTCGGTGCGAAGGCCGCGCCGGGATACACGCGGGCGAAGGCCATCATTAAGCTAATCAACGCGATCGCGGATCTGGTGAACAACGATCCGGTGGTTTCCCCGCTGCTGAAGGTCGTGTTCGTGGAGAACTACAACGTCTCCCCCGCCGAGCACATCCTGCCGGCCGCCGATATTTCGGAGCAGATCTCTACCGCGGGTAAGGAAGCCTCGGGTACCTCCAACATGAAGTTCATGATGAACGGCGCACTGACGCTAGGCACCATGGACGGCGCGAACGTAGAGATCGTGGATTCCGTTGGTGAGGAGAACGCCTACATCTTCGGCGCCCGCGAGGAGGAGCTGCCGGAGCTGCGCGCGGACTACAAGCCCTACGAGCTGTACGAATCCGTGCCCGGCCTCAAGCGCGCCTTGGATGCGCTGGATAACGGCACCCTGCACGATGACTACACGGGATGGTTCTACGATCTGAAGCAGTCGCTGATTCACGGCTTCGGCGAGGACGCATCCGATACCTATTACGTGCTGGGCGACTTCGCAGACTACCGCGATGTCCGCGACCGCATGGCCGCTGACTACGCTGCGAACCCACAGGGTTGGGCACAGAAGGCATGGGTGAATATCTGCGAATCGGGACGGTTCTCCTCTGACCGGACGATCCGCGACTACGCCACTGAGGTCTGGAAGCTGCAGCCAACGCCGATCGATGGCGAATAATCATCCGCCTGCACCGGCGCAGGTCGGGGCGTCAAAAGGCGGTGTTAAGGAGGGGCGTTAAGAAAGCGTAAAGAGTCATAAGCATGGGGTGACAACGGTGTTGTTATATTCCCATGCTTTTTGACTTTGTAATGGTTGCAGTAACCTGCGCGCTGTTCGGCGCAATGGGTGCCGCCTTGAAGGCGGTGGATAAGCTATGAGCTGGGAACTGATCGTCGGTGGGGTCCTGGGGATCCTTGCCATCATCTACCTTTTGGTTGCCCTGTTGAACCCGGAGAAGTTCTCATGAGTGGCAGCATCACAGGGTGGATCCCTGTCATCACGGTCATTATTGCCCTAGCAGCGTTCTATGTGCCGCTGGGCAACTACATGGCCACCACGTTCACTGCTAAGAAGCACAATGGCTTCGAACGTGGCTTCTACCGACTCATCGGTGTAAACCCCGACGGCCAGCAGAAGTGGACTCGCTACTGTGCAAGCCTGCTGGCGTTCTCCGCTATCAGCGTCGTGTTCGTCTACCTGTTGCAGCGCGTGCAGCAGTGGCTTCCCCTGAACCACGGTAAGGAACCCGTGCACTGGGACCAGGCGTGGAACACCGCTGTTTCCTTCACGACTAACACCAACTGGCAGTCTTACTCCGGTGAGGAAGCCATGACCATCCTCACCCAGATGGCTGGCCTGGCTGTACAGAACTTCGTTTCCGCCGCGGTAGGCATTACCGTGGCCATCGCACTGATCCGTGGCCTGGCCAACCGCATGGGCAACGGCCAGATCGGCAACTTCTGGGTGGATCTGACCCGTGCTGTGTTCCGCATCCTGCTGCCGATGGCAATCATCGGGGCGATCCTGCTGATCTCCCAGGGTGCGATCCAAAACTTCCACGCCCCGACCACCGTCGAGACGATTACGGGTGGCCAGCAGACCATCCCGGGCGGTGCAGTGGCATCGCAGGAGGTCATTAAGGAGCTGGGCACCAACGGTGGTGGCTACTTCAACGCCAACTCCGCCCACCCGTTCGAGAACCCGAATGCATGGACCAACATGCTGGAGATCTTCCTCATCCTGGTGATCCCGGTCAGCCTGACCCGCACCTTCGGCAAGATGGTGGGCGATACCCGCCAGGGCTGGGCCGTTCTGGCAGCCATGGCTGTGCTGTACTTCTCCTCCCTGGCAGTAGTTATGTCCAGCGAGACCTCCCTGGCCGCATTCCAGGGTGGCGGTATGGAGGGTAAGGAGTACCGCCTGGGCGTGCTGCCTTCCTCCTTCTTCGCGGTCACCACCACGATGACGTCCACAGGCGCTGTGGACTCCTTCCACTCGAGTTACCACCCACTCGCGGGCGGCATGCTGATCCTGGACATGATGCTGGGCGAGATCTCCCCCGGCGGCGTGGGCACCGGCCTTTACGGCATGCTCATGATCGCCCTGCTCAGCGTGTTCGTCGCCGGCCTGATGGTCGGCCGTACCCCGGAGTATCTGGGCAAGCGCATCGGCGTTTCCGAGATCACCAAGGTGAGCCTGTACATCCTGGTTATGCCAACGTTGGTGCTGGCAGGCGTGGGTATTTCCGCCATGCTGCCGGACACCCGCGAGTCAGTTTCTGCCGATGGACCGCACGGCTTTAGCGACATTGTGTACGCCTACACATCGGCCTCCAACAACAACGGTTCCGCATTCGCCGGCTTCGGTGCCGATACCCCGTGGTTCAACATCACCCTGGGTCTGTGCATGTTGCTGGGACGCTTCCTGCCGATCGTGATGGCTCTGGCCTTGGCAGGAGACTTCGCTAAGCAAAAGCCGGCTGCTGAAAACGCCGGTACCCTACCCACCCACCGCCCGCAGTTCGTGGGAGTGATGGTCGGCATCGCCATCATCGTTGGTGCCCTGACCTTCCTGCCCACCCTGGTTCTCGGCCCGTTGACGGAGGCCCTGTCATGACAACCCTCAATGCCCCTTCCCGCTCCACCGCGAAGCGTGCCTCGGCTCCAGCCAAGCACAACAAGAAGAACGAAGGTGCGTTCTCCGCAGCCCAGCTAAAGCAAGCCCTGCCGCTGGCGCTGAAGAAGATGGACCCGCGCCTGCTGTACAAGACACCAGTGATGTTCCTGGTGGAAGTCGGCGCGCTTTTTACCCTCATTTTGGCGATCGCGCACCCCTCACTGTTTACCTGGTCAATCACAGTGTGGCTGTGGCTGACCGTGTTGTTCGCCACTCTGGCCGAAGCCGTTGCCGAAGGCCGCGGTAAGGCACAGGCGGACGCCCTTCGTTCCACTCGCACCCAATCCAATGCACTCAAGTTCGGCGGCTCCGACGTCAACGATCCCCATCTGGCTCGCGCACTGGAGGACTCCGGTGCAGGCATTAAGGACGTCAGCGAGGAAGTCTCCAGCGAGTCCCTCTTGCCAGGCGATATTGTTCTGGTGAGCGCAGGTAACGTGATCCCTGCCGACGGCGACGTCGTTATGGGCGCCGCCAGCGTCGACGAGTCCGCTGTTACCGGCGAATCCGCACCCGTTATCCGTGAATCCGGCGGTGACCGCTCCGCCGTGACCGGTGGTACCCGCGTACTCTCCGATGCCATCGCTATCCGCGTCACCAGCAAGCCGGGCGAGTCCTTTATGGATCGCATGATCGGCCTCGTCGAAGGCGCAGAGCGTAAGAAGACTCCGAACGAACTGGCTCTGGGCACCCTGCTGATCGTGCTGACCATCATCTTCATGATCGTGGTTCTGGCGCTTGCTCCTATGGCTGCTTTCAACGGCGCAGAACAGTCCCCTGTGGTGCTGGTTGCCCTGCTTGTCTGCCTCATCCCCACCACCATCGGTGCGCTGCTATCCGCCATCGGCATCGCAGGTATGGACCGCCTGGTGCAGCACAATGTGCTGGCCATGTCCGGCCGAGCCGTCGAGGCAGCCGGTGACGTTGCCACCCTGCTGTTGGATAAGACCGGCACCATCACCATCGGTGACCGACAGGCCAGCGAGTTCGTGGCCATGGAAGGCATCGACCAGAAAGAGCTCGTATACGCCTGCCAGTTGTCCTCGCTGGCCGACGAAACTCCAGAAGGCCGCTCCATCGTGCAGCTCGCCGAGAAGCAATCTGGATTCGTCATTCCCGAGGAAACCTTCCGCGAGGCCGAGTTCATCCCCTTCACCGCTCAGACCCGCATGAGTGGCATTCAGCTGCCCGCCGGCGCTGGGGAACACACAGAATGGTCCGCCCGCAGCAATGCCACGAGCCGCAAGATCGTTAAGGGTGCTGCGTCCGAGGTTGCCAAGCTCGTCACCAACCTGGGCGGTGACGTCCCGCCTTCCATCACCGACGTCGTCAACGACATCTCCAACAGTGGTGGCACCGCTCTGGTTGTCGCCGAGATCGCCCTGGGTTCCCAGGGTGAGGACCTCACCGGCCGAGTTTTGGGCGTCATTCACCTGAAAGACGTAGTAAAGCCCGGCATGACCGAGCGCTTCGAGCAGCTACGCAAGATGGGCATTCGCACCGTCATGGTCACCGGCGATAATGCGCTGACCGCGAAGGCCATCGCTGCCGAGGCCGGTGTGGACGACGTGCTGGCGGAAGCCACCCCGGAGCAGAAGCTAGAGCTGATCCGCAAGGAACAAGCTAAAGGTCGCCTAGTAGCTATGACCGGCGACGGCACTAACGACGCTCCTGCCCTGGCTCAAGCCGACGTGGGCGTGGCCATGAACACCGGCACCACCGCCGCCAAGGAGGCCGGCAACATGGTGGATCTGGATTCTGACCCGACGAAACTGATCGACGTGGTGGCCATCGGCAAGCAGCTGCTGATTACCCGTGGTGCGCTGACCACCTTCAGTATCGCCAACGATATTGCGAAATACTTCGCCATCATCCCGGCGATGTTTGTCGTTGCCTTCCCAGGCCTGTCCGCGCTGAACGTCATGCGTCTGCACTCCCCCGAGTCCGCGATCCTGTCCGCCGTGATCTTCAACGCGCTGGTGATTATCGCGCTGATCCCGCTGGCCTTGAAGGGCGTGAAGTATCGCGCGGGTTCCGCAGCCTCCCTGCTCTCGCGAAACCTGACCATCTTCGGCCTCGGTGGTGTGATCGTGCCGTTCATCGGCATCAAGATCATCGACCTGATTATCTCCGGAGTCTTCGGACTCTAACCCTGCGGGTCTGCTTTTGCCGGCCCCTTTTGAAAGGAAACACAGTAATCCCATGGCACGCGCAACATCTGGCAATGGCCTGCGTCTGGCCTCTACAACAGTGCGCATTTTCTTCCTGCTCACGCTGATCCTGGGCATCGTTTACCCTGCGTTCATGGTGGGTGTGGGGCGGATTATGCCCGCCAAGGCGGACGGTTCGATGATCACCAATGCGTCAGGCCAGCCCGCCGGTTCCACCCTTATCGCCCAGGAAGTCACAAAGCCGGGCTTCTTCTTCCCGCGTCCTTCTGCTGCGGGAGACAATGGTTATGACGCCATGGCGTCCTCCGCGACCAACCTCTCCCCCTACAGCAAGGAGTACCAGGAGGCTATCGCTAAAAAGCGAGACGAAATCGCCCAGCGCGAAGGAGTCTCGCCTGACGAGGTTCCGGTGGACGCCGTGACTTCTTCCGGTTCTGGCCTGGACCCGCACATCTCCACTGCCTACGCCAAGCTACAGACTCCGCGCGTAGCGAAGGAACGCGGCCTGGACCAGCAGAAAGTGGAGCAGCTGGTATCGGAGGCCACCGAGGGCAACTACACAGGTAGCGCCGACGGTGCGCCGGTGAACGTGGTCAAGCTGAATAAGGCGCTCAGCGAGCTATAGCGCGCTAGGCCCCTTGGCGCGGGCACAAACACGTGCCCGCATTTTCCGGGCGCGGACAGCCTGGCGGTGTAAAACAGGCACTAGCGCTCGGACGCGTGGCGTCCAAAAAAATTTTCGGCGCACGATAAAAACAGGAGTAACGACAATGACTAAGCGTGGCACTTTGAAGGTGTACCTCGGCTTCGCCCCTGGTGTGGGCAAGACGTATGCCATGCTTAGCGAAGCTCACGACCTGTACGACCGCGGGCGGGACGTGCTGATCGGCATCGTGGAAGATCACGGCCGCGAGCGCACCCGAAAGCTCGCCGAGGGGCTGCCGACCCTACCGCGCAGATCGGTTCCCTACCGCGGTGGCCACTACGAGGAGCTGGATCTCGAGGCAGCGCTCGAAGCGCACCCGGAGATCGTCCTGGTTGACGAGTTGGCACACACCGTAGTGGGCGAGAACAACGCTGATAGCAGTCGCCCGGCCGAGGCGATCAAGCGCTGGCACGACGTGTACGCGCTGCTGGATGCTGGCATCGACGTCATCTCCACGATGAACATCCAGCATCTGGAATCCCTCAACGACGTGGTCTCGGCTGTCACCGGTACGCGCCAGCTAGAGACCGTGCCGGACCAGGTGCTTCGGGACGCCGACGAGATCGAGCTGGTGGACCTCTCCCCCGACGCTTTGCGGATCCGTTTGGCCCGCGGTGAGGTCTACCGCCAGCAACAGGCCGAAACCGCGCTGAACAACTACTTTCGCGTAGGCAACCTGACCGCCCTGCGCGAACTGAGTCTGTTGTGGCTGGCCGACAAGGTCGACGAGGGGCTGGCGAAATACCGCGAAGACAAAAAGATCAAGGAAAACTGGCCGACCCGGGAGCGCGTGGTGGTCGCCGTGCGCGGCGATGATGTCTCCGAAGCGCTGATCCGCCGCGGGGCTCGCATCACCCAGCGCGTGGCCGGGCGCGAGATGCTGGTGGTCTACGTCTCCGGCGCCGACGAAGCCTTGGGGGTTGATCTCCCCGAGCGACTGCGGCGCCTACAGGAACTCACCGAATCCCTCGACGGACAATGGCGCGTGATCGAAGGCGATGACATTGCCAACACCCTGCTAGAGTTCGCGCGGACCGTCAACGCCTCACAATTGGTGATCGGCCTGGGCACGCGCATGAGCCGGCTGTTTAGCTCCACTGCCCACAAGATCATCGACGGTTCCGGACGCATCGACGTGCACATCGTTTCTACATCTAGTGTCTCGTCCGACGACGATGCCACGAAGATGTCTAAGAGAGTGCTTCGGAAAGCTTCCCAGTTAATGGGGCTCACCCGGGATCGCGGGACGGGACTGGATACTTCGAAGCAGCTCAGCCCCACGCGCCGCTGGATCGGGTGGTTGCTGGCCGTGCCAGGCCCCATCCTCTTAACGCTCCTCGTGCTGCCGTTCTTCCGCGAAAGCGGGGCCTTGGGTTCCATCCTTTTGGGCTATTTGACGATCGCAGTTTTCGCAGCCCTGGCCGGTGGCTTCGGCCCGGCTATCGTGGCGGTGATCATCGGCTCGGTCATGGCCAACTGGTTCTTTACACACCCCTATCACACCCTCACGGTGACCGAGCCGGCGAACCTGGTGCAGATAGTCCTGTTCTTTGTCATTTCTGCAGCGGTGGCGGTGGTCGTGGATATTGCAGAGAGGCGCCGCGCTATTGCCAACCGGCGCCTCGGCCAGGCCGTTGTGCTCTCCGACTTAGCACGCGGTGCGCTGGACGAAGGCGACGACATCCGCAGTCTGCTTGCTCGCTTGCGGGAAACCTTCAACCTGGAGCGGGTAGACCTGCAGCAGTATTCGAAGGAACGCAAGAAGTGGGTCACGATGGCAACCACCGATCCGGGTGGTATCGGTGTGCCGTGGCCTAGCAAAAAGGCACCGTCGCATGTTGGTGCAGGTGATGGCATGCGCTTCGTCCTCGACGGGCGCGACCTGACCCCTGCCGAGGATGCGATGATCGAAGCTCACGGCGCCCGGATCACCGCGATTTACGACCGCGAGGAGATCGATGCAATGCGCCGGGCAACGGCCGCGCTGGAGGCCGGCAACCGTGTGGGCACCGCTCTGCTCACCGCGGTGTCCCACGACCTGCGCACTCCCCTGGCCGGTATCAAGGCCGCAGTCAGTGCGCTGAACATGGACGACATGGAGTTGGATGAAGAATCCCGATCGCTGCTGATGGAAACCATCGAATCCAGCACCGATCGGCTGGAGACCGTCATCGGCAACCTGCTGGACATGAGCCGCGTGAATTCCAACACCGTCGCCGTGCACCGCGCCAAGGTGCACTACAACACCGTGGTCGACGCAGTTCTGGCGGAGCTGCCCGAGGCAACACAGCACGTCGATTCTTTTATTGACGCCACCGTTCCGCCCGTCTTAGGCGATGCCGGTCTAGTGCAACGCATCATTGCGAACATTGTGGTTAATGCTCGCACCTACGCGCCGAATTCCCGGATCGAACTGCACGCCCAGCAGGTTGCAGCGGGTGCCGACGATCTGGCAGGTGCCGACGATCGGACTGGCGCAGAAACAGGCGCCGTGGAGCTTGCAATTGTCGACCACGGCCCAGGCTTCCCCTCGGAGCACCTTACGGACGTGTTCACCCCCTTCCAGCGCCTCGGCGATCAGTCGGCCAACCACAACGGGCTGGGTTTGGGCTTGGCTGTCGCCCGTGGCTTTGCCGAAGCCATGAACGGATGCCTCGAAGCCCGTAACACCCCAGGTGGAGGCGCCACACTGGTTCTTTCCCTTCCAACGGCAACGGGGGAACTTGAAGACGGTGAAGAACGTGGCGTCCAGAAGAAAGTACAAGGAGAAGCGCCATGAGCGGCGAAAAGATTTTGATGGTCGAAGACGACGTAGCGCTAGCTAACGCGGTGCTAGTAACCCTGCGGGCGCGCGGCTACAACGTGCAGGTGGCGACGACGGCGACGAAGGCGATTCAGGTGGCCTCGAAGTGGCACCCGCAGGCGGTACTGCTGGATCTGGGGCTGCCCGATCTGAGTGGCCTGGAAGTGCTGCGCGCGCTGCGGAATTGGACGGATATTCCGGTGCTGGTGGTTTCTGCACGCCACGACGAATCGGGCAAGATTAACGCACTGGATGAGGGCGCGGACGATTACGTGACCAAGCCATTTTCTGTCGGCGAGCTGCTGGCCCGGCTGCGGGCGGCGCGGCGAAGGACGCCCGGCGCGCCGATTCCGGAGGAGCCCGTGGTGGAGACCTCCGACGGACGCGTAGTGTTTGATCTACCGAACCAGCGGGTGACCGTCGACGGGCAGGACGTGCATCTGACCCCGCGGGAATGGGGCATTGCCGAGCACATGATCCGCCATCGCGGAACTCTGGTGACAAAGGTGGAGCTGCTGCAAGCGGTGTGGGGGCAGGCCTACAAGAAGGAGACGAACTACCTGCGGGTCTATATCTCTCAGCTGAGGTCGAAGCTGGAGGTTGATCCGAGTAACCCACAGTACTTCACGACCGAGACGGGCATCGGTTACCGCCTGGTGCTGTGACGTGGTGCCGCCAGCGCCGGCGAAGGGTCAACCAACACCGCGAATGAGTTCACCTGACGGCCATGTTGCCGTAAACCTGGCGCAAAAAAGAGGTGGAAACATGTGTCTGGTTTTATTCATAATTCGCACATAGATAGGCGCGGCTCTTCATGCAGCTCAACAACTTCAAAAACTCGGTCTCCCAGCGTGCACAGCGTGCTCGGCGCTCCCAGCGCAAGGTCACAGGGATTTCCCTGGCTCTAGCGGTGATTCCCTTCGCCGCAGTCCCCGCAGCGCACGCAACCGTAGGCTCCGAGACCGTGGTCGAATCCACCCTGGGATCTTCCAGTTTCGGCTCCTCGGCTGGGTCTTCTGCTGGGTCTACTGCCGGCTCATCCCTACCTGGTTCCAGCGCACCCGGTTCCAGCGGCCTTGCTGGCTCCTTGCAGCCGGGCAACCCAGGTAACCCAAGCACCCCGGACGCACAGTCCACGTTTGAGCGCACCGCCACCTACCCGGTGTACGAAAACCGTCCCGAGGGCGAGGACAAGTCCGCGGAGACCGTGGCGGAGATCTCCACGGTCTCCAAGGACGGCAAGACGCTAATCCACACGGATGCCCTGGCGCAGCGCATCGGCTTCATCGACATCAGCGACCCGAGCTCTCCGAAGGGCCTGGGCACCCTGGATCTGAAGGCACAGGGGCACGCCAAGGACGAGCCGACCTCTGTGGCCGTGTACGGCGACTACTTGCTGGTGGTAATCGACGAGACGGCCGGGGACTTCGCCAACCCGAAGGGGCGTGTGGACATCGTGCGCATCTCCGACCGCACCCGCGTTTCTTCCATCGACCTGCAGGGGCAGCCGGACTCCATCGCCATCTCCCCCGCTGGCGCGCCGGGTAGCCCCAAGGCCGCCATCGCCATGGAGAACCAGCGCGACGAGGAACTCAACGACGGCAACCTGCCGCAGCTGCCCACCGGCTTTGTGCAGACCATCGACCTGTCCGGGGATGCCAAGGACTGGAAGGCCACCCCGATCCGCTTCGAGGATGACAACGGCAAGCTGCTGAACGTAGTAAAGAAGGCCGGTTTGGATACCCCAGAGGATCTGGAGCCGGAGTACGTCAGCATTAACGGCAAGAACCAGCTGGCCGTCACCCTGCAGGAGAACAACGGTGTGGCCATCATCGACCTGCAGTCCAACCGCATCACCAACGTCTTCAGCGCAGGCAGCGCCGAAGTCAAGGGCGTGGACACCCAGTCCGACAAGATCATCAACCCCACCGACACCCTGCCCGCCTCCCCGCGCGAGCCGGACGCCATCGCCTGGATCGACGATAACCACGTAGCCACCGCCAACGAAGGCGACTGGAAGGGCGGCACCCGCGGCTGGACCGTCTTCGATACGGCCGGCAAGATCGTCTGGGATGCCGGCAACTCCGTGGAGAACCTGGCCATCCGCCACGGCCTGCACAACAACAAGCGCGCCAAGAAGAAGGGCGTGGAGATCGAGGGGATCGCCACCGCCAAGATGAACGGCACCAACTACGCCTTCGTCGGCTCCGAGCGCTCCAACTTCGTTGCCGTGTACAACGTCAACGATCCAGCGAACCCGCAGTTCGTGCAGATGCTGTTCACCACCAACGGCCCGGAGGGAATCCTGCCGATCCCGGAGCGGAACATGCTCGCTGTATCCAGCGAGGTCGACGAGCCGGACAACGCCGTGCGCAGCGCGGTGACGCTATATCGTCTGGGTGGCCAGGAATCCCAGCCCTCCATTGTTTCCGCCGACCAGGGCGATGCGCCGATCGGCTGGGGTGCGCTGGGTGCTCTGACCGCCGATCCGAAGGACGCCAACCGCCTGTACGCGGCCTCCGACTCCGCGTACGCGAACGGCTGGGTTTACACGATCGATGCCTCCAAGCAGCCGGCCGTGATCACCGAACGCCGCGCAGTGAAGCGTGACGGTGCCCCGGCTGAGGATCTGGACATCGAAGGAATTTCCGTGGCTGCCGACGGGGGCTTCTGGATCGCTTCCGAGGGCAAGAAGGGCAAGGATAACCGTCTCTTCCACACCGATAAAGACCTCAACATCACCTCTGCGGTCGAACTACCTGCCGACGTGGCTGAGCACATCGGCAAGTGGGGACTAGAGGGCGTCAGTTCCACAAAGGACGAAAACGGCGTGGAACAGCTCTTCGTCGCCGTGCAGCGACCGCTGTGGAAGGACCCGGAGGCGAAGGACCGCGAGGCGCTAGAAGGCGACAACACCACGCGCATCGGCAAGTACGACACGAAGACCAAGCAGTGGCAGTGGTTCGGCTACGAGCTGGAGAAGTCGGCCGGCAAGGGCGACTGGATGGGTCTGTCGGAGATCACCGCGCTGGACGATAAGCACCTGCTGGTGATCGAGCGCGATAAGCTGAACGGTCCGGATGCGAAGGTCAAGCGCGTAATGAAGGTGACGCTGCCTGAGGGCCGTGCTGAGGGTGCAGCCGCTAGCGCGAACGGTCTCGCGCTGCCGATGGTGAACAAGGAGCTAGCCGTGGACGTGCTGCCGAAGCTACGCGCCACCAATGGCTGGACGCAGGAGAAGCTGGAGGGCTTCACCATCGCGGCGGATGGCCAGATGTACGCGGTGACGGATAATGACGCGCTGGAGGATGCCACCGGCGAGACCGTCTTCCTACGCCTGGGCAAGGTGAAGTAGCGAGGCTCAAAGCCAGCTGGCGGATCGGGGAGCCTTTGTTCCCCGAGGCCGCATGCCGTGCGGCTAAGGCGTCCTTGGCTATTCACCCCACTACTTACCCCTCCCCTGCTACCCCCAATAAATCTGTAGAAAATCAATAACCCCGGTGATGTACGTCTAAAACGCAGGGATCGCTCCGGGGCTTTCAATGCAATCCTAACACTGAAACGTATGCAATCCAACGGCAACGCAGGAAACAACCTGGATAGGTGGTTTTCACCAGAACGGATGAAAACCTACAGTTTCCACTCCGACCCGGAAGCTCTCTACCTTTGGAACACACGCATCACCAAAGCCTTCCTCGAAGATATTCAGCACGTCGAGGTACTGCTCCGTAACTGTGTCGATCTAGCGGTGTCTTCAAAATACGGACATCAGTGGTACACGAATACGGATATCCCGTTCAATGCTCAGGCTAAGAAGTCCATTCGAAAAGCTGAGCGTCGTGCCGGATCCGCCAGGAATACATCACCACCACCAGGTCGAGTTATCGCAGAGCTTAGTTTTGATTTCTGGAGATTTCTTTTTACCAATACCTACTCATCCACCATCTGGCCATTGGTCCAGAAAACTCTACATGCGATTCCCCAGTCAAACTCCACAAAGAGGTCAACTCATATCGGCGTGCCGTCATTACAGGATTTCAGATGCGAAGTCGATGTCATCTATACCTTGCGAAACCGTTGTGCACATCACGAGCCAATAGTTAAACCTAATTTGAAATTCGAAGATACTGCGCTAGATCGAGTGCAGGGCGCCCTGTCTCTTGTCGCTAACTGGATCAATCCGCAAGCAGCACAATGGATAGAATCGAATTCCAGGATTCCGGATTTGCGCCGCACGAGGCCTTAGGCCAGCAAAGCACGCCCGTTACCTTGTGAGTGTCCCCGATAATGGGGATAGTCGCTGGTCCCGGTATGGCTTACCTGCCCTGTAGTTTCCATAATCCGGGGGGGGTGTTGCCGCCGGGTGCCAGGACTTTCGAT
>NZ_JAKRND010000001.1 GCF_022347285.1 Corynebacterium sp. ACRPH
GAGGTTCCCTATAGATTATGGGGTTGATAGGCCGGATCTGGAAGTCATGTGAGTGATGGAGGTGACCGGTACTAATTAGCCGATGTTCAACACAAAAAGCCACTTTTGTTGTGTGGTTGTTGCTGAGACGATTTCGGATTGTCGCAATAGTGTGTGCTCGCGTCTGTTATGCAGTGTCTGGAACGGCACGACACACCAGCTGAATCGGTGTTGGTTTGGTTGGGTGTGTGTTTTGTTCTGATTATTGGTTTGTCGGTGGTTGTTAGCGGTGGGGTCACGCCCGGTCCCTTTCCGAACCCGGAAGCTAAGCCTACCTGCGCTGATGGTACTGCACCTGGGAGGGTGTGGGAGAGTAAGTCACCGCCGGCACTAAAACTAAAGAAGAAGTGGGGTGTGGGTCGTTGTAACCTTTCAAAGGTTGCAGCAACCCACACCTCATTTTTTTTATGTCTTAACTCACTGCGGCGGAAAAGTAGGCGTCAATAGCAAAGAACAACAACATTGCGCCTCCGCAGCAAGCGAAACTAAGATTGATAAGGTTCACGGGACGGGCCTTACAACCCGAAAAGACGAAGACGACGGAAGGTAAACCCCCAAGAATGGCTGAAAACTCAAGCAACATTTGCGGACGCGGTGGCCGGCCCCAGGGGGAGGGCAAATTCCGCAACAAGGGCGGCTTCAAGCCCAACCGCGGCGGCCGCCCCAACCGCAACTCCAACAAAAAGCGCGGCTCCAACTGGGAAACCCAGCGCGGCCCACACAGCGGCCCGCAGCGAGCCGGCTACCGCGAGGAGCGCCTCAACAAGCGTCTCAACGAACCGGAAGTTTCCCAGGACCTCGACCCGAAGGAGCTCGACCCTTCCGTACGCCAGGAACTCCGCAGCCTCTCAAAGGACAACGCGGACATGGTGGCAAAACACCTGATCATGGCCGCCACGCTGCTGGACAACGAACCGGAGAAGGCGCTCGCCCACGCCCGCGCCGCCAAGGATCGCGCCGGTCGAGTCTCCGTCGCCCGTGAAACCTGCGGCATCGTCGCCTACCACGCAGGCGAATGGAAGGAAGCTATCTCCGAGCTGCGCGCTGCTCGCCGAATGGCCGGTGGCCCCGGTTTGCTGCCTGTTCTCGCCGACGCGGAACGCGGCCTCGGGCGACCCGAAAAGGCCCTGGAAGTAGCCAACGACCCGCAGGCTGACAAGCTGGATGCCGAGTCCAAGGCAGAGCTGGCCATCGTCGTCGCCGGCGCTCACCAAGATCTTGGCCAGTCCGACGAAGCCCTGCTGGCTCTGGAAGCTCAGCTGGACAACGCTGAAGCCCCAGACGTAACCCGCATGCGCCTGTACTACGCCTACGCTGACGCACTGGCCACGGCCAAGCGCACGGACGAGGCCATCGACTGGTTCACCCGTGCAGGCGAAATGGATACCGAAGAAGTCCTGGACGTCCTGGACCGCCTGGCCGAACTCGGCGTAGACCCTAACGGTGCAGATCAGAACAAGGATAAGTAGCCCATGGCCCACCCGCTGCTGGATAACTACGACGCACTACTAGCCGACCTCGACGGCACCGTGTTCTCTGGCCACACCCCAATTCCGGGCGCGGCAGAAGGCCTGGCGGGCCGCAAGGTCATGTACGTCACCAACAATGCCTCGCGCGCCCCGCAGCAGGTCGCCGAGCACCTGAATTCCATGGGCTTCCCCGCGAAGGCGGAAGACGTGGTTACCTCGGCCATGGCCGCCTGCGACCTGGGCAAGCGCTACATCGCCGAAGCCGGTATCGAGCAGCCGATCGCATACGTAATCGGCCACGACTCCTTCAAGCAGCTGGTGGCCGACGCTGGCTTTCAGGTCACAGAGACCGCCGACGACCAACCGCACGTGGTCTTCCACGGCCATAGCCCGGACAACAATTGGGCACGCCTCTCCGAAGGCGCCCTGGCCATCCAGCGCGGAGCCCGCTACTTCGCCTCTAACCTGGATACGACCCTGCCCTCCGAGCGCGGCTTCCTGGTCGGCAATGGCTCGATGGTCGCGGCCGTGACCTCCGCCACGGGAGTTACCCCCGAATCAGCTGGTAAGCCGGGCCCCGCCATGTTCGAGGTCGCCGCCCGCCGCATCGGCTCTACAAAGCCCCTGGCCGTCGGCGATCGCCTGGATACCGACATCGCCGGTGGCAACGCCGCGGGGATGGACACGCTCTGCACCGTGACTGGGGTGTCTACCCACACCGATATTATTGACGCCCCTTCGTCCCACCGACCAACGTTTATTGCAGGTAATCTACGCGACCACCTAACCGGATGGTCCGCGAGCGTGGACGAGGGAACTAACCGCATCCGCGTAGCTGCCGGCGAGCTGGGGGACGTGGAAGTCATGGCAGCTGAAGCGCTGGCCGTGGCCGCGCCGCTGGCGTGGCAGCTGATTGATGACCCGGAGATCCCGCAGATCACTAGGGCCGAGAACATCGACTTTGTAGGCGCAGACGCACAGGCCGTGGAGGCCTTGGGAGGTTGGAAGTAAGTGGGCGAGGGGCAACCGAAACCTTCGATGCTGTCGGGGGACAGTAGGCGTCAACAAGAAGAGCTGGCACAAGCCGTCGACGAGCTACTCGCGCGTGATGTTCACGGCGCCGAAGAAGCCGCCGTGTTGGAGGAAGCACACCGGGTAGTCAACGAGGCGCTAGGGGGCGAACGCTGATGGCTAGACGAGGTCCGAAGCTGCAGCGGCTGGATGCGGAGCTGGTGGCCCGGAAGATCGCCCGCAGCCGCGAGCATGCCCAGGAGATGATCAAGGCCGGGCGCGTGACCGTCAATGGCATGCTGGCGAAAAAGCCGGCCAGTGGCGTGGATGGAAACGTATCCATCAAGGTCGCAGAATCCGAGGACGACCGCTGGGCCAGCCGCGGCGCACACAAGCTCTTGGGAGCACTGGAGGCTTTCGAGCCCCAGGGCCTCAGCGTTGAGGGCAAGACCGTCCTGGATGCCGGAGCATCCACCGGCGGTTTTACGGATGTGTGCCTGGATCGTGGGGCGGCGAAGGTGAAGGCCGTGGACGTGGGCTATGGCCAGCTGATCTGGCGGCTACAGAACGATGACCGGGTGGACGTGATGGACCGAACGAACGTGCGCACCCTCACCCCCGAAGACCTCGGCGGCCAGGTGGACCTGATGGTCGGGGACCTGAGTTTTATTTCGATTCGCCTGGTACTGCCCGCGCTGGCCGCGTGCGTGAAGGATGGCGGGGATCTGCTGCCGATGGTGAAGCCGCAGTTTGAGGTCGGCAAGGATCGTCTGGGGCACGGCGGAGTAGTGCGCAGCCCCGAGTTGCGTGCGGAAGTGACCCGCGAAGTGGCTGTCGAGGCGATGAAGTATGGTTTGAGTACGAAGGCCGTTGTCGCCTCCCCGCTGCCGGGGCCGAGCGGCAATGTTGAGTATTTTCTCTGGTTGGTCAAGGACAGTGCTCCGGTTTCACCTAGCATGGTTGAAAAGGCTGACCACACCGGCCTGGACGAGATGATTGCAACCGCCATTAAGGAGGGCCCGCAGTGACCACACCGGGGACTGACCACACCGCGGATCAGGACGCAGAATCTGGTGACAAGGGCACCAAGGCTGCTTCGGAGGCAAACACCGAGCGTGAGGTTCTTCTGGTTGCACACACCGGTGTGCACGAGAACCTGGGCCTGGCGGCGGAGGCGGCGTCGCGCCTACAGAAGGGCGGCATCAACGTTCGCGTGATGGCTACCGCCGACCCGGCTCCAGTGGCCCGTCATGAAGTTCTGGGGCGCTTCAAGCGTTTCGGCCACACCAAGGAGGCCGCCACGGGCGTGGAGATGGTGATTGTTCTGGGCGGCGACGGTACCTTCCTACGCGCAGCCGACATCGCGCACTCGGCGGATGTTCCGGTGTTGGGCATCAACATGGGCCACATCGGCTTCCTTGCAGAGTGGGAGCAGGAATCTCTGCAGGAAGCGGTGGACCGCGTGATCAACCGCGATTACCGCATTGAAGACCGCATGACGCTATCGATCACCGCCCGCGACATGGACGGGCGCGTGCTGGGCACCGGCTGGGCGCTGAACGAATGCTCTGTGGAGAACCTGAACCGCCAAGGCGTGCTGGATACGATCCTGGAGGTCGACGAGCGCCCTGTTTCTTCGTTCGGTTGTGACGGTGTTTTGGTATCGACGCCCACAGGCTCCACCGCCTACGCCTTCAGCGCAGGTGGCCCGGTTCTGTGGCCGGAGTTGGATGCGATTCTGGTGGTAACCAGCAACGCGCACACGCTGTTCAGCCGCCCGCTGGTGGTCTCCCCGAACTCGATGGTGGCGGTGGAGACGAACCCGTCGACCTCGCCCGCGACGGTGGTGATGGATGGTTTCCGCCAGATTCATATGCCCCCGGGAGCGCGCGTGGAGATCCGCCGCGGCCCGCAGCCGGTGCGCTGGGTGCGCCTGGATTCCGCGCCGTTTACCGACCGACTGGTACACAAGTTCCGCCTGCCCGTGACGGGCTGGAGGGGTCCGCGCCACTAGTAATGCTGCACGAACTACACATTCGCAACCTCGGTGTGATCGAGGAAGCGACGGCGGAGTTTTCCACGGGCTTGAGTGTTGTCACCGGCGAGACCGGTGCGGGTAAGACGATGGTGGTTAGCTCCTTGCGTTTGCTTTCCGGGCATCGGGCTGATGCATCCCGCGTGCGCAATGGTGCGGACAAGGCCAGCGTGGAGGGGATTTTCTCCGCGGATTCCGCCGCCGTGGATGAGCTGGTTGAGCAGGTCGGCGGGTACGTCGACGACGGGGAAGTTATTGCTTCCCGCACGGTGAACGCCACCGGCCGTTCGCGTGCGCACCTGGCGGGCAAGACGGTGGCTGCGGGCGTGCTGGGGGAGTTCGCCGGGCACGTTATTACGATCCACGGACAGAACGACCAGCTGCGGCTTCTGGATCCGGTGCGTCAGCTCGGCGCTTTGGATGATTACGCGGGGCTGGGGGAGAAGGTAGCCACCTACCAGGCTCGCCGCGCTGAGTGGCTGCGCTTGGATAAGGACCTGCGCCGCCGCATGGAGGCGCGCCGCGACCTTGCCCTGGAGAGTGAAACCCTGCAGCGCGCGGTGGAGGCCATTGACGAGATAGACCCGCAGCCGGGCGAGGATGTGGAGGTCAAGGCGCAGATCAAGCGCCTGCAGGCCGCCGATGACATTCGTGCGGGCTTGCAACGGGCGCAGGCTGCGCTGGACGGCATGGATAGCCTGTCCGGGGATGATTTCGGCGATTCCGAAGGCGCCAGTGCTCTGGTCGGCCAGGCGACCAACGAGCTGACCAACCTGACGGATACCGAGGGGGAGGGCGGCAACCTTTCCGACTTGGCCGATCGGCTGGGCGAGGTGAGCGTGCTGCTGGCCGACATTTCCTCCGAGATCGGGCAGGCGCTGCTGGACGTTCCCGACCCCGACGAGCTGGATGGCCTGCTGCAGCGCCAGACCCAGCTCCGGGAGCTGCGGAAGTATGCCGTGGATGTGGATGGGGCGCTGGCGTGGCGCGATCAGGCGCGCGAGCGTCTGGAATCCATGGACGTTTCCGATGAGGCGTTGCAGAAGCTGCAGGACGATGTCGCGGCTGCGCGGGATGCGGCGCGCGCGGTGGCTGAGGAGTTGTCTTCGGCGCGCGTGAGGGCGTCCAAAAAATTTTCGAAGGCCGTCACCGAAGAGATCCGGGGCCTGCACATGTCGGCCGAGATCCGCGTCGACGTGCGGCAGCCCGGTGAGGAGCCGGGCGAGAAAGCGGGCGGCCTGGGGCCGCACGGCATCGACGAGGTGGAGTTCCAGCTGGTGCAGGGCGGCAATGTGAATCCGCTCGCGGGTTCGGCTTCCGGCGGTGAGCTGTCGCGCGTGATGCTGGCGCTGGAGGTCGTGCTGGCCGCAGGGACCAAGGGCGGCCGGACGATGGTTTTCGACGAGGTCGACGCGGGTGTTGGCGGCAAGGCTGCCGTGGAGATCGGGCGCCGTCTGGCGAAGTTGGCGGTTGATAATCAGGTCATCGTCGTGACCCACTTGCCCCAGGTTGCCGCGTTTGGTGACGCCCACGTCTACGTGGCTAAGGCGACCTCCGCGGACTCGGTGACTTCCTCGGTGCGCACGCTCAGCGAGGATGAGCGGGTGGAGGAGCTGTCGCGCATGCTGGCGGGCTTGGAGTCCGAGACGGGGCGGGCTCACGCCGAAGAGCTGATGGCGATGGCTACGGAAGCGAAAGCGGAGCTGTAGAAAATTTTTCTGCCAGCGGGCGCCGGGGTGTGATCGGCGCTACAGTGGTGCTGTGTTAAGAGTGGGGAGCGCGCACCCGCTGCGATCTGCGTGCAGTGTGAGGGGGACTAAAGCGGTGAAGCGTGTAGCGGCAAGTGTGTTTTTAATTTTTTTTGGATTCGTGTTGACTGCGTGCGGTAGCGAGGGGGAGGAACCTGCCGTGACCGGCGCGTTTGCTGAAACGGAGGGGCGATCGAATAGCGAAGGGCCTGTGGATAACTCGGGTTCAGGAGGGTCTGAGGGCGACGGCCGTGTGCTAAAACCTGAGGGGCACAAGGGGATGTGGTTCGAGACCGAGCCGACGGATCCGTGGGAACACTACGTGTGGGCATCACAGAAGTTCGTGGGGGATCCCATCGAACTTCCGAAGCTAGAGGGGAAGGGCCCCGACGATCCGCTGGCTGGTCTGCCGGATGTGTGCGACGAGAAGGTTATTGAGCGAATGAAGGAGGTGGGGTTTGATCATGAACATACCAATAGCGAGGGGTTGGTAAGGACCTGTTACTTCTTTGAAACTGAAGGTCTGAGGGGACCTTTCTCTGAAGAAATGTTCAATGTTTCTATTGATCCCACTCGAAATCTCGAGGAAAACAAGAAAAGCGTTGATTATCAGCTCGAGCGCAATGATGTTTCGCTTCTAGGGATTGATCCTGGTGAAAACGAAGATGATTGTGGAGTCGCTAAAGAAGAAGGATCTTCCGTAATCTACGCGAGATTTATCTCTGGTAATGATGCTGGAGATGTTCGCCTGGTGTGTAATTTGTCCGAGAAATTCTTTCAAATTCTTGATAATTTAGTAACATATTAATGAAATATATGGGGTGGGGAAATGCTTAAGTTTGATATACCTTCTTTGCGTGGAGTGAGGAAATCATTGATGGAAGCTAAAGCGGCGCTAGATGACTTTAATGTTCAGAGTAGAGCGGGGGTTACTTACACCGGCGTCCCTTCGCTGAAAGCCGCCTACACTCAGCACGGGACTTTCTGGAGTGGCCAGTCAGGATCCGCCAAAAATGTAGTAGATATTCTTACCTCTAATGTGAGTTGGCTGTTGGAAGTATTCTCCAACCAACTGGAAGGCTTCGACCTGCAGGAGTATTTCAGCAAGCAATCCTTCGACCAGGTGAATTCCCAGGTTTTGGTCGCCGATAACAGGATGCGGCAATTTTTTATCCCAACCCGCGATTCCCGGTCGATCGACAACCTGATGTACAACACGCCAGTGACTGTCGCGGAGGCCACCATGCCGCTCGCATCGCTCATCTCGGCGTTTCAGGGGGACGATTCCGCACCTCTTGCAGTCGCGGACTCTTGGGAGAACGCGGCCAAGGCGCTCAAAGACTCCATGGATAACCTCAAGAGCGCGTCCACTGGCCTGGCAAGCTCCTCCGAAGGTTATTCCTTCGATACAGCCCGCGAGGCTATCGACGATGTCCACAAGACCGGTCTCGTCGTTGCCTCCAACACCACCGCGATGGCCGGCTCCGTTCGCCAGTTCCCACTGGTCCGCAGCACCAACCTGCAAGCACTCGAAACAATCCAAGCCACAACCTCGCTGATCGCCGACCCCGCGGAGCGCCTACTCGCCGAGCAAGCTGCCGTCGCCAACTTCGTTTCCTCGCAGCTGCAGCCATCACTCGAGATGGTCCGCCCGCCCGTCTCCAACCTTGGGGTTCCGATCGTTGGGCACTCCGGCGGAGGAACTCTGGACGCCACTACCGTCTCCACCGCCTCCGCGCAACCGACGGTCACGCACATCAACGGCCACACAAATGCTGTTGCTCCCGCAAGCGCCACAGCTCACGGCGAGCAAGCTGCCACCGCCGCCACAAATGCCCCGAAACCCACCGCAGCTCCTGCAGCCGCCCACACGTCTCCCACACCAGGTGGCCTGCACACTCCGGCTAACACACCTGCCCCCGTCCAACCGGCGGCGGCCACGGCAGCACCCCAAGCGCCCGGATTTGCGCCCGGAGGCATCACGTCACCGGCACAGGCATCGACGATCACGCCGCACCAAGCAGCCGCAGCCGCTGCCGCTCCAACCGTTCCCGGCCAGGGCGGTACTTCCGTGCCCGGTACGGAGAACCTCATCAACGCACAGAATCGCTTCGGCGCCGGAGGTGGCGCAGCCAGGCGCCCCGGCGCGGTCAATGAACTGGGAGGCAGGGGGAGCGGCCCACAGCTTCGCAGCATCAGTGGAGGCGCCGGTTCCGGAAGCGGCGCAAGCTCCGCCGCCGGCACTCCGAAGGCGGACTTGCGCAACGTCTCCACCACGGCACCTCGCCCGAACCTCCCGGGCAGCCTGAAAGCAATGCACTCCGCCCCGCTTAACGCCCTGCACGGCGAGAACGCGCACGCGAACACTCCCAACTCCGGCAAGGGTGCAACCTCCGCAGTTCACGGCACCACTGGCGCTAAGGGCAGCGCTGGGGTCAAGAGCGGCGGGAACGTGGCGTCCACAGCAATGGGTAGAGGAACAAGCATTGGCCGGGCAGGCAAGGGCGCAAAGAGTGGTCTGCGCGGGTCGGCGGTGACATTCGGCAAGCAGGACCGCTCGTACTTCCGGCGTATTTTCCTCAGCGGAGAGGATCCGCTGATCTCCGGGAAGAAGGCACGCGACCGGAAGGGGCGGGATAAAGACCGAGCCACTGCGCAACAGACTGTGAAGAAGGTGATTCGCTAGAGGAAAACGGCCTTTCACCGGCGCGCCTAACGCAACACTGGTCACATGAACACCACAATGGTGGCTATGATTTTCTCCCGCAGCGACCAGCCCGGAATCAACGGCGCCACCCGTGACCTCACCGGACCCAAGGGATTTGCTAAGGCCAAGATCTCCGAGGGCGACATTGCCATCGTCGACGAACCCGACATCAGCCGTGCAAACTGTCAAAAGCTTATCGACGCGCGCGTAGCCGCCGTGGTGAACGCACAACAGTTCACTACCGGCCAGGTGCCGAACTTCGGCCCGCAGATGATGCTCGACGCAGACATCCTGCTGATCGAAAACGCCGGCGAAGAGCTGCTCTCAAAGGTCAAGAACGGCAAGAAGGGTCGCGTTGACGAGGGCAAGGTCTACTACGGCGACCGCTCCATCGGCGGCGGCGAAATCCTGGACATGGATACCGCCGCCACCCGCTTCGAGGACGCCCGCGAGGCGCTCGGCGACCACATGGAAGCCCTGTCCGGCAACATGTCCGAGTTCGTCCGCTCCGAGGCTCCGCTGCTGGTCGATGGCCTCGGCATCCCGGATGTCGACGTGGACATGGACGACCGCAAGGTGCTGGTGGCTAGCCCCGATACGCACATCGAGCAGAAGCTGAAGGACCTGCGCTACTTCATGCGTGAGTACTCGCCGATCATCGTCGCCGTGGAGAACGCAGCCGACAGCCTGATGCAGGAGGGCTACCGCCCGAACGTAATCATCGG
Source organism: Corynebacterium sp. ACRPH (assembly GCF_022347285.1). Lineage (GTDB taxonomy): Bacteria > Actinomycetota > Actinomycetes > Mycobacteriales > Mycobacteriaceae > Corynebacterium. Next base: position 9,735 of record NZ_JAKRND010000001.1, read on the forward strand.
CGACCCGGAGAAGATCTCCAACGAGGCGCTGCGCTGCGGCGCCACCGTCGTGCTGCCCGCAGACCCGGACGGCCACGCGGTCGGCCTGGAGCGCATCCAGGACCTAGGAGTGGGCGCAATGACCTTCCCTGCCGCCACCCAGGATCCGACGGATCTGGCGCTGATGCTGGTCAACTACCACGGCGCATCCATGGTGGTAAGCCTCGGCGAGGTGGAGGACCTGGACCGTGTGTTCCAGCGCGCCCAGTCGCCGGAAACACCGTCTGCCCTGATGTCCCGCCTGCGTGTCGGCCCCCGCCTGGTCGATTCCACCGCCGTGGCGGAGCTCTACCGCGTCTCCCGCTCCGGCGGCGGCTGGATCTGGGCGCTGCTGGGCATCCTGGTCGCCCTGGCCGTCATCGTTGTGATCATCGGCTTCTCCGGCGATGGATCCTTCGTGGACAACCTCGTGGACACCTGGAACAACTTCGCGCTGAGCGTGCAGGATCTGTTCAAGAATTAACGCAGTCATAGCAGGGAGACAAGAGGCATAAGCATGAGCAAGAACTCGAAGGGCTCCGTCGGCAGAGTGATCGCCGGCCTGGGCTTCGGCGTGGCCGTCGGCACTGCACTGGGCTTTTTCGCCCTTGCCCCGAACGTGCCGGGCGGTCCTGTGGCAAAGGATTCCTCCGCCGAGCAGGAGCTAAAGAGCGAGCAAGCCGCGCGCGAGAAGGCCGAGGGGCAGTCCACCGCCAGCGACAAGGTCTTGGGGTCGGTCGCGGGCCCGGCGGTGCGCAATCTGTTGCGTGGTTCGTCGGTAAACCTTTTTGTGCTTCCGGACGCCGACCAGGCCAACGTCGATAGCCTCCAGCGCCTGGTCAAAATGGCCGGTGGGGAAGTCCACGGTGTGGTCGAGGTGACGGAGAAGGCGCTGGACGCCAACAACGGAGACACCCTGAAATCCATCGCTGCGAACTCCCTGCCGGCCGGCGCGAAGCTCTCGGAGGACAAGCTGGACCCCGGTATGCACACCGGCCAACTGCTGGGTGCGGCCCTCGGCGCAGGCGACAAGGAAGCCAGCGAATCGGACCGGGGTGTGGCCCTGGGTGCACTGGCCAACGAGGACTTCATTGCCTACCAGGGCGAGGCGCCGAAGACCGCCGACCTGGCCCTGGTCGTAGGCGGGGATACCGCCGACGACAAGGACCGCGGCAACTACGGCACCAAGTTCGTCGCCGACTTCGCCGCTGGTCTGGATTCCCGCATGAAGGGCGCCGTTCTGGCCGCCCAGGCAGGCAGCGCGGAGGACGACGGCGCGGTGGGCCAGGTTCGTGCCGACCGGGCAGCCAAGGAGGCCGTATCCACGGTGGATAACGTGGACACCGTCGCAGGCCGCATCGCCACGATCCGCGCGCTGGGCAAGCAGAAGGACGGCAAGGCGGGGCACTACGGCGCTGCCGCGAACGCCTCGGATGCTACGCCGGAATAGGCTTGTGTTAGGCTGAAACCCCGTAGATAGCGAAGTTTAAGCGTCGTTGATTCGGGAGTTACCTTGGCCACTAATCGTGCAAAGAACAGCACTAAATTCATCTTCGTCACCGGCGGTGTGGCGTCCTCGCTGGGCAAGGGGCTCACGGCAGCAAGCCTAGGGCAGCTGCTGTCCTCCCGTGGCCTGCGCGTAACGATGCAGAAGCTGGATCCGTACCTCAACGTTGATCCGGGCACCATGAACCCCTTCGAGCACGGCGAAGTGTTCGTCACCGAGGACGGCGCGGAGACCGACCTGGACCTCGGCCACTACGAGCGTTTCCTGGATCGCAACCTCTCCGCTGCCGGCAATGTAACCACCGGCAAGGTGTACTCCAACGTCATCGCCAAGGAGCGCCGCGGCGAGTTCCTGGGCAAGACCGTCCAGGTAATCCCGCACATCACCGACGAGATCAAGGCCGCAGTGCTGGCCATGGGGCAGCCGGATAAGAACGGCCAGGCGCCGGACGTCGTCATCAGCGAGATCGGCGGCACCGTCGGCGACATCGAATCCCAGCCTTTCCTGGAGGCCATCCGCCAGGTCCGCCACGAGGCAGGCCGCGAGAATATTGCCTTCATCCATGTTTCCCTGGTGCCTTACCTGGCGCCGTCGGGCGAGTTGAAGACGAAGCCGACCCAGCACTCCGTCGCGGAGCTGCGCAGCATCGGTATCGTCCCGGACGCGATCGTCCTGCGCGCCGACCGCGAGGTTCCGCAGGCCATGAAGTCCAAGATCGCCCTGATGTGCGACGTGGACGAGGACGGCGTGGTTTCCTGCCCGGATGCCCCCTCCATCTACGACATCCCGAAGGTGCTGCACTCCCAGCACCTGGATAACTACATCATCCGCCGCCTGAACCTGCCGTTCCGCGACGTGGACTGGACGACCTGGGGCAACCTGCTGGAGAGCGTCCACAACCCGCAGGGTGAGGTCACTATCGGCATCGTCGGCAAGTACATCGACCTGCCGGATGCGTACCTCTCCGTCGCGGAAGCCATCCGCGCCGGCGGTTTCGGCGCGAACGTCCGCGCTAACGTGAAGTGGATCGCCTCCGACGAGTGTGAGACCGAAAAGGGTGCGGCCGAGGCTCTGAAGGACGTCGACGGTGTGGTCATCCCTGGTGGCTTCGGCAATCGCGGCATCGAGGGCAAGATCGGCGCCATCACCTACGCCCGCAAGAACAAGCTGCCGCTGCTGGGCATCTGCCTGGGCCTGCAGTGCATCGTGATCGAGGCCGCGCGCACCGCGGGGCTCACCGATGCTTCTTCTACCGAGTTTGACGCCAACGCCTCCACCCCTGTGATCTCCACCATGGAGGAGCAGAAGGCAGCTGTGTCGGGCGAGGCGGATCTGGGCGGAACCATGCGTCTGGGTGCCTACCCGGCGCGCCTGGCTGAAGGCTCTCTGGTCGCCGAGATGTACGGCGCCACCGACGTCTCGGAGCGCCACCGTCACCGCTACGAGGTGAACAACGCATACCGCGAGCAGATCACCGAGGGCTCCGGCCTCCAGTTCTCCGGCACCTCCCCGGACGGCACCCTGGTCGAGTTCGTGGAGTACCCGAAGGACGTGCACCCGTACTTCGTGGCCACCCAGGCACACCCGGAGTACAAGTCCCGCCCGACCCGCTCCCACCCGCTGTTCCAGGGTCTGGTGGACGCTGCGCTGAAGCACCAGGCTGAGCGCTCCTAAACCGGCGCTCTTAATCCAGCGCTCCTACACTAGGGAGTCATGAGCAACGACAGCACCCCGTACCGCGTTGTAGATAGCGAACTGCTGCTGGACGCGCCGATCATCGGCGTGCGGCGCGATACGATCACCACCGCCACCGGCGAAGCGAAGCGCGAGATCGTGGAGCACTTCTCCGCCGTCGCAGTCGCCGCCGTGCGCGATAACCACGTGATGATGATCCGCCAGTACCGCCACGGCGTGGGCCGCCACCTGTGGGAGATCCCCGCCGGCCTGCTGGACCTGGTGGGGGAGGATCCCCTGGAAGCCGCCCGCCGTGAGCTGGCCGAGGAAGCCGGCCTGCGGGCCCACACCTGGCACTTGCTGGGGGATGTCGTGACCTCCCCGGGCTTCAGCGAGGAAATGTGCCGCATCTACCTGGCCGAGGACTTGGACGATGACCTCTCCGGCTTCGACCTGCCGGAGGCCGAGTTCGAAGAGGCGGAGATCGAAACCCGCTGGGTGCCGATCTCCGAAGCCATTGAGTGGGTGCAGACGGGCAAGGTCGAAAACTCCATCGCCACCATCGCCCTGCTGCACCTGGCCGCAGGTACCCGCCGGGACGTTTCAGAGCCGTTCAACTACCACTCCGGCCTCGCCGATCGCCGCTCCGCCGGCGCGGAAGCCAAGCCCGGCACGGACATGAAGTTCATCCGTTGAGCGCAGAAGCCAACCGCAAACTCGTCACGGCCTACATCCGGCACCTAAAGACCGAGCGCGATGTCTCCGTCCACACCCTGTCGAACTACCAGCGCGACCTCGACCGCTACCTGGAGTGGCTAGGGTCCAAGGCACTACAGGACGTCACTGCCGCGGACATTGAGGACCACTTGGTTTATCTCCGCAAGGATCTGAACCTCGTGGCATCCTCCGCTGCCCGCGGGCTGGCGGCGATCCGCGGCTTGCACTCCTTCGCCCACGCCGACGGCCGCCTGCCTTTCGACGTTGCGGCGGACGTACCCACGCCCTCGCTGGGCGGTTCCATCCCGAAGGCCCTAAGCCTGGCACAGGTCGAGGCTTTGCTGAACGCGGTGCCGGCGGGCGACGGGGCGTCACTAATAAACATCCGCGACCGTGCGCTGCTCGAGATGCTCTACTCGACCGGCGCGCGCATCACCGAGCTACTAGACCTCGACGTCGACGACCTCGACCGGGAGCAGCGCGTGCTGCTGGTGCGTGGCAAGGGCGGCAAGGAGCGCATCGTGCCCCTCGGGCGCCCCGCGCTAGAGGCGGTGGAGCGCTACCTGGTGCGCGCGCGGCCGAGCCTGAACAAGAAAGGCAGCCCGGCGCTGTTTCTCAATAACCGCGGGGCGCGCCTGGGCCGCCAATCGGGTTTCAAGATCGTTTCGCAGGCCGCGGAGGCGGCGGGGTTGGAGCACGTCTCGCCGCACAGCCTCCGCCACAGCTTCGCCACGCACCTATTGGAGGGCGGCGCAGATATTCGCGTGGTACAGGAACTTCTCGGCCACGCTAGCGTGGCCACCACGCAGATTTACACCAAGGTCAGCCCTGAGCACTTGAGGGAAATTTGGGCCTCATCTCACCCCCGTACCTAGTGCGCCTGATAATCTCTAGGGTGTAATTAAAGGCTATTTATCACAATCAAGGGAAAGGGCTTGACGGGATCGCCGATGTCACGTTCACAGTCACACGCGGATGCGTTGTTTGATAAGCCCGATCAGCGCATCGGCCTGACCGGACGACCGATCAAGGAGCTGCCGGACCCCGAGCCGTTGGACCGCCACGGCCCGGCCTCCATCATCGCGATGTGCAACCAGAAGGGCGGGGTGGGCAAGACCACCTCGACGATCAACATCGGTGCTTCGCTGGCCGCGTTCGGCCGAAAGGTACTGCTGGTGGATCTGGATCCACAGGGCGCCCTGTCTGCAGGCCTGGGCATTAGCCACGACGAGTTGGACGTTACGGTCTACAACCTGTTGGTCGATTCTTCTGCTTCTATTCTGGACGCCATCCACTCCAGCCCCGTCGACGGTCTGGACGTCGTTCCGGCGAATATCGACCTGTCGGCTGCGGAGATCCAGTTGGTCAACGAGGTCGGCCGCGAGCAAGCCCTGGCCCGCGCGCTGCGGCCTGTGATGCGCGACTACGACTTCATCATCGTCGACTGCCAGCCTTCGTTGGGCCTGCTGACGGTCAACGCGCTGAGCTGTGCGGATTCGGTGATCATTCCGGTGGAGTCCGAGTACTTCTCGCTGCGCGGCCTGGCGCTGCTGATGGACACGGTGGATAAGGTTCGCGACCGCCTGAACTTCAAGCTCGAGGTGCTGGGCATCCTGGTGACGATGTTCGACCGCCGCACCCTGCACGCTCGCGAGGTGATGGAGCGGCTGGTGGAGGCGTTCGGAGACAAGGTCTTCGACTCCGTCATCACCCGCACCGTGCGCTTCCCGGAGACCTCGGTGGCCGGCGAGCCGATCAACACCTGGGCGCCGAGCTCATCCGGCGCGGTGCAGTACTCGAACCTGGCGAAGGAAGTCATTGAGCGCGTCGCTCAGCAAATCTAGCCAGCCCGTGCAGGAGCCAGCGCAGCCAGAGCAGGCCGAGCAGCCGGAGATCACTGGCTTCCGGGTGGCGCTGGCTAACTTCGACGGCCCCTTCGACCTGCTGCTGCAGCTAATTCACTCGCACAAGCTGGACATCACCGAGGTCGCCCTGGCGCAGGTCACCGACGAGTTCATCGCCTACACCAAGAACTTAAGCTCCAGCGCCGAGGACCTGGATGAGGTCACGGAGTTCCTGGTGGTCGCCTCCACCCTGCTGGACCTCAAAGCAGCCCGCCTGGTGCCGCGCGGCGAGGTGGATAGCGAGGAGGACCTCGCGCTGCTGGAAACCCGCGACCTGCTGTTCGCCCGCCTGCTGCAGTACCGCGCCTACAAGCAGGTGGCCGACCTTTTCGCCGACTGGCAGCGCGACGCCGCCCGTGCCTACCCGGCGATCCTGTCCCTGGAGGAACACCACGCGAACCTGCTGCCTGAGGTGAAGATCGGTAAGACCGCCGACGAGTTCGCCGAGCTGGCCGCCGCCGTGTTCCGCCCCAAGCCCGACCACGTGGACACCGGCCACATCCACCAGGTTGCGGTCTCCGTGCCCGAGCAGGCCGGCCGGATCCTCAATACCCTCAAGGTCGCCGGCGAGAACACCTGGGTGACCTTCGGGGCGCTCATCGCCGACGCGGAGCTGAACATGATCGTCGTCGGGCGCTTCCTGGCACTGTTGGAGCTGTACAAGGCTCGCGCCATCGGCATTGAACAGCCCGAGCCGCTGCAGGACATGTCGGTGGCGTGGACCGGGCTGGATGTCGACCCGGCGGTGGTGGCGGCCAGCAACTGGGAGTAGGCGTCACAAAGAAAGAACAGAAAGGCACACACCATGAGCGATCTAAACCCCAACACCGCGCCGCTGCCACAGGTGTCGGTGCTGCGCAGCCGCGTGGAATCGCTGCTGCTGGTAAGTGACGAGGCAGTGACGCCCACAGAGCTCGCCCGCGTGCTTTCCAACGAGGAGAACGCGGTGCCAGAAGCCGAGGTGGCGCGCACCCTCCACGAAATCGCGGCGGAGTACGAAGCCCGGGGAAACGGCTTTGAGCTGCGTGAACACGAGGGGGCCTTCCGGCTGTACACGCGACGCGCGAACTCGGACGTGGTGGAGGCGAAGCTGCTGGACGGGACCCAACAGCGCCTGAGCCGCGCGGCCCTGGAAACCCTCGCGGTGGTGGCCTACCGGCAGCCCGTCACCCGCAGCCAGGTGGCGGCGGTGCGCGGCGTGAACTGCGACGGCGTGATGCGCACCCTTTCCCTGCGTGGACTGATCGCTGAGACGGGGGAGCAGGGTGGAGCTCATCTGTACTCCACGACGGAGCTTTTCCTGGAACAGATTGGCATTGAATCGCTGGAGGAATTGCCGGATCTGGCGCCGTTGCTGCCGGAAGTAGACAGCATCGACAGCCTGGACAGTATCGACAATTAAGCAGGTTAAGGGGTACAATTCGGGCTGATAATTCAAGATTTTAGTTCGAAGGGCTAGAAACACCGTGGACACACCCGCTCGCCGAGACGGCACACCGGAGACCGCTCCGAAAGACATCTACCTATCCCAGGCCAAGCCCGCCAAGCGCCAGCACGTGACGGCGCAGGAGGCAGAGGCCGCACTCAACAAACCAGATTCGGAGAAAGCCCAGGTGCGCCTGCAGAAGGTGCTGGCCTCTGCGGGCGTGGCAAGCCGCCGCATGAGCGAGAAGCTCATCGCCGCCGGTCGCGTGGAAGTAAACGGCGAAGTCGTGGTGAAGATGGGCACCCGCATCGACCCGAGCGTGGACATCGTCCGCGTGGACGGCGAGCGCGTGCAGGTCAACGAAGAGATGGTCTACTTCGCACTGAACAAGCCCCGCGGTGTGCACTCCACGATGAGCGACGACCTGGGCCGCCCGTGCGTGGGCGACCTGGTCGGTACGCGCCTGAAGGAAGGCCAGGGGCTGTTCCACGTCGGCCGCCTGGATGCCCAGACCGAGGGACTGCTGCTGCTCACCAACGACGGCGAGCTGGCCAACCGCCTGATGCACCCCAAGTACGAGGTGAAGAAGACCTACATGGCCACCGTGCTGGGCGAGGCGAGCCGCAAGCTGATCCGCGAGCTGAAGGACGGCGTGGAGCTGGACGATGGCATTGCCCGCGCCGACAGCGTGCAGATCGTGGACGTGTGGCAGGGCAAGTCGCTGATCAAGGTGGAGCTGCACGAGGGGCGCAAGCACATCGTGCGCCGCATGCTGAAGGAGGCCGGCTTCCCGGTCCAGGCGCTGGTACGCACCAAGATCCACACCGTGCAGCTGGGCGAGCAGAAGCCGGGCACGATCCGCGCGCTGAACCAGGCGGAATTGCAGAGCATGTACAAGAAGGTCGGGCTGTAACCAGCCAGCAGCTAGAACAGCCGACATAAACACACAATTATTTAGGGGAACGACCTTTCTATGACGAATGCACCTTTCTACGAGCCCGGCTCCGCGCTGGATCAGCTCGCCAGCGCAAAGAACATTGAGGACGGCGGCCTGATCGTCGCCGTCGACGGCCCGAGCGGCACCGGCAAGTCCACCGTCTGCCGCCGCCTGGCCACCGCCGCGGACGCGAAGTACCTGGATACCGGCGCAATGTACCGCGTCGCCACGCTGCATGTTCTGCGCCAGGGCATCGACCCTTCCGAGGAGTCCGCACGCGAGGCGATCATTTCCGCCACCGCCGACCTGCCACTGGAGATCAACGAGGATCCTACCTCCACCGAGGTGCTGCTGGACGGCACCGACGTTTCCGGCGAGATCCGTGGCCCCGAGGTCACCGCGCATGTCTCCGCCGTCGCCGCCATCCCGGAGGTGCGCGAGAACCTGGTGGCGTTGCAGCGCTCTTTGGCTTTCGCTGCCGGTCGCTGCGTGGTCGAGGGCCGCGACATCGGAACTGTGGTTCTTGAGGACGCCCCAGTCAAGATTTTCATGACGGCCTCCGCCGAGGTGCGAGCTCAGCGCCGATACGATCAGGACCTGGAAGCTGGCCGGGAGGCAGACTACGAGGCTGTACTCGCGGATGTGCAGCGCCGTGACGAGGCCGATTCTTCCCGCAAGACCTCTCCGCTCCGCCCGGCAGAGGATGCCGTAATTGTGGACACCGGCGAGATGGACATCGATGAAGTGCTAGAGAAGCTGGCGCAGCTGACCTTGGCCAGCGCCAAGCCGGACAGCCTGGATTCCCCGGCGGAGCTGATCTTCCGCACCGCCGATGGCGAGGTGCTGGGGGAGTCCGACTTCTCCGTCGCCGAGTTTTCCGAGTACGACGATGACGAATTCGACGAGGGCAACGAGTCCGGCCCCGACGAATTCTTCATCACCGGTCCGGACGACTTCACCCTCGAGGGCGGCGGCAACATGCCGGAATCCGACGAGGACTGGGATGCCCTGGAGGAGGCCTTCGGCGTGCTCGGCGACGAGGAGGCCGAGCAGGAGGCCCTGTGCACCGTCGCCATTGTCGGCCGCCCGAACGTGGGCAAGTCCACCCTGGTGAACCGCTTCATCGGCCGCCGCGAGGCTGTGGTGGAGGACTTCCCGGGTGTCACCCGCGACCGCATTTCCTACCTGGGCGAGTGGTCCGGCCGCCGCTTCTGGGTGCAGGATACGGGCGGCTGGGATCCGGACGCGAAGGGCATCCACGCCGCCATCGCCCGCCAGGCGGAGACGGCCATGGAGACCGCCGACGTGATCGTCTTCGTAGTCGACTCGAAGGTCGGCATTACCTCCACCGACGAGGTCATCGCCCGCAAGCTGCAGCGCAGTAAGGTGCCCGTGATCGTGGTGGCCAACAAGTGCGATGCCGACGCGCAGCTGGGCGATGTCGCCGAGTTCTGGGCGCTGGGCCTGGATAACCCATACCCGGTGTCCGCGCAGCACGGCAAGGGCGCGGCGGACGTCATGGACGAGGTTCTGCGCGTATTCCCGGAGCACCCGCGCGAGCTCTCCGTCGTTTCCGGCCCGCGTCGCGTGGCTTTGGTCGGCCGCCCGAACGTGGGCAAGTCCTCCTTGCTGAACAAGATCACGGGCGAGGAGCGCTCCGTGGTTAATAACGTTGCCGGCACTACCGTGGACCCGGTTGACTCCATCGTGGAGCTGGAGGAAAAGACCTGGAAGTTCGTCGATACCGCCGGCATCCGCAAGAAGACGAAGCACGCGCGCGGCCACGAGTTCTACGCCTCGCTGCGCACCCGCTCCGCCATCGACGCGGCGGAGGTCGTTGTTTTTCTTGTTGACGCCAGCGAGCCCATCGCCGAGCAGGATCAGCGCGTGCTTCGCATGATCCTCGACTCGGGGCGTGCCCTGGTGGTGGCCTACAACAAGTGGGACCTGGTGGACGAGGACCGCCGCGAGCTGCTGGAGCGGGAGATCGAGCTGCAGCTTTCCCACGTCCCGTGGGCTCGCCGCGTGAACATCTCCGCCAAGACCGGCCGCGCGCTGCAGAAGCTGGAGCCCGCGATGATCGAGGCCCTGGAGAGCTGGGATCAGCGAATCTCCACCGGCCAGCTGAACACCTGGCTGCGTGCGGTGATCGCGGAGACCCCGCCGCCGATGCGCGGCGGCCGCCTGCCGCGCGTGCTGTTTGCCACTCAGGCCTCCACCAAGCCGCCGGTGATTGTGCTGTTCACCACGGGCTTCCTTGAGCACGGCTACCGCCGCTTCCTGGAGCGCAAGCTGCGCGAGGCCTTCGGCTTCGAGGGCTCGCCGGTGCGCATCGCGGTGCGTGTGCGCGAGAAGAAGCGCAAGAAGTAACCGTCGTCTAGAACAGCCCGGAGATCACACCTTGCGCATCCACGTCGATGCGTTCGGCTGCGGGCTTCTTCGGCAGGCCCGGCAGCGTCATCACGTCCCCGGTGAGCGCCACCACGAACCCGGCGCCGATGCGCGGCACAAGCTCGCGGACGTGCAGGGTGTGGCCGCTCGGCGCGCCCAGGGCCTTGGGGTCATCGCTGAAGGAGTACTGCGTCTTCGATACGCACACCGGCAGCTTGTCCCAGCCGTTGTCCTTCAGAAACGCCAGGTCCTTCACGGCCTGCGGGCCGAACTGCACGTCCGCCGCGCCGTATATCTCCGTAGCAAGCGTGTTCAGAGTGGCTTCCACGCCATCGACCGGCTGATAGATCTGGTGGCTGGAGCTAGGGGCGTCATCATCAGAAACACCATCGACGACCTCCAACACGGCAGAGGCCAGATCGGCCGCGCCGGCACCGCCCTCGGCCCACACGTTGCACTCCACCACGCGCACACCGAATTGCTCGCCCCAGTCGGCGACCAGAGTGCGTTCCGCGGCGGTATCAGAGCTAAACAGGTTCAGAGCCACCACGGGCTCCACGCCGAACTTGCGGATGTTGCTGACGTGGCGCTCCAGGTTGGCCAGGCCGGTCTTCAGCACGGAATCGCCGTTGTGCTTCAGCGAGCGGATAGTGGCAACCACGACCGTCGCGGCGACGTCGAGGTCGCCAGCGCGGGACTTGATGTCGAAGAACTTCTCCGCACCCAGGTCGCTGCCGAAGCCGGCCTCGGTCAGCACAACCTCCGACAGGTCCAACGCCGTGGTGGTGGCGATCAGCGAGTTGCAGCCGTGCGCGATGTTGGCGAAAGGCCCGCCGTGCACCAGTGCGGGGGTGCCGCCCAGGGTCTGCACCAGGTTCGGATTGATCGCATCGCGCAGCAGGGCAGTGATAGCGCCCGCGCACTTCAGGTCGCCCGCGGTGACAGGCTGGCGGTCATAAGTCTGGCCGACCACGATGCGCCCGATGCGCTTCTTCAGGTCCTCCAGGTCGGTGGCCAGGCACAGGATCGCCATGATCTCGCTGGCCGCCGTGATGTCGAACCCGCCCTCGCGCGGGGTGCCCTGGCCCGGCCCGCCGAGGCCGGTGACCACGTGGCGCAGCGAACGGTCGTTGACGTCCAGGCAGCGCCGCCACGTCACGCGCCGCGGGTCGATGCCCAGCGCGTTGCCGTGCTGCACGTGGTTGTCCACTATCGCCGCCAGGGTGTTCGTAGCGGCGGTGATGGCGTGCATGTCGCCGGTGAAGTGCAGGTTAATGTCCTCCATCGGCACGATCTGCGCATAGCCGCCGCCGGCCGCGCCGCCCTTGATGCCCATGACCGGCCCCTGGGAGGGCTCGCGGATCGCCACCATCGTCTGGCGCCCGGCCGCGCGCACGGCATCAGCCAGGCCGATCAGCACGGTGGACTTGCCCTCGCCCGCGGGGGTCGGGCTCATTGCGGTCACGAGCACGAGCTTGCCCTTCTTAGTGACGCCCTCACGTTCCGCCCGCAGAGCGGGAACGTCGATCTTGGCCTTTGTGCGGCCGTAGGGGATCAAAGCGGCCTCCGGGATGCCGGCGCGTTCCGCGATCGTGGTGATGGGCTCCAGGGTGTGGGCCTGAGCGATTTCGACGTCGCTGGGTTGGGGATTGCTGGTTGCAGAAGAGTTAGTCATATTCCCAGAATAAACGCCTACCCCTAATCGCCCCCGTAATAGCGGGTGTAGGGCTGGGGGCAACTAGACTTCAGGGGGTAAGAGGGTAACCCCCCGAATATTCGCAAAACAATTACTTCCAGTGAGGTAGTGAGGTATAGATGACCGACAACGCACACACCAAGAGCGCTCTGCACAGCGATTGGAACGAGCGGCTGGCCCTGGCGCAGGAGATGCTGCCGCTGATCAGCCGCCTGCACCGCGATAAGAACGTGGTGACTTCCATCTTCGGCCGGTTGCTTGTCAACGTCACCGATATTGACATCATCAAGTCCCACCGCTACGCCCGCCGTGTGGTGGAAAAGGAGCTGCCGCTGGAGCAGACCCTGCCGGTCCTACGCGAGCTGGTGGAGATGAACCTGGGCACTGCCTCCATCGATATTGGATCGCTGGCCAGCCGCTACAACAAGGACTCCGAGGGACTGACCCTGCGCGAGTACCTGGAGCGTGAGCTGGCGGAGGTCATCGGCGGCCCGGAGCAGGTCGAGCCTCGCGACATCGTCCTCTACGGCTTCGGCCGCATCGGTCGCCTGTTGGCCCGCATCCTGGTTGCCCGCGAGGCGACCTATGGCGGTGCGCGCCTGCGTGCCGTCGTCGTCCGATCCAAGGGCGAAGGCGACCTGATCAAGCGCGCCTCTCTGCTACGCCGCGACTCCGTCCACGGAGCCTTCGACGGCACTATCACCACGGACGAGGAAAACAACACGATCTGGGCGAACGGCACCCCGATCCGCATCATCTACGCCAACAACCCGGCGGAGATCGACTACACCGAATACGGCATCAACGATGCAATCGTGGTGGACAACACTGGCGTGTGGCGCGACCGTGATGGCCTGTCTCAGCACCTGGAGGCCAAGGGTGTCTCCAAGGTTCTGCTGACTGCCCCGGGCAAGGGTGACATTAAGAACATCGTCTACGGCATCAACCACGGTGACATCACTGAGGATGATCGCATTCTGTCTGCGGCGTCCTGTACTACCAACGGCATCACCCCGGTGCTGAAGGTCATCAACGACCGCTACGGCGTGGAGCACGGCCACGTGGAGACCGTGCACTCCTTCACCAACGACCAGAACCTGATCGATAACTTCCACAAGGGCGATCGTCGTGGTCGCGCCGCGGGCCTGAATATGGTGCTCACCGCAACGGGCGCGGCGAAGGCCGTTGCCAAGGCTCTGCCTGAGTTCGCAGGCAAGCTGACGGGTAACGCTATTCGCGTGCCCACCCCGGACGTCTCCATGGCAGTGCTGAACCTGACCCTGAACCAGGATGTTGAGGCCGACGAGGTAAACAACTTCCTGCGCCGCGTCTCCCTGCACTCGACCCTGCGCCAGCAGATCGACTTCATTAAGTCCCCGGAGGTCGTCTCCACCGACTTCGTCGGCACCACCCACGCGGGCATCGTCGACGGCCTGGCAACCATTGCGAACGGCAACCACCTGGTGCTGTACGTCTGGTACGACAACGAGTTCGGCTACTCCAACCAGGTGATCCGCATTGTCGAGGAGATCGCCGGCGTGCGCCCGCGCGTGCTGCCGCAGCGTGCCGCAGCGCTGGACCTGTAATAGGGGTTAGCGCTAGGGCTGGTGCTGGGTTATATCAGCATCAGCAGTAGCATCTGGCAGCCGATGATCTTGCCGATCATCGCTGCCGGATAGACGGTGGCGTAGCCGCGCATGGGCAGCTCCGTATCCGCCTGATCGTTGAGATAACTAATCACCGCGGGGTTGGTAGAGACGCCAGCGGCCATGCCCATTGCCTCGTCCCACTTCAGGCGCAGCAGCCACATCCCGCCCAGGCCACAGACGATGGCCGAGGTCACGGTAATGATGAAGCCTAGGGCGATATAGCTCAGAGATGTGATGTCCGTCAGTGCGTCGCGGAAGCCCGTGCCCGCAATGGTGCCTACACCCGCCAGGAAGATGGCCAAGCCCAGACTGCTGAGGGCCTTGTTGGCGTGGTAGGGGATTTGCCAGCCGATGGGGCCTGTGCGGGCGAGCGCTCCGAAGATGAGGCCCATGACGATGGGGCCGCCACCGAAGCCCAGGTTGAGCGTGGTGCCACCGGGCAGGGGGATGGGGATTGCACCGATGAGCAGACCGATAGCCAGGCCCAGGGTGAAGGGCAGCAGGTTCACGTCCGCCAGGGAGCGTTCGGAATCGCCCAGGAACTGAGAGACCTCGTCGATGCGGTGCTTGGGGGTGACCACTCGCACGCGGTCGGAGTAGTTCAGAACGTCGTCCGGGCCGGGCACTAGGTCTTCGTCGCCGCGACGGATGCGGGCGATGATGAAGCCGTGGCTGATCGGGTCGATGTCCTTGATGCTGCGCCCGGCGATGCTGGGGTTAGAAACAGTGATGCGGCGGTAGCCGATGTAGGAGCTATCCACGTCGATGTCGATCTGCTCGCCGAGGGCGGCCGTGGCCTTGTCCAGCGAGTCCGGTGTGCCGGTGATCACCACGATCATGCCGGGGTAGACTTCCGCATCCGGGTAGGCCAGCTTGTGATCCTTTTCCTGGACGTCCTCGGTAGCGTGGTGGGGGCGGACCAAGCGGGTGACGATAATTTTTGAATCCGCGATGGTGCGCAGGTCGCGTACGCAGCCTTCGATGCCCTCGCGCAGGCGCACGCCGCGGTGCTCCAGGGGCGCGTGCAGCACGCCCTCGTCGATGGCGTCCTGGCGGTGGTTCACCTTCAAGAGCTTGGTTCCAATGGCGGCTACGGCGATGGCGCCGAGCACGCCGCCGGGGTAGGCCAGGGAGTAGCCGACGACGGGATCGGCGGCCAGCTCCGGGTGGGTGCCTTCCAGCATGTCCACCACGGCCGCCATACCAGGGGTGGACGTCAACGCAGCGGCGAAGGTACCGGTGGCCGTGGCGGCCTCCACGCCGAAGAGCGGCACCAGCAGCCATGTCATGCCCATCAGGCCAACGAGTAGCACCATGACAAAGAGGATCATGCGCCAGCCGCGCTCTCGGAAGTCGGCGAAGAAGGCGTGCCCGGCTGTCAGGCCGATAGCGTAGACGAAGATTGCCAGGCCGAATTGGAAGATGATTGCGGGCAGCTGGATGTCGGGATTCGCCGTGGAGAATCCAATGGCGACGAAGAGAATCGCCGCGGTGCCCAGCGACATGCCGCCGAGGCGGATCTTGCCGATGGCAAAACCGAGGGCGAGGATAATGACTAGGGCGATCAGCGGATTTTCAGCAAGGAATGCCAGCATGATCTTGATCCTATAAAGAAATCCCCGCCCACACGAGGTGAGCGGGGATCCAAGAGAAACCTCAGATTAGGACTTTCTGAGTAGCCGGACCTTACTTGCCGGAGATCAGGCCAGCCAGGCCAGCGAGTGCGCCGCCGATCAGGCTGACGAGACCCTGGAAGAAGTTTGCAATCAGTTCAATCATGGGAGTGATCCTTTCAGTGTGTAGTGGCGGGCGCTAGGGATTTTGTGAGTTTGTTAGCGCCTTCACACTGACAATCGTTTGTCATCGCTAAGCGTTACGTCCTGAATACAATTTTCTTGAAGAAAGGGTGAAAAACATTCTTTTTCGCAGGTGGGAGCGCGAAAAAATTTTTCCCTACGCTGGGTTACATGGCACGAAACACTCTCTCGGAACTCTTCTCTCGCACAAAGAGCCTCGACGGCGCGGGCTACGGGTCCTACAAGAAGCTGACGGGAGCCTACAGCGAACCAGGCCTGTCGGTTTCCATCGACCGCGTGCAGGCCGATCCTTATGCGAGCCCTTCTAAAGTGCGGCTCATCCTTCCCATGAAGGCCGCGGGCATCCCACAACACCTCGTTGACGATGCCACTGGCAGGGTAGCGGTAGCCGACTTCCTGGCTCGGCGTATCCAGGCCGATCCCCACCGCCCGCGTAACGTACATATCGGTGACATCGGTCAGCAGGTCCTCGAGCGCACTCACGTGCTTGTCACCCCGGATCGCGTGGAGGCTCGGCTGCTCGTCGGTCTGCCTGCCAAAGGCCGCCGCATCCTCGGCCGCCAGGCCGCGCATTTGCTGGCCGATGATTTGCCGAACCTCTCCGACGACTGCCTGCGCCACGATCGCTTCGCCCCCGCCGATGTTCAGGCTCTCGAGGATCACGTAGCACTCCTGCGCGACCAGGAGGCTCTGCGCGCCCAGCTGAAACCTCGCAATCTCGTCGCTTTCGTCGGCAACGGCGCGATCCTTCCGCGCGCTGCGGGAGATAGCGACCGTCCACTTGGCGCCAACCAGGCCACGGCCTTCGAATCCCCGGAGTCCCTAGCCCAAACCTTTGAACTCCCCAGCGGGCGCATCGTCACGGGCATGGGCATCCCGGAGGGCCTCACCGTCATCGTCGGCGGCGGTTACCACGGCAAGTCCACGCTGCTGCGCGCCCTGGAGCGTGGCATTTACCCGCACGTTGCCGGCGATGGTCGCGAATGGGTGATCTCCCGCGTCGACGTCGCCAGCGTGCGCGCCGAGGATGGCCGCCCCATCACCGGCGACGACATCTCGCCGTTCATCACCAACCTGCCCACGGGCGCCGACACGCGCCACTTCACCACCACGAACGCCTCGGGTTCCACGTCCCAGGCCGCCAATGTCGTCGAAGCGCATGCCGCCAGCACTTCCGCGCTGCTCATCGACGAGGACACATCGGCCACCAACTTCATGATCCGCGACCGCCTCATGCAGCGCCTCGTACCAAACGACAAGGAGCCCATCACCCCGTTTGTGCAGCGTGTTCGTTCTTTATATGACGCCACCTCGGTCTCCACCGTCCTTATCGCTGGTGGCTCGGGCGCCTATCTGCGGCTGGCCGATACGGTCATTGCCATGGATTCCTACCGCCCCAGCGAGGTGACCGCACGTGCTCACCACATTGCACGGGAGGGGCAGGCCACGGAAGACATGAAAGAAGCGGAAGTCGCGGGGGAGTTCCGCCACATCACTGCCGGACGTGTATTGGCGCGCGGGACTCTATCTTCCCGCAAGCCGCCGAAGCCGCGCGGAGTATCCACCATCAGCGTGGACCGCTCCGACATTGACCTGAGCGCCGTCGGCCAGCTGGTTGCGCCGTCCCAGACGGCGGCGATTGCGGCGGCGCTGGCGTGGTTGTCCAAGAATGCCGACGGCCAGACCCCGCTGGTGGATCTGGTTGCTCGTCTGGAGCAGCAGATCACCGAGAAGGGTCTGGCCGTGCTGACGCCGGGGCGCGATCACCCCGGCCACTTGAGCCGCCCGCGCGGGGCGGAAATCCTGGCTGCGGCGAATCGCTACCGGGAGCTCAAACTCGCCTAGAGAACCTGGCGCTTGTTCTCCTTGAGAACCTCCATGCCGCGGGTCGGGTAGTCGGTGATCAGACCGTCGACCTTCGCGTCAACCATTGCCTGCATGTCGGGCTTCTCGTTGACGGTCCACGGCAGAACCTGCAGGCCTGCCTCGTGGGCGGAGGCCACGCTTTCCGGAGTGACCAGCTTGTAGTGCGGAGACAGGATCTCCGCGCCCAGCTGGGTCGCGGCCTTGCTTACATCGCCGCCAACCTTGTCGTAGTTAACGTCACCGATCCACTGGGAGCCGGACTTCCACGTGGTGGCGTCATAAAGAAGGGCCAGAGAAATGTCTGGCTGGGCCTTGCGTACCAGCGGCAACGAGCGCCAGTCGAAGGACTGGATGGTGGTGCGGGATGTGGCCTTGTTGGCGCGCACGACCGGCAGGATCGCGTCGACGAATTCCTGCGGCTCGGCGGACTTTTCGCGATCCTCTGCCTCGATCTTGGTTTCGATGTTGAAGCGCATCTGCGGGTCGGCAGCGGCGATGTCGAACACATCTTGCAGCTGCAGCAGCTTGTTTTCTTCCTCGGCCTTCGCATCCGGGAAGTCCTTCAGCACCTTGTTGCAGTTCAGAGTCTGCAGCTGCTTCCAGTTCAGCTCATGGATGAGCTTGCCTACGTAGGGGAACTCCGGGTCATTCTCGGTGGCGGGCTTGGTGTCGGTGCACTTGTCGGCCTGGATCTCTGGGTCGTGCCAAACAACGGGAGTGCCATCCTCGGCCAGGACGATATCCAGTTCCAGGGTAGATACCCCCATCTTCACGGACTCTTCGAATGCCTTGCGAGATTCCTCGGTGTACTCGCCACGTCCACCACGGTGGGACTGCAAGTCGAAGCCCTGCTCTTCTTCGGGCTGCGGCGTGGTAGACGAGCCAATGGTGAGGTTAAAGGAGGATCCAGCGATGGAGGAGCCAACGGAGGAGTTGGTGGCGGCAACAGCGGTGCCGGCGGAACCGAGGGAAACGATGGCGGCCACTGCTGCGGCAGCGGTCTTGCGCCAGGTGAGGGGTGTCTTCATACTTTCCTTACTGCGAGTTGTGAGTGCTGCGGTGGAGTCGTGAAGTAACTCACACAAACCTAACAGTCGCTCAGCTACTCGGCAGCGCGAGTTTGGTTGGCATCCCAGATTGCTGCTTCGGCGATGAGGAGGTCTGCAAGTCGCTCGTGGTGGAAGCGCGAGTACATGGTTGAGCCGCGGCGCATGAGGCGGACATTGAGCTCATAGGCGGCTGCCAAAAAATTTTTGTACTGAGGAAACTCGATTTGCTTGTCTATGAGTAATGCGAGGTTCTGGAGCGGGAATGCGAACCGAGTGACTTCCTCGACCTGGTACTGGCCATTTTCTACGAACCACCGTGAGAAAGCCTTAGCCTCGGGATAAAAAAGCTTTTCCGGTTCTTCGTCCAGACTCGTATTGATCACGACTTCTACGAAGTAGTCATCGCCTTCAACATCCAGTGTTCTGCTTGCGATGATGTACAAGACCTCGAGATTTCCGCAGGATAGCGTCAGGAGCCGTTGCTGTGTTTTAGTCCGACTGGTGGAGGGCATGCAACTGACAGTCCACAGTTGGCGCGCCGAGGCGGCCGGGTCGGGAATAGTCTCTGAGATATACCAGCCCAGCACGTACCGGATGAGGTCAATCTGAGGGTGGGAGAGAAGCTGCAAAAATTTTTTATCGGTGGCCTCTTCTAAGGACGCGGCCGCACCCTTCGCACGCTCCTTGTCCCAAGGTAACTTAATGGTCTTGCCTTCCACGGAGACGAACATCGCGTCACCCTCACCCCGTGGTCGCCCCGTCAGCATGACGTTTCGTAGCGAGGTATCCCGTTCCGATTCCGAGATCAGCGCTCTTTCAGCCTCATTCAGGTCCTTCTCTGACATCGGAAAGAACTCGACTGCGACAATATCGTCGTAGGTTCGGTGATGCTTGTTGAAGCGGGTGACCATGTCTTTCGTCTGGCCGCAATAAGCATCACCATTACTGAAACGGATGCGGTACACGCCGCATCTTGATTGCCCGCCAGCGAAGCACGACGCGAGGGAATCCATATCGCTTACGTCCAGCAGACGTCCCTGGGGAAGCTCCATATATGAGACTTTACTGGCTAGATCCACCCATTCGTTTTCGCCAGGTGCGCCGCCTCGTAGCGATTTCCCGCACCTGTCTTCGCCATGATGCTGGAGATGTGGTTACGCACAGTTCCCGGCGAGAGGTGCAGCGCCTTGGCGATGGAAGGGGAGCTCTTGCCCTCGAAGAGCTGCTGGCACACCTCGGTTTCCCTCTCGCTAAGGGGATTATCGGGCGTCAATAGGCTTTCCTGGGCGAGCGTCGGGTCGATAACGCGCAGACCGACATGGACTCGTCGGATAGCATCGGCGAGCTCCTCGGGAGGCGTGTCCTTAACGATGAACCCGTCCACGCCAACCTCCATGGCACGTTTCACGTACCCGGCCTTGCCGAATGTCGTCACGATCAGGCAGCGGCATCGATTACCGGCGAG
This sequence comes from Corynebacterium sp. ACRPH, assembly GCF_022347285.1. Classification (GTDB taxonomy): domain Bacteria; phylum Actinomycetota; class Actinomycetes; order Mycobacteriales; family Mycobacteriaceae; genus Corynebacterium. Next base: position 29,851 of record NZ_JAKRND010000001.1, read on the forward strand.
CTCCTTTGCGGCATCGATGCCGTTCAGCCCCGGCATCTCGATGTCCAGCAGAGCCACGTCGATGGGCTGCTGCTGCGCGAGGGCCACGGCCTCGGTCCCGGTCGCGCATTCGGCAACGACCTCGATGTCCGGCTCCGCGTTCAGTAGCGCGATCAGTGCCCCGCGAACCAGTGATTGATCCTCGGCAAGTAGTACACGAATCGTCATCGGGCGGCCTCCTCTGCCACTGCGCTATCGTCGATCAGCTCGTCGTCGTCTTCCATGGCAATCAGCACGGTACTCAGGCCCTGTTCGCGGCGCACAATCAGCTTCCCACCGGCTTCCTCGACTCTTTGGCGCAGGCCGGCCAGACCGCCTGTACCCTGCGTGGCCTCGCCGTTAAATCCGCAGCCGTCATCGGTGACCTGCAGCTTGTCGGCTGTGACGCTCACCCAGCACGCACTCGCCCCGGAGTGCCGCACGACGTTCGTCGTTAGCTCGCGCAGACCCCAGGAAAACACTGTGTCGTGTGCGCCCGGTGCCTTCAGGAGTTCGGGTAGATGCGCGGTGACGCCCTTAGTTTCCAAAGCCCGGCGCGCCGCCTGCAGCTCACCGGCGAAGGTGGGTGTGCGCATTCGGGTGACCGTCGAACGCACCTCCGCCAAGGCTAGGCGGGAGAGGTCGCTGATTTCCTTGAGTTCCTGCTTAGCCTGCTCGGGGTTGTTGTCCATTGCCCGCCTGGCGACCTCGGACTTCAGGTTGATCACCGTCAGCGAGTGGCCCAGCAGATCGTGCACATCGGTGGCAATGTCCTCCCGTTGCTGCGCCAGGTCCAGGTCGTGTCGCAGCTTGTGGCGGGATTCATCGTATTGGCTGAAGATCCCAAGTGCGACGAGCATCAGCGGCATGCCGAAAAGGGTGAATGCAGCCCAGGTAAGGTCGTCCGGCGACCAGTTCCACACAGCGACAGTCCCGAGCACACCCGTTGCCACCACGATCGGCAGCGCCTTTCGTAGCGTCACCGTGAATCCCAACATCGCGGCCAGGTAGGGAGCAAAGGACACTGCGCCAGACTTCATCGCGGGCACGCTGGCCAACGCAATGGCTAGCAGTATGCCCCAGCGCAGCAGTGCCCGCGCAAGTGTTCCCCAGTCACGGGGGAAGTACTTCAGCGAGCCGAAGGCGTAGAAGTAGAACGCGCCGAAAGCCAGCAGGCATACTGTCATCCAGGCTTTCGCCGTAGTAGAGAATCCTTCCCCCATGTAAACCTGCAGAGCGACGGGCACCAGGAATACCAGCCATATTGAAGCGAAGATGGCGGAGTTCAGCCGGAACCCGTCGAAAGGGCGCATTAGCTGCGTTCCTTGTCGCGCTTGCCCATCAGCAGGCAGAAGCCTACGAAGATCGCCGTCCATACCGCGATGCTAACCCAGGCGTACCACATCGGGTCGTACATAAATCCATCATCAAGCAGTTGCGCACCTTCGGCCAGCGGCCAGCGAACCAGCGTCATCGCGCCGTACATCGGAGTGAAACGGCCCACCTGCAGAAGCGATCCGCTGAGTGGCATAAAAACGTTTCCGGCGAAGGCCAGGATCACGATGGAGGCAGTGGCGATGGCCACTGTGTTCTCCTTCGGAATAGTCAGCGTCCACGCCAAGCCGTAGAAGCCAAAGGGGATAGAACACAGCACACAGGCAATGAAGCTCAACGCCCACTGGTCGGCCTGCATGTGGGCCCGGGTCAGTCCGCCGACCATAAACACGGCCACGATCGGCAGCACCGCACGCACGGCGATGCTCAGCCCATTGGCGAAGGCTAGCTGCCACGGGCGCAGGGGAGTAAGGGCCAGCTGCCTGCCCCAACCACTGCGGTTATCTGTCACGGAAGTACCCGCTGCGCCGACCGCGCCTACCACGCCGGCGTAGAAGGCCATGCCCAGCATGACGAATGCGGAGACGTTACCGCCGTTCATTTCCTGATCGCCATATTCCTGCATTGCGCCGAAAACCAGGTAGAAGAAGATTGGCAGACCGACGCTGAAGAACAAGGTGGTCATGTCCCGGCGCAGGCGTAGCAGCTCGTAGCCGGCGAATTTTAGGGTGGTGCTCATTGCTCTAGGCCTCCTGGTTTTCGTTCGTCAGCGCAAGGAATGTGTCCTCCAGGCTGTGGCTGGTGATGTCGAGATCTCGGGCGTCAGTTTCCGTCAACAGGTACCGGGCAAGCGCGTCAGAGTCGTTGGTTGTTATACGAAGGCGACGGCCGTTTACTTCACTCTTTATGACGCCCCTAAGGCTCGATAGCTCGGGGAATCCACCCGGGAACTCGGCGCTAACCACGCGGTTGGCGCTCATGTTTCGCAGCTCGTCGGTGGTGCCGTCGGCAACAATTTCGCCTTCGTGCATAAGCACGATGCGTTGGGCGAAGTTGTCCGCTTCCTCTAGGTAGTGGGTCGCGAAGATGATCGTGCGGCCCAGCTGCGCCTGATGCTTCATGGAGTCCCAGAAGCGGTGGCGTGCGCCGGCGTCCATACCAGCGGTGGGCTCATCGAGGATGAGGATGTCCGGGTTGCCGAGGATTGCTAGGGCGAAGCGAAGACGCTGCTGCTCGCCGCCGGAGCACTTGCCTACGCGCCGCTTGTAGATGGGTTCCAGGTTGGCCTGCTCGATAACCTCTTCGAGCGGTAGGTGCTCGGGGAATGCGGCGGCGATCATCTCCACCGTGTCCTTCACGGTCAGTTCGTGGAGCAGGCCACCGGTCTGCATTAGTGCGCTGATGTTTTGGTCGTACACTGCCTGCTTGGGGGAGCGGCCCATGACTCTCACCGTCCCGGCGGTCGGGGAAGTGAGCCCCAAGATAAGGTCCACGAGGGTGGTCTTGCCCGCACCGTTGGTGCCGAGCAGTGCAATAATCTCGCCTGGGCGAACGCTGAGGCTAACGTTCTTCAGCGCATGCACCGGTTGGTTGGAACGTGGCTTGAAGGTCTTGCTGATTCCTCTTACTTCTATGGCGTGTGCCAGTTGTGTCGCACTCATGGTCTTAACGTTATTTCGGGGCTGAAAAGTGCACGCATAGGTTTCGTCACGGAATGCACCATGACGTTTGTCATGGGCTGTCTTGGGCGCTGTAGAAAATCTTTTTCTTCGTTGCTTGGTCGTGGTAACCAAAAAGCAACGATTTGCGTTTTAAAGTAAACGAGATGAGTGTTATAGCTTCCACCAGTTCGCGCGGCACCTCCAAGAGGCTGCCGGGCGCTTTCGGCGCGTTCGTGGCTTTCGCCCTGCTCGCCGCGTATGCGGTCTACCGGCTCACTCTGCCGGAAACTCGCGCTTCCTGGTTCACAAATCTCTTTAAGTGGCCGACGGACTTTAAGGTCTATTACAACGCGGCGGTGGCTCTGAACAGCGGGCAGGAGCTGTACTCCCAGCCTTTCGTAGGGGGCCTTCCTTTTACGTATCCGCCCTTTTCCGGCGCGATCTTCAGGGTGCTGCCCTTGGCCCCGTTCGAGGTTGCGGCGAGTATCTGGTTGGCGCTCACCGCGTTGGTGCTTTTCGCGGTGATTGTCGGTGTTTTCCGCGAGCGTGGTTATGCCTGGTCCCCGGGGCTAATCCTCGTTTCCCTGGCGGCGCTAGTCGCTTCCATCCACCTGGCCCCGGTTTTCGGCACCTTCTTCTGGGGCCAGATCAACATCTTCCTCATGGGCTTGGTTGCCCTGGATTTCCTGCGCAGGCGCACCGGCAACAAGGGCGGCGGCGTATTCAGTGGTGTGGCCGCCGGCATTAAGCTCACCCCGGTCTTCTTCTACCTGCCGTTGTTGCTGGGCAGGCGCTGGCGCGCGATGGTCTACATGACCCTCACGATCCTCGCGACCGTCGTCATTGGCTTCCTGTTCGTCCCGGACGCCAAGTCTTTCTGGCAGACCAAGATCTTCGAAACCCAGCGCATCGGCGGCGAGGACAATCCCGGCGCGCAGTCCCTCGGCGCAGTCTTGCACCGCCTCGGTTACGACAACACGGTGCTGTGGCTCGTCGGCGTTGTCGCCATCGTGGTGCTGTACAGCATCGTGGTCCTGGGCTGCTACCGTCGCGGTAACTACTCGATGATTATGGCCCTCGGCGGCGTTGTCGCCTGCATCATCTCGCCGTTTAGCTGGTATCACCACTGGGTGTTCTTGGTACCGCTCTTTGTCGTTTTTCTGGACGCCGGGTTCCGGCTGGTACAGGCGGTCTCAGACAAGGTGAAGGGAGTGCTGGGCTGGGTTGTTGAGCAGCTCCTGAGCTTCGCAGTGGTGGCGGTATTGACGGTGGTGTTCCTGCCTTTCGTCAGCAACGCCACGTCCCGCAGGTTCGGCTTCTTCGGCCAGGGCGTGGCTCACGATAACCCGCTGTGGCAGGGCGCCTTCACCTTCCTGGGCGTGGCCTTCGTCGTGGTGGCTGCGGCGTACTATGCGGTGCGGTATTTCACGGACCGCCGTGCTACTGGGACCGAGCGCGACGCTGCTGATTCTCTGTAAAGGTGCGTTCGGCGAGGGATTCGCCGGCACCGTCCTGCAGGTGGACAACAACGTTGATCCCAAGTTCTTCGAGTTCCTCGACATCCTCGCGGTACATGGCCACTGAACTGATGGTGCATTCCTCCGGATTGATGTTGGAGGCAAAAATCTCCTTTACTGCGTCTACGTTGGCGTGCTGGGCGGGCATGGCAAGCATGATCATGTCGATCTGGTGGCTGTCCTTCACGCGCTCCCAGAAGTCGATATCTGTGGCGTCGCCCTCCACAACGTTGTAACCGCGCTCCTGCAGGTGGCGCACTCGGGCGGGGTCGTGCTCCACGCCCAAGACCTTCGTGCCGTAGACCTCGGTGAGTTCGTTGTAGCAAGACACCCCCAGGCGGCCCACGCCGAGAACCAGGGCGTGGGCATCGCCGAGTTTGATGGGGCGATCCTCTGGGTGGATCTTGTGCGGCGGGCGCGTCGGGAGGCGCTTTGCCAGGCGTGTTGCCCGCGAGACACTCTGCGGGTTCAGAATTGCGGAAATGACGAAGCTGAGGGATACCGCGAGTACTAGGGAAAGCAGCCAGCGCTGGTTGAGCCAACCGTCACTTACTCCGAGAGCAGCGATAATGAGCGCGAACTCCGAGTAGTTCGCCAACAATAGTGAAGCGAGAACGGAGGTGCGATTGCGCAGTCCGAGTCCCCACAGGATCGCCCAGTAGGCGATGCCTTGGACGGGAAGCAGAATGAGCAACAGGGCAGCGTCGGCGAGGTTTTGCAGGTTTGGTAGACCCAGGAAGCCGATGTTGACGAAGAAGCCGACTAGCAGTAGTTCCTTGAGGGTGAACAGGGAGTGGCTGAGTTGTTCTGCGCCGGGGGAGCGGGAGAGAACAATGCCCATGATGAGGGCTCCGAGGCTGCCGGAGAGCCCCACCCATTCGAAGAGCGCGTAACCCGGCAGCAGGGCCATAACGATGCCGAACAGGGCACCGAGTTCACCGTGGCCGAGCTTGTACCAGCGGCGGGTGGTCAATGCCAGCAGCGGGACGATGGCGACCAGCAACAGAGAAGCCAGGCGTGGCGGTTCGCCCCGAAGGATGCTCATGAACGCGACGGCCAGAATGTCCTGCATGATCAGTACGCCGATGCAGATATTGCCGTAGAGGGCTTGCTCGTCGCCGCGGTCCTGCAGAATCTTGATGACGACGATGGTGCTGGAGAAGCTCAAGACCAGCGCGATGTTTACAGCCACGGAGAAATCGGTGGGGCCGAAGGCGCCAAGCGCGCCGAGGGCGGTGATGAAGCCCGCGCCAATCAGCGTCATCACAAGAACATGGGCACTAGCGGTGAGCCAGACTGCCTTATCCATCAACGCTCGAAGATCCAGGCGCAGGCCGATGGCGAAGAGCATGAGGGTCACACCGATATCGGCGAAAAGGTCCAGGGAATCAACGTGTTCCACACCGGCTGCGTGGAGTGCGAAGCCGGCGGCGAGGAAGCCAATGAGGGGTGGGAGCCGCACGGCCCAAGCGAGGAGGCCGCATACGAAGACCACACCGAGGTAAATCAGCAAGAGTTCCATGGATGTAGTCTGCCTCACAGGGGCTGGTAACTCGCCAATGGAGGCGATTTCTACCCCCGAGTGGGGCAGATAGTATTGAAGGCACACGACCTGCGGCGGTTTTCAGGACAGGAGGTGCGCTGTGAAGCCGATTAGCTATACCGAGTATGAATCACTGCGGGAAACTGCCTACCTTTTGCGCTCTCCCGAGAACGCTCGCCGCCTCCTCGGTTCCATCGAGAACCTGGAGCGGGGGCGCGGCGCCCACCACGCCCTCATTGAGGACTAATGATTCTCGTTTGAGATGAGTCTGCCTTGGGGGGACTATTTGTGGTGGCAGACGGCGGATCGCCGCTACCACTACGGGAGCTGACTTAGAACGGGTAGTCGGTGGCGTCGGGAGTCAAGAAAAGAACGCCGACGACCGTGCCCTCTCGGCTGACAGCGACCCGCGACATTAGTTCGCCGACTTCATGGTTGAGCGTCGAGACGACGACCGATGTGCCTGTGCTTTTTGTGGAGAGTGCTTCTGACGCCGGGGCCGCGTTGCGGTCTCCCTTTATAGGAACGATCGTCTGGTCGGTGATCTCCTGGAGCTCGCCGAAGTCGGTCAGGATTGAAGTCCACACGTCCACGATGACGGACCAGGGGAGGTCGTCACGGACGTGCGGATCGAGCATTTCAATGGTTTCTGCTTCTTCGCCCCTGGCAACGTGGCGAATGAGTGCGTCGGAAATCTCTGGGAGCTTGTCGGTTGATACTGGGGACATGGTTTCTCCTGTAAAGGGGTTTCGTACCGCACCGAATCGTTTGAAGGCTGCCTGGCGGGAAACGTTGAGCGCTTGCCCAATGTCCGCCCATGAATGTCCCGCGTTCCTTGCTTGCGAGACGGCATCCTCCAATTCGTGTTCGGCGAGGCTGACTGCTTGCAGTGTGTGTCGGATATTCGTCAATGGATCCATGACCGTAAGTCAACCATAGGTTGACGGTGGCGTCAACTAGTGGTTGACACTGGGGTGGGAGGTCGCTCTTAAACCTTGAAAGATTGAAGTTGTTCGGTATTTCGTTCGATGATGACAGCACGATGTCTATCGGGGGTGATGCACTAGAAGGCGAGACAGCGCGTGCGTGTCTCGAGAACGATTTTGGACAGTGCGTTTACCGTAGGGGCACTGAAACTTTTGGCTCAAGGAGGCATTCCCGGATGAGTACAGCGGAACTCAATCAGTCCGCCGTTTGGAACACAGCGGACAAGTTTCTGCGCTCCATCGTCGAGCCTGAAGATTACGGAGACTATATTCTGCCGATGACGGTGCTGCGTCGTCTCGAGTGCATTCTCGCTCCGACCAAAGACGAAGTGCTCGACCTGGTATGGAGTCTTCAGGAGGAGGGCTTCAGCGACGAGATGATCGATTGGGAGGTACAGGCCCGTTTTGGTCTTTCCTTCTACAACTCTTCTCGCCTGGACCTGACGCGGATCGCCCAGCTCGATGACCACGTATATGAGGCGCTAATGGATTACGTTGGCGCGTTCTCGGCCTCCGTCCGCGACGTGTGGGATGCTTTCGATTTCGCGGTGAAGATGAAGACCCTCGACAGTGCCTCGCGCCTGTGGCCGGTGGTCAAACACTTCGCCACCATCGACATGAGCATGGAGGCGCTGCCCGACGCCCAGATGGGTGACCTCTTCGAGCACGTCATGTACAAGGCATTCGACACCAAGGGCAAAGCCGCGGGTGCGTTCTACACTCCGCGTGACGCGATCCGGCTCATGGTGGATATTCTTTTCGCTTCCGACGACGTCGGGCTGACCGCAGACGGCGCTTCGCGTACCGTGTACGACCCAACTGCGGGCACGGGCGGCATGCTGCTCGTGGCTGCGCGTGCCCTCAAGGAGCTCAATCCGGATATCGAGGTGGTTTTGGCTGGCCAAGAGCTCATGTCCACTGGTTATGCTATCGGTAAGGCTGACCTGCTTATCCAGGGCGGCGAGCCGGACGCCATCCGTCACGGTGATACCTTGCTCAACGACCTCTACGAGGGCGAGCAGTTCGAGTACATCCTCTCCAACCCTCCGTTCGGCATGGACTGGGAGGTGCAGCAGCAGTCGGTGAAGCAGCAGGCTAAGGTGCCTGGCTCCCGGTTCAGCCACGGCCTGCCGGGCAAGGACGATGGCCAGATGCTTTTCCTGGCCCATGTCGCTTCGAAGCTCATGCCCGCAGGCCCCAATGGTGCGGGCGGTCGTGGGGCGGTGGTGTCCAATGGCTCGCCGCTGTTTACCGGTGCGCCCGAATCGGGGCCGGATAAGATCCGCGGCTGGCTGCTGGAAAGCGACCTGGTGGACGCGATCATCCAGCTGCCGACGAATATGTTCTACGGCACGGGGATCTCTACCTATGTGTGGATCTTGGACACGAACAAGGAGGAGCACCGCAAGGGCTTCGTCCAGCTGATCGATGCCTCCGAGTGCTGGTCGGTGCCGGATAAGGGGTTGGGGGAGAAGCGCCGGGAGATGAAGGAACCCGACCGCAAGCGCGTGCTCGAAGAGTACGCCGCCTTCGAGGACACCGAGATCTCGAAGGTGCTCACCCCAGCGGACCTGGGCTTCCGCGACGTGAAGGTCACCAAGCAGAAGCGCCTGTGTGTGGCAGTCACCCCGGAGGCTGTGGCGCAGGTGCTGGGGCATAAAACTGCCGTGCCCGAGCATGCTGACGTGCTTGCCGACGTGGCGGACGTGGAGTTCAATGACCTGCCGGAGGCGCTGAAGGCTGCGGCCAAGAAGCGTGGCGTGAAGATGCTCGCCGGGATGATTGACGAGGTGCTTGAGGCAGTCGGAGTACCGGACGAGAATGCTGACCCAAGTTTCGATCGCAAGGGTAACCCGATCCTTGATCCAGCCTTCTCCATGACGGAGCGGATCCCGCTTACGGAGGACGTTGGCGAGCACATGGCCCGCGAGGTCCTCCCATTCGCGCCGGACGTCACCTGGGACGAAGAAGCCTCCAAGGTGGGCTACGAGATCCCGTTCAAGCGGGTGTTCTACCGACCAACGCCAGTCCGGTCGCTGGAGGAAATCGACGCTGACGTGGCCGCGGTGATGGGCCGCCTGGCGGAGAAGTTTGCGGAGGTGCGAGAGTAATGTCTTTCACCACCTGGCTACGTAAAGTAAACCCAACCTGGGATGTGGTGCCTGCCAGCGTTCTCTTTGCGGAGCGTAGTGAAAAATCAAAATCTGACGACGTTCATTTAACGCCGTCGCAGAAACTCGGGGTTCTACCCCAAGATGAATATGTAGAGCGGACTGGTGCCCAGGTGGTACGGAACCGCCTCGGCGCCGGAAACATGAAGCACGTAGAGTCTGGGGACTTTATTAGCCACCTTCGTAGCTTCCAGGGTGGGCTCGAATTTTCTGCTCTTTCAGGAAAAGTAAGCAACGCTTATACCGTCCTTTCTCCTCGGAAACCGATCGTAGATCGGTACTATCGTTATCTTTTTAAGTCGTCGCTTTTTGTTGAAGGGCTTGGTAACCTCACAGACCAATTGCGGGATGGACAGACGATCAATTTCGCGCGCTTGGCTCAATTCGGGTTACCGCTACCTGACCTGGAAACCCAGCGCGCCATCGCGGATTACCTCGACCGCGAGACCACTGAAATTGACGCCATGACCGCCGACCTGGACGAGCTGGAGAAGCTCCTGACCGAGCGGCGTAAGGCCGCAGTGACCGCAGCCTTCAACAAATTCTCTACCACCGCACCCCTCTGGAAATTCGCCAAGGTTTCGCCTTCCACACCGGGAATTTACGATCTGGACAAGGGAGAAGACGTGACGTTTATTCCGCTGGAGGACGTCTGGACAAATCAGAAACCAGAGGTTTTCAAGGTCACTCCTTGGAAGGACAAACTTGCTTCATACACGCACTTCGAAAGCGGAGACGTCCTGCTCCCAAAGGTCACCCCGACAGTCACCCACGGCCGCGCGATGGTGGCAAACGTTACTACCAAGCTGGGTGTGGCAACCTCTGAGGTATACACCCTGCGACCTAATGAAAGGACGAACCCCGATTGGTTAGCGTTCTTCCTGACGTCGCAATCTTTCCTAGATGAGGCGGGCGTTTCCGTTTTAGGAACAGGGGGCTTAAAGCGAATAAGTACCCAGTTTGTCCAGTCCTTCCCTGTACCCGACATGAGTCGTTCGGAACAAGACGAGCTGGTCAGGGACATCGACTGCGAGACCGCCGAGATCGATGCCATGCTTGCCGACATCATGGAACTGCGCGACCTACTCGCCGAGCGCCGCGCCGCCGTCATCGCTGCGGCCGTGACCGGACAAATCGATATCCCCATCGCCGAGGAGCCCACCCATGCCTAGCTCAGACATCACCCGCGAAAAAGCGCACGAGAGCGCCATCTGCAACGCCCTCGCCGAGCGCGGTTGGGCCTACGAGGAAGGGAAGAACGACCAGGGTTGGGATCGGCGCCTCGCGCTCTACCCAGCCGATGTGCTGCAGTGGCTCTCCACCCAATACCCGGATGAATATGCCAAGGCCGTGCCTGCGGACGCCCCGGAGGCCACCCGCGAGGTCTCGCAGCGCAAACTCCTCGAGCGCGTCGCCGAGCAGCTGGAGTCCAAGACCCGGAAGGATCCACAATCCGGGCGCACCCTCGGCGGGCTGCTGGGCACCCTGCGGGAAGGCTTCAAATACGCCCAGGTCGGCGCCCGCTCCGCCACCTTCGGCCCCATGGTAGCCTTCCCGCCGGCGAACCCATTGCTGGAGAAAGTCGCCGAGCGCGCTGAAGAGAACATCCTGCGTGTCATCCGCCAGGTGCACTTTGACCCGAAAACCAACGAGACGATCGACCTCGTGCTCACCGTCAACGGCATCCCCATCGTGACGATGGAACTGAAGACGGACAGCACCCAGTCCGTGGCCCACGCTCGCAAGCAGTACCGCGAGGACCGCGTGCCAAGCCCAGCTCGTCGTCTGCTGCAGCCGGGTCGCGCGCTCGTCCACTTCGCCGTCTCCAATGCAGAGGTCTACATGACCACGGCACTTAAAGGTTCGGATACCTTCTTCCTTCCCTTTAACCGGGGCGTCGACGGCGGTGCCGGAAACCCACCCATCCCCGGCAAGTCCGAAACCTCCTACCTGTGGGAAGAAGTGCTGGAACGCGACATGTTCCTCCGCATCCTGCGCGACTTCGCAGTGTGGGAACCAGACGCCAAGCCAAAGCGCGGCACCCCGGGTGGCAAACTCATCTTCCCTCGCTACCACCAGCTCCGCGCGGTAGAGCGCGTCACACGGGACGTCACCCGGCGCGGTGCCGGCGGGCGCTACCTCATCGAACACTCCGCGGGTTCCGGCAAGACTAAGACCATTGCGTGGCTGGCCCACCGCCTCATTCGGCATGTCGACAGGGATGGACAGAAAACCTTCGACTCCGTCATCGTCGTTACCGACCGCACTGCCCTGGACACTAACGTCCGCCAGGACATGCAGATGATGGACGCCTCCATGGGATTGGTGGTTTCCGTTGGCGAGAATGCTGGGGCGAAGTCCCCGCAGCTGCGCCAGGCGATCGAGGAGGGCGACCACATCATCACCTGCACCCTCCAGACCTTCCCACACGTGCTCAAGCTGCTCGAGGACGAACAAGACCTCGCGGGCCGGCGCTGGTGCGTGATCGCCGACGAGGCGCACTCCTCCCAGACCGGCTCCAGCGCCTCCGCGCTACGCGAGCTACTCACGGATGTCGAACTCGACGAGGGGGAGGAGTACACCGCCGACGACCTGCTGGAACTACGGCAGGAAGCCATCGCCGACGCCGAAAACATGACCTTCGTGGCACTCACCGCGACGCCCAAGGGTAAGACTCTGCGCCTGTTCGGAACCGAAACCCCGGACGGTCACTTCGTCGCCTTCGACACCTACCCAATGGGCCAGGCTATCCAAGAGGGCTTCATTCTCGACGTGCTCGGCAATTACTCGACCTACCAAATGTGGGCCGAAGTCCGCGACGAACTGGGAAGAACCGAGGAAGTAGACGAGAATGCAGCAGTCACCGACATGGTGCGCTTCGTCCGCCTGCACCCAACCTCCATCGCGCAGAAAGTGGAGGTCGTCATCGAACACTTCCGCCGCAACGTCGCCCACCACCTGGGCGGCCAGGCCCGCGCGATGGTCGTCACCTCCTCCCGAAAGGCCGCAGTCCGCTGGTCGGAGGAGATGAACCGTTACATCCAGTCCAATGGCTACGACTTTTGCTCCCTGGTCGCCTTCTCAGACGCGGTGCGCGTTGACGAAAACTCCGAGCCGGTCACGGAAGTCCATCTCAACGGCGTCTCCGACGTCGAGCGTGCCTTCAAGGACGACGAGCAGGACTATCGCGTCATCATCGTCGCGAACAAGTTCCAGACCGGCTTCAACGAGCCCCGGCTCTGCGCGATGTACGTCGATAAGCAGCTATCCGGTGTCACCACCGTTCAGACACTCTCGCGGCTTAACCGCATCCACGAGAACAAGCCCACCCCGATGGTGGTGGATTTCGTCAACGACCCGGAGATGATCGTCAAGGACTTCCAGCGTTACTACGCCGGGGCCTCCATCAACACGGACATTGACCCAAACGCGCTGCACACCCTCGGCGAAGAGCTCGACACCTCCGGGTTCTACACTCCCGAGGAGATGGAGCAGGTCGCGCAGATCTACATGGACGGCACCGACTCGGAAGCGCTCCGCGGTGCGGCCGCACCGATCATCCGGCGCTGGCAGGTGCGACGCGATTCCGGCAAAGATGGGCGCGCCGATGCCCGCAACTTCAAGTCCAACGCCGAAAAATACCGTCACGCCTACGAGTTTCTCTCCCAGATCGTCGCCTACGCCGACGCGGAGGTCTCTAAGCGCGCGATGCTCGCCGCCGTGCTGGAGCGCAACCTCCACCTCTCGGAGTACGACGACGAGGATGAAGACTTCATCACCGGACTCTCACTGGCCGGTGTTGCGATCACCCAAAACGAGATCGAGGTCGATCGGTCATTGACCGACGGGGGAGGAGAAGCCCTAAAGGTGCCAACTTTCGACGTCACCGTCGGCGAGGAAGCCACCCCGCTACGCGCTGCATTCGACGAGGCAGTCGAAAAGGTCAACGACATCTTCTCGATGGCGGGTGTGGACGTAACCTCCGGCGCAACCGCGCATATGATCGTCGCCGCGTGGGGAACGCTCTCCGCTCAGCCCGAGGCGTTGAAGCTAGGACGAACCAATAACAAGGAGCAGCTGAAGCGCTCCAAGAGATTCCAAGGTGAGGCGACGAAGGCAATCTTCTCGGGAATCGCCGAGCGTCAGCAACGCGACGCGCTACTCTCCAGCGACCGAGACGTGTTGCACGGCGTGATTGGAGCACTCGCGGAGCTGATGGCTGCCGCTAAGGAGATGGGAAAGCTGGACGAATAGCCCTTAGTACTGAAATTTGTCGGACTGACAGGATTTGAACCTGCGACCCCTACACCCCCAGTGTAGTGCGCTACCAAGCTGCGCCACAGTCCGCCGAAGCCCTGTTAAAAGGACAACGGCGATAGGTTACCCCACTCCCATCGCCGTTAGGAAATCCCCTGCTTAGACCGGCTGCACAATCTCGTCGGAAACGATGATGCCGTCCGAATCGCAGTAGATGTACTCGCCGGGGATAAAGTCCACGCCGCCGAAGCTCACCGTCACGTCGCGCTCGCCCTCGCCGGTCTTCGTGGACTTGCGCGGGTTGGTGCCCAGCGCCTTGCAGCCGAACTCCATCTGGCCAATCACCTTGGAATCGCGGATCGGCCCGTTAACCACCACGCCAGCCCAGCCGTGATCCTTGCCCAGCCCCGCAATAATGTCGCCCACCAGCGCGGTGTGCATCGACGCATCACCGTCGATCACCAGCACGCCACCGGGGTTGTCCTCCTGCAGCACCTTTTTCAGCAGCGCATTGTCCTGGAAGCACTTCACCGTGGTGATCTTCCCGCAGAACTCCACCACGCCGCCCAGGTCGCGGAACTGCGTGTCACAGCTGCGCACGTCGCTACCAATGATGTCCACCAGGTCGGCGGTCGGAATAAAAGTCAGTTTCTCTTCAGCCATGCCACCTACTTTAGGCGCAAGCCCTCCCACGCCGCGATCAATTCGCCTACGCGCTGCCCGGATCCCCTCTGCAGAAGCAGGTGATCCATCCCCTCCAGGCTTACCCAGTCCGCGCGAGGCAGGGCTGCCCGCATCGCATGTGCCTCCGCCACGGGAACCACCAGGTCATCGGGGGAGTGCAGCACCAGAGACGTGGCGTCAATAGAAGAAACAGCGGCCACAGTATTGGCCGAATCGGCCGCGGCGAGCTCATCCAACAGCGCCTGGCCCAAAGAAAGCTCCCGCTGGCGCTCGAACATCTGCATAATCTCCGGCGCTCGCTTCGCGGTTTCCTGCAGCTCAAAGGGCGTGCCGACAGTCACAATGCTCTCCACCGAAGCGACCTCCGCCGCCGCCCGCTGCACCGCCGTGCCTCCCAGCGAATGGCCCACCAGCAGCTCCGCCCCGCCGAACCACTCGGCAGCCGCGCGCACGTCGGAAACATTCGTCGCCAGCGTGGTCTCCTCGAACTCGCCACCCGAGTCGCCCAGTCCAGCGAAGTCGAATCGCAAGCTCGCATAGCCCGCCCGCGCCAGCGCCTTGGAAATGCGCGTCACCCCAATCGCCCCGCGCGTACACGTAAAGCAGTGCGCGACGACCGCCCGCCGGGGCGCATCCTCCAACTTCACATCCCGCGGCATATCCACCGTTCCCGCCAGCTGCCAGCCACTTTCTGTGGGAATGGTCACGTGAACGGAGCGTATCGTGCGGGTCATGGATCGCCTCTCGCCTCAAGTCGATTAACGTGGTCTACATATTCTTACACCTCAAACTCGAAGGGCACATTCATGGCATTTGACTGGTTCTGGAAGGCGATGGGATCTTCCCCGAAGAAGAATCAGAAGAAAAGCCGGGCCGTGGTCGCTCAGGCCGACTCGTCGCGCTACTCGGGGCTAAGCGATGCGGAGCTTCGTGACGCCGCCTCGGACGTGGTGACCGAACAATCCACTAGCGAGGATGGCCACCACTTCGGTGGGCAGGTAGACGACGCTCCCGCGCTGCTGGCAATCCTGCGCGAAGCGGCAAGCCGCACCCTGAACATGGAGCCCTTCGACGTGCAGATGCAGGGCACCTACCGGCTGCTGCACGGCGACGTGGTGGAAATGGCCACCGGTGAGGGTAAGACCCTAGCCGGCGCGATGGCCGCCGTGGGCTTTGCTTTGCAGGGCAAGCGCGTCCACGTCATCACGGTCAACAGCTACTTGGCTGGGCGCGATAACGACTGGATGGGCCCGATGTTCGACTTCTTTGGGCTAACCCACGGCGCGATCCACGAGGACCTCACCGCGGACCAGCGCCGCGACATCTACTCCCGCGACGTCATCTTCGGAGCCATCAACGAGCTCGGCTTCGACGTCCTGCGCGACCAGCTGATCACCCGCCGCGCCGACCAGGTGCGCACCCCGGCGGACGTGGCCGTGATCGACGAGGCCGACTCGGTGATGGTCGACGAGGCCCTCGTGCCACTGGTGCTCGCCGGTTCCGAGCCCGGCCCCGCGCCCGCCGGCCGCATTACCGACCTGGTCAAGCGCATGGAGGAAGATAAGCACTTCCACGTCTCCGAGGACCACCGCAACGTCTTCCTCACCGACGAGGGCGCAGCGTTCGTAGAAAAGCAGCTGGGCGTGGAGTCTCTATACGAGGACGAAGGCGAGCTTCTGGTGCAGGTTAACGTCGCCCTGCACGCCGAGCACCTGCTGATCCGCGACGTCCACTACATCGTGCGCGACGGCAAGGTTGCTCTTATTGACGGCTCCCGCGGCCGCGTGGCCGAGCTGCAGCGTTGGCCCGACGGCCTGCAAGCGGCAGTGGAAGCCAAGGAGGGGCTGGACGTCACCGACGGCGGCCGCATCCTCGACCAGATCACCATCCAGGCGCTGGTCGGCATGTACCCGGAGGTCTGCGGCATGACGGGTACGGCCCTGGCGGCCGGGGATCAGCTGCGACAGTTCTACAACCTGCAGGTTTCCGTCATTGAACCGAACGTGCCGAACATCCGCTTCGACGAGGCCGACCGGGTGTACGTCTCCGCCGCCGAGCGCAACGACGCGGTGGTTAAGCACATCGTGGAGGTGCAGAAGACCGGCCAGCCGCAGCTGGTGGGCACCCAGGACGTCGCGGAATCCGAGGAACTGGCAGAAGCTCTGCTCTCCGCGGGTGTGGAATGCTCCGTACTGAACGCGAAGAACCACGAGGCCGAGGCGGCCGTCGTCGCCGAGGCCGGCCGCCCGGGCCGCGTGACCGTCTCCACGCAGATGGCCGGCCGCGGTACGGACATCAAGCTAGGCGGCACCGACGAGGCCGAACACGACGAGGTCGTGGAGACCGGCGGCCTGCACGTCGTGGGCGTGGGCCGCTTCCGCTCCCAGCGATTGGATAACCAGCTGCGCGGCCGCGCGGGCCGTCAGGGCGATCCAGGTAGCTCCCTGTTCTTCGTCTCCCTGGAAGACGACGTGGTCGCCGTGGGCGGCGCAGGGGAGGAGCTGCAAGCCCAGCCCAAGGACGACGGCCTGCTGCCACAGAAGAAGGTCCAGCAGTTCGTGGACCACTGCCAGCGCGTGACCGAGGGCCAGATGCTGGACATCCACGCCACCACCTGGAAGTACAACAAGATGATCAAGGACCAGCGCGACATCGTCAACGATCGCCGCGACACCCTGCTGGATACCGCCGCGGCCTGGGACGACCTGAGCTACCACAACGTCGACCGCGCCGCGGAGCTGAAGAAGCAGGGGATTAGCGAGGAAGTGCTGGAGCAGGCCGCCCGCGAAATCATGCTGTTCCACCTGGATAACGAGTGGTCGGAGCACCTGGCTTACCTGGATGACGTGCGCGAGTCCATCCACCTGCGCGCCATCGCCCGCGAATCGCCGATCGACGAGTTCCACCGCATGTCCATCGCCGCCTTCGGCGAGCTGGCCGAGCGTGCCGTCAACAAGGCCCGCGAGACGTTTGACGAGGTAGAGATCACTTCCGAGGGCGCCCAGCTGGGCGAGATGGGCCTGCACAAGCCCAGCGCTACGTGGACTTACATGGTGAACGACAACCCGCTATCCTCCTCCGGGGGATCTGTGATGGGGTCTATCGTTCAGATGTTCCGCTAGCTGCTTTAGGGTATTGTTAGACGTATTGTTATAGCCGAACCGATTAGTTCGAATGAGAGGACTTGAAAGCCATGAGCGATAACACCGGAGTGCCTGAGGCATCTGTCGAGACCACGTCAGTCTTTCGCGCAGACCTTCTAAAGGAGATGGAGTCTGGTTCGCAGCACGATGCCTCTCCCGCCGGTGTGGAGGGCCTTCCTGAAGGCTCTGCGCTGCTGGTTGTGAAGCGCGGCCCGAACGCTGGCTCCCGCTTCCTGCTGGACCAAGACACGACCGCCGCTGGCCGCCACCCGGACAGCGACATCTTCCTGGATGACGTCACCGTTTCCCGCCGCCACGCTGAGTTCCGCCGCAATGGCGACCAGTACGAGGTTGTGGACGTCGGATCCCTGAACGGCACCTACGTGAACCGCGAGCCGAAGAACTCCTCCGTTCTGTCCAATGGCGACGAGATCCAGATCGGCAAGTTCCGCCTGGTGTTCCTGAACGGTTCGAAGGAAGCCTAAGGAAAAGTGAGCGCACAGAGAAGCCACGCTAGCGCTCCTGCACCTGCCTCCTCACCAGCCGGAAGGGTTCTTCCCACTTCGTCCATTGGCGATGTGCTGAAGCAGCTGAAGCCGGACTTCCCGGACGTCACCGTCTCGAAGATCCGCTTCCTGGAATCCGAAGGTCTGGTTAGCCCGCGCCGTTCGCAGAGCGGTTACCGGCGCTTTTCCCCGGAGGATATTTCCAGGCTGCGCTACATTTTGACCCTTCAGCGGGATAACTACCTGCCGCTGAAGGTTATCCGCGAACGTCTGGAGGCAATGGACTCCGGCAAGGTCACCCCCGTGACCGCCGCCCGCAAGTCCGCCCCCGGTGCGATCTCCCCGGAGCAGATGCGGGCCACGCAGTCCCGCCGCCTGACCCGCGCGGACGTTACGGCGCGCGCCAACGTGCAGGATTCTTTCACCGGATCCCTGATCCGCATGGGGCTGATCTCCGCCGACTCGGCCGGTTTCTTCTCGGTCGATGACGTCGAGATCGTGCAGATCGCGCAGAACCTGACCGACCACGGCCTGGATAACCGCCACCTGAAGGCGCTGTTGACCATCGCGAACCGCCAGTTCGACATGGTTTCCCGCATCGCCGACCCGCTGGCTCACGGCCGCGACGAGAACGCCCAGCAGCGCTCCGCCGAGACCGCCCGCGAGATGTCCGCGCTGATCATTTCGCTCAACACCGCGCTGGTGAAGGGCAACCTTGGCTAAAGGCACCGAAGTCGTCTTCCTCGGCCGCGCTGTCGGTAGCTCTCTCGGTTGCGGCGCGCCCGTGCCCGACTGTCTTATTTTTATGACGCCCCAGCGCACCCACATCCTGCCGATCTGGGTGGAGCCAACGTTGGATCTGGGCGGGCGCCCCACGGATGCCGAGGTGCTGGCGAACATCCTGAAGCACGACGAGGCGCGCGACCCGTGGTTCGCCCGCATCGTCACCAACTCCCGCGGCCAAATGACCGCCGGTTTGGTGCTGGAGGAAGGGGAGTCCGAGCGTTTCATCGACATTCGCCCCTCCATCCTGGAGCCCTTGTGGCACGCGGGCGTGATCTTCGACGTGCGCGTTGAACCCGGGGTGGAAAGCTCGCTGATCCGCGTAAACCCCGCCTGGGTCGACGAACTCGAGGCGAAGCTCAAGCAGGTGGACGAAGACGGCGACCAGGTGGACTTCCTACTGGACTGGAGCCCGGAGGACATGGACTTCACCGCCAGCGATAACGCGGATTCCGACTTCCAGCAGATGTGGGAGGGCCTCGGCCTGTCGAGCGACCTCGACGACTGGTTAAAGGAATGACACGCCTGTTGTTACACGTGTGATTTTTGTGACTCGTGTTAAAGTAATGTTCGGCTAGCGGTTGACTGTGCCGCAAACCGGTCTAATCTTTAGAAGAGAATTGAAATTACACCAGGAGTGTTTCATGCAGGATGCCCTTTTCGACGTCCATGGCCCCGACGACGAGGTCGGCTACCGCGTGCCGATCGCCTGCCAAGTCGCCGGCATTACCTACCGTCAGCTGGACTACTGGGCCCGCACCAAGCTGGTTCAGCCCAGCATCCGTAATGCCGCCGGCTCCGGATCCCAGCGCCTGTACTCCTTCCGCGACATCCTGGTGCTGAAGATCGTGAAAGGCCTGCTGGATACCGGCATTTCCCTGCAGAACATCCGCAAGGCCGTGGAAAAGCTGGAGAACCTGGGCGTCGACGACCTCGCCGGCATCACCCTCGTCTCCGACGGCCACACCGTCTACGAGTGCCGCTCCTCCGAGGAAGTCATCGACCTCCTCAACGGCGGCCAGGGCGTATTCGGCATTGCCGTTCCGGGCCTGATGAAGGAACTGACCGGCACCATCACCGCCTTCCCCTCCGAGAAGGTCGTGCAGGACGCTGCCATCGACGAGCTGGCCGAGCGCCGCCGTCGCCGTATGGCCTAAAGCTGCCTCAGAAAAGCTCCCCGCGCCCGCTGGTTCAGCTCCGGCAGGGGACCATCCTGAAGCTGCGGGGCCAACACTCCACCATTCTCTTCTGCGACCTCCACCTTGGAGACCGCCAGCGCCTCATCGGCCATCTGCCGATCCGCTGGCTTCCACAGCTCTGCGCCCGGCTGGCCGCCCTCACCCCACGCCTTGTAAGCCTTAATCGCTTCCGCGTCCGGCTTACGCACAACCTCCGCCTTTAGGCAGTGGTCCAGCTCCACCTCGTTCGCATCGTTAAACTCCTGCACCGCATCCTTCAACTCCGCCTCATTCGCAGCCCACACCTGCACCACGAATTCCCCCTGCGGGCATTCCGGCGCGGCCAAGTCGTCCTGGTTATTCCGCGCCAGCGCCACCCACCCGGCCACTAGGAGCGCCACCACGATCACGGCCGCGAGCGCTGCCCAGACCCATCCGGCAACCCGATAGTTCTGCTTTCCGCTTGCGTGACGTGCCACGATTCTTCTTCCTCCCAGTAGTTTTCTACCCAGTGTAGGCCAGTAGCCGCTTGCGCAGCCCCTGTCCGCGCTCCATCAGCCCCTTTTGCCGGGCCACGTACTCCGCCCGTCCCGCCGGGGTCTCGATCCGCACCGGCTCGAAACCCCATTCGCGCAGGTCATAGGGCGAGGCCTCCATGTCCAGCCGGCGCACGTCGCACGCCAGCTCGAAGCAGTCCAGCCACAGCTCGCCGGGGATCAGCGGCCCCAGCTTCGTGGCCCACTTGTATAGATCCATGGTGGCGTGCAGGCAGCCCGGCTGCTCGAGCTGAGGCTGCGAGTCGCGTGTTGGGGTGTGGGCGTTGCGGGGCGCGGCGGCGTCCGTAAAAAAGCGAAAAGCGTCAAAGTGCGTGCACTTCAACTGCGACGCTTCCACCACCTCGTCGGTACCGGCCGCGCCCAGCCGCAAAGGCTCGGGGTGGCGGGGCGCATCCTTGTAGACCATCGCCCACTCGTGCAACCCAAAGCAGCCGAGCACGGGCGGATGCCGGTACGTGGCGTCCAATAGCCGCGCGATATAGCGCACCGTCTTGCCTCGCGTGGCCATAAACCGTTCCGCATCGAGGGTCCACACGTCGCCGCGGCGCACGTAGTGGTCCTTGTACTGCGGCAGGTCGCCGTCGCCATCCCACACCACACCCTTATTGACGCCCGGATGCCAGTGGCTCAGCTTCCCAGGGGTAGTGGGGTAGTAGGTGAACATGAAATCCCACACCGGGTGCCTTTCACCCTCCGCGCGGCGCCTGCGGTGCCCCTCGGTGAGGCGCTGCACGCGCTCCCGGTGGGCGGCTTGCCTATCGCGCCAGTTGTGCAGTACCTCAGTCATGGGTCCAGTCGCGGACGGTGCCGACGAGCTCCTCGATGATGTCCTCCAGCGTGATCATGCCGATGATCTGCCCATCCGCATCCACCACCGCGGCGATGTGGCTGGAGGTACGGCGCATGTTACGCATCGCTACGTCGAAGCTGGAACCCGTCTTGACCTCCAGCAGGGGGCGGATGTCCGTGGTATCCAGCTGGCCGTCGGGCTCCACCAGGTTGTCCAGCACATCCTTGACGTGGACGTAGCCGATCCACTTGCCCTTGGTATCGGTGACGGGGAAGCGGGAGTAGCCCGTCTCCTGCACAGCCTTCTCCACGGCCGCGACCTTCATACGCGGGCCATCCTGTCGGATGCAGTGCACGTCGGCCGCGGGGATCAGCACCTCGTCCAGCGTGCGGCGCGAGGAGCTCAAAGCCTTGTCCAGACGGTTGGCCTCCTCCGGGGCGATCAGCCCCTCGGAGCGGGAATCCTGGATCATGCTGGCCAGCTCGGCGGGGGAGACGGTGGAATCCAGCTCGTCCTTCTGCTCCACGCCCATCAGCTTGAGCGTATGGCGGGCGATCCAGTTCAGCAGCTGCATGATCGGGTTCGTGACCTTGACGAACAAAAGGTGCAGTGGCACCACGAACGTCGCGACGGTTTCCGGGCCGGCCAGGGCGATGTTCTTCGGCACCATCTCACCCAGGATGATGTGCAGCATCGTCACGACCAGCAGGGCAATCGCAAAGCTCACCGGGTGCAGCATCTCCGGTGGCAGCCCCAGTGCCTCGAACGGCGCCTCGATGAGGTGCGCGATCGCGGGCTCGCCGACCTTACCCAGCAGCAGCGAGGCGATCGTAATGCCGAACTGCGCGCCCGCCAGCATGATCGACAGGTGCTCGCTGGCGTAAAGCACCCGCTTGGCGCGCTTGTTGCCCGCGGCGATCATGGAATCCAGGCGATCCCTGCGCGAGGAAATCAGCGCGAACTCCACCGCCACGAAGAAGGCGTTGAGCGCCAGCAGGAAGACGGCAAAGACGATGGCCCAAATGTCACTCATTAGTTTGCCTCCTCCTTGGTCAGCGGTTGCAGCAGCACCTTGTCCACGCGCCGGTTATCCATCTCCTTGACGGTGGCCCGCCAGCGTCCGGACATGCCCGTTTCGAAGCTCTCCATCATCTCGTTGTCGCCGACGGGCAGCAACACCTCGTCCCCCTCGGCGGGGATGCGCCCCAGCGTGGCCATGATCAACCCGCCGAGCGTATCGTAGTCGCCCTCTGGCGCGGTGTAGCCCACGGCGTCCGGCAGCTCGTCGGTGCGCACCAGGCCGGAAACCTCCCAGTGGGTGCCCGTCTTGCGGACTTCCTTGTCCTCTTCCACGTCGTCGTGCTCGTCCCACACCTCGCCGAGGATCTCCTCGACCACGTCCTCGATCGTCACGATTCCGGCGGTGCCGCCGTACTCGTCCACGACCATCACCAGCTGCGAGCCCGCGGCCCGCACCTGATTCAGCACGTCATCGCCGCTCAAAGAATCCGGCACGGAGGGGACGTTCTTCATCAGCTTGTTCAAAGTGGTGGTGGGGCGCGAGTCGTGGGGGATGGTCAGTGCATCCTTCACGTGCACCACGCCCACGGTCTCGTCCAGGTCCCCACGGGTCACGGGGAAGCGCGAGTGCCCGGTTTCCAGCGCCAGCTCGATCAGATCCTGCGCGGTCTCCTCGACAGTCAGAGATTCGACGGTCGACCGGGGTGTCATCACATCCTCCGCTGAGGCGTCACTAAACCGCAGCGACAGATCCAGAATCCGCGCCTTAGACTCGGTGAACCCACCGCTGCCCGTCGAGTTTCTCACCAGCGCCGAGAGCTCCTCGGCCGATCGTGCGGACGCCAACTCGTCCGCCGGCTCAATGCCCAACTTCCGCACAACCGCGTTGGCCATGGAGTTCATCCCGTTGATGAACCACTTCAGCACCACGTTGAAGGTCCACGCCGGGCGGATCGTAGCGCGGGCCACCTCGATGGGGTGGGTGATTGCCAGGTTCTTCGGCACCAGCTCGCCGAACACCATCGACAGCACCGTTGCCACAATCAGCGACAGCACCAGGGCGATCGGCATGGCGGCGGCCTCGCTTAACCCCGCAGCTTCCAGCACCGGGTCGAAGAACTTCGCCAGGATCGGCTCCGCCAGATAACCCGTGGCCAGGGTGGTGATCGTAATGCCCAGCTGCGCGCCGGAAAGCAGAAAGGAGAGCTGCCCGTGCGCCTTTTGCACCAGCTTCGCCGTGCCGTCGCCCTTGGTGCGGGCGTGCTCGTCAATGGTGGAGCGTTCCAGCCCCGTCATCGCGAATTCCACAGCCACGAACAGGCCGGTAGCGGCCGTTAGCAGCACAAACAGGACTAGCCCGACTAGGGAAAGAACTATGTCCACTTGAGTATTCCGACTCCTAAATCTTCTTCAGCTCGGCGACCAATTTGGCGCCCGGCAGCACGGTTGGGTGCACCCCGGCCTTGGCCATCATTTTCTCGGTATCAGCTTGCTGGTCCGCGAAGGACAGCGTCACCACCGTGCCGCTTGCCCCGGCGCGGGCGGTGCGCCCGGCCCGGTGGACGTACGCCTTGTGCTCGGCCGGAGGGTCGATGTGCACGACCAGCTCCACGTCCTTCACATCGATCCCGCGGGCGGCAATGTCGGTGGCCACCAGCACGGTGCTCTTGCCTTCGGTAAAGCCATCCAGCGCCGCTTGGCGGGTGTTCTGCCCCTTGTTTCCGTGGATTCCCACGGCGGGCACTCCCGCGCGCACCAGCTTCTTGACCTGCCGGTCTACTGCGTACTTGGTGCGCATGAACATTACAGTACGCTTCCGCAGCTTTCCAATGGCCACGACCAGCTCGTTGCGCTCCTCGCGGCTGTCCACCACGCCCAGCAGGTGGCTCATCGTGTCCACGCTGGCGGTGGCCTCGCCGGTGGAGTGCGTCACGGGGTCGCGCATGTATTTATCCACCAGCACCTGCACGTCGCCGTCCAGCGTGGCGGAAAACAGCAGGTGCTGCGCCTGCTTTGGCATGCGGTCCAGCAGCTTGGTCACCTGCGGCAGAAAGCCCATGTCGGCCATCTGGTCTGCTTCGTCGATGGCCACGACCTTCACGTCGGAAAAGTCCAACATGCCTTGCCCCAGCAAATCCAGGGCGCGCCCCGGCGTGGCCACCAGAATGTCCACCGGCCTGGCCAGCGCCGTAATGTTGCGCTGGATCTTCACCCCGCCGACGACCTCCAGCAGCCGCTGACCGGCCGCGTTCGCAATCGGATCCAGCCGCGAGCGCACCTGTGTCGCCAGCTCTCTGGTCGGTACCAGCACCACGCCACGCGGCTTTTTTGGTTTTGACGCCCCCCGCCTCAGCAACTGAATCATCGGCAGCCCGAACGTGAATGTCTTGCCGGAACCTGTCGGTCCGCGGCCGAGAACATCCCGCCCCTCGACGGCCGCGGGGATGGCGGCCGCCTGGATGGGGAAGGGCTTGGTTATTCCCTCGGCGGAAAGCTCCTTGGTGATGCAATCATCTAGCCCGAGCTTTCCGAACTCTGATCGGGACAATTACGCTTCGACCTCACTACGATCCCCGGACCAGAGGGTGTGGAAAGAGCCCTCGCGGTCGGTACGGCGGTAGGTGTGGGCGCCGAAGTAGTCGCGCTGACCCTGAATCAGAGCCGCCGGCAGACGCTCGGCGCGCAGCGAGTCGTAGTAGGACAGGGAAGATGCGAACACCGGCACCGGCTGACCCAGCTGGGTGGCCAGAATGACCACGCGGCGCCAGGAGTCGATCAGGCCACCCAACTCGCCCTTGAAGTACGGGTCCAGCAGCAGGGAGGGCAGTTCCGCGTTCGCGTCGTAGGCCTCGCGGATGCGGTTCAGGAACTTCGCGCGGATGATGCAGCCGCCGCGCCAGATGGTGGCCAGGTCGCGGGGGTCCACGCCCCACTTGTGCTCCTCGGAGCCCGCCTTGATCTCGTCGAAGCCCTGCGCGTATGCCACCAGCTTGGAGGCGTACAGCGCGCGGCGGACATCCTCGATGAACTCTTCCTTCGGCACGTCCAGGGTGGACAGCTCCCCGCTGGGCAGGTTGCCGATGGTGGCGTCGCGCTGCTCGCGGGCGCCGGACAGCGCACGGGCGAACACGGCCTCGCCGATGCCGGTGGTCGGGATGCCCAAGTCCAGCGCCGCCTTCACGGTCCAGCGCCCGGTGCCCTTCTGGCCCGCGGAGTCCACAATCACGTCGATCAGCGGCTTGCCGGTCTTCTCGTCGGTCTGGGAAAGCACCTCGGCGGTGATCTCGATCAGGTAGGAATCCAGGTCGCCCTCGTTCCAGGTCTTGAACACCTCTGCGATCTCCGCCGGCTCCATGCCCGCGCCGTAGCGCAGCAGCTGGTAGGCCTCGCCGATGACCTGCATGTCGGCGTACTCGATGCCGTTGTGCACCATCTTCACGAAGTGTCCCGCGCCGTCGGGGCCGATGTGCGTCACGCACGGGGTGTCGTCGACCTTCGCGGCCACGGACTCCAGCAGCGGACCCAGGGCCTCCCAGGATTCCGCGGGGCCACCGGGCATGATCGCCGGACCGTTCAGCGCGCCTTCCTCACCGCCGGAGATGCCGGCGCCGACAAAGTTCAGGCCGCGCTCGGACATCTCGGCCTCGCGGCGGATCGTGTCGGTGTACAGAGCATTACCGCCGTCGATGATGATGTCGCCTTCGTCCATTTCCTCGGCGAGCTGGGAAATGACGGCGTCAGTACCAGCACCTGCCTGCACCATGATCAGGGCGCGACGGGGCCGCTCCAGCGACTTAACGAAATCGGCGATCGTCTCCGAGGGAACGAAGTTGCCGGTCTCGCCGAAGTCCTCCATGAACTTGTCGGTCTTCGCGGTGGTGCGGTTGTAGACGGCCACGGTGTGACCGTTGTTGGCAAAGTTCCGGGCGATGTTGGAGCCCATCACGGCCAGTCCAACAACACCAATCTGGGCGGTTCCTTCAGCAGTAGTCATGGTTTTACATCTTACAGGGCGATGGGTTGGTTAGGCTTAGGCACATGTCCAATATTTTCATTGAACTAAGTCGTGTTGCCACCGAGCGCGAACTCACCGAGCAGGAGATCGCCACCCTCAACGAACTACTGGCCATGCACCCCACTCTCGACCGCACTCTCGGCGTGCAGTACCGCGCCGTCGGCCCGGACAAGATGCAGCTGGCCCTCGAGATCACCGAAGATCACCTGCAGCCCTGGGGCGTGACCAACGGCGGCGTGTACGCCAGCCTGGGGGAGACCGCCGGCTCGATGGCCAGCTTCGTCGCCGCGGGCGCCGGTCCGGCCGTCGTGGGCACTTCTAATCAGACGCACTTCCTGCGCCCGTCCGTCAAGGGCGACGTCATCGTTTCCACCGTCCAGGCAGAGCACGTTGGGCGCACCACGCACCTGTTCCGCATTGAGCACAAAAACGAAAAAACCGGCAAGACCTGCGCCTTGACCTTCCTCAAGACGCAGGTAGTGCCGGATATGCCGAAGGCCTAGTCGGATACCGCGCGAGTGTCGCGACCCTCGCCGAAGCGGAGGTTGTCGCGCACCTCGATAGAGCGAATGCCTTCCTTGTCCTCCAAGTCGCGCAGCTTGCGGATCGCGTTGCGCGCGTGCAGCTGCTGGCGGGTTGCCACCAGCTGCCAGCGGCGACGGGACACGGAGTTCAAGCCCCAGCTGAAGGCTGCGACCGCACGGTTGCGGAAGCCCACCATGTACAGCAGGTGCAGCACCAGCCACATGACCCAGCCGAAGAAGCCGGAGACCTCGGCCTTGTTCATCTTCACGACCGCGTTGAAGCGGGAGACGATGGCCATGGAGCCCTTGTCGAAGTAGCTAAACGGAACGCGGCCTTCGGGGGAGGTGCCGTTGTTGACCTCATCCAGGATGGTGCTTGCCGCGTACTGGCCGCCCTGCATCGCCACCTGGGCCACGCCCGGCAGACGGTCCTTGCTCATCATGTCACCGACGATGAAGATGTTGCGGTGCTCGCCCAGGGTCAGGTCGTCGTTCACCGGCACGCGACCCGCACGGTCGACCTCGATGCCAGCCTGCTCGGCCACGTGCTTGCCCAGCGGAGAAGCGGCGACACCTGCGGACCAGATCTTGGCGTAGGAAGGCACAAAATGCTCTTCCTCGGTCTTCATGTCCTTGTAACGCACGCCCTCCTTGGATACGTCGGTGACCAGGGAGTTGAGGATGATATCCACGCCCAGATCCTCCAGGCGGCGGGCAGCCTTGCGGCCCAGGCGCTTGCCGAACGGCGCCAGCACCTGCGGGCCACCGTCGATCAGCAGGATGCGGGTGTCCTCGGTGTTGATCTCGCGGAACTCGTCGCGCAGGGTGCGGTGGGACATTTCTGCAAGCTGACCCGCCAGCTCCACGCCGGTTGGACCGGCGCCGACGACCACGAAGGTCAGCAGGCGCTTGCGTGCCTCCGGGTCGGTGGTGATCTCGGCGCGCTCGAACGCGCCGGTCACGCGAGCACGGATCTCCAGCGCGTCATCGACGGACTTCATGCCCGGCGCGAACTCAGCGAACTGCTCGTTGCCGAAGTAGGACTGGCCTGCGCCGGCCGCCAGGATCAGCGAGTCGTAGTTCAGTACGGCATCGGTGCCGCCCAGGTCGGCGGTGACGGTCTGCTCGTTGATGTCCACGTTGCGGACCTCGCCCTTGACCACGCGGACGTTGTCCTGGTCCGCCAGGATCTGGCGGATGGACGGGGCGATCTCGCCCTCGGAGAGGATGCCGGTCGCAACCTGGTAAAGCAGCGGCTGGAACAGGTGGTGGTTCGTCCGGTCGACGATCGTGACCTGGACGTTTTCGTTTTTGAACTTCTTCGCCGCAAACAGTCCGCCGAAGCCCGCGCCGATGATTACGACGTGGTGGCGGTTTGATGTGCTGGTCATCTAGTTGCTTCTCCTCAATGATGGTTGTAATCCGGCACCATCTTAATTGTTTCAGGCGTGCGCTTCACACCGAGATCCCCCGGTTTTCGAAAAATTCGGGCGCATTCGGTTGCGCCTCGGAAGTCGAAAGTTGTTTTCCTAGTAACTTCGGGGGGAGTTACAGCGCAAAAGGAAGGCAAGATGACGTCTCCGTACATTGACGAGGAACGCTGGCCGCGCCTGGTTGCCGCCCCGCAATCTCGTTTTATGGGCCGCCGGGCCGAGGCCGTCACCGCGCGGATGGAGGCGCTGCTTTCTTCTCACGGAATTGCTCTGGACGCCGGCACGGTGCCGCACATGGTCGTTCGGGATGGCCAGGTGATCGATCGGGTGGTCGCCGAGGGGTGGCTGGGGCTGGCAGAGGGATACATGGCCGGGGAGTGGTCCGCCGAACCCCTCCCGGAGGTCCTCGGAGCCTTGATGGATCAGCCCTTCGAGGGGAAGTTCGGAGAGTTCTTCGCCCGCCGCACTTCGAAGCGCCGCGGCCCCGCCCCGGGGGAGCTGCCGGAGGCGCTCGTGGAGCTCTACGCTGGCGCCACCCGCGCCACGGGATCCGCCCAGTTCAGCAGCGCCTCCCGTACCAGCGCCCACGAGGACGGCATCGACTTCACCTGGTTCGGCGAGCCGGATCCCGTGGAGCGCCTCGACCTGGACGACGCGCAGCGCCGCCGCATCACCACCATGCTCGACGAGGCCGAGGTCGGTCCCGGCGACCGCGTGCTGGAGATGCCTTCCTCCGGCGGCCAGCTGGCCGTGCAGGCCGCCAAGCGCGGTGCCCGCGTGGACGTTCTAACCAGCGACGAGGATCACGCGGACGCCGTGCGCGCCCGTGTCCACTCCGCCGGTGTCGGGGGAGCGGTGAACGTGGAGGTCATCGCCGGGCCGGTGCCCTCCCCGCGACAGTGGTCCGGCCGCTACGAGGCAATCTTTTCCGTCGAGCGCATGGAGACCCTGGGGCTCGGGGGGTTGAGCCACTACCTCAAGGCCGTCGACCGCATGCTCTCCGACGACGGGCTGGCCGTGATCCAGTCGATCATCGCCACCGACGAGATGCGTGAGACCGCCCGCGAGTCCCTAGACGTCATGCGTGCCTACGTCTGGCCCGCCCTGGAGTATCCCACCGTCCAGCAGGTCCGCGAGGCCGCGGCCGAGCACACCCAACTGACCGTTGTCGCGGAAAACAACCTAAGCGCCCACCTGCGCGCGTCGTTGCCGCTGTGGCGGGCGAACTTCCTCTCCCGCGAGCGCCAGGCCGCGGCCGCGGGCTTCGACCCGGTGTTCCGCCACCTCTGGGATTACCAGCTGGCCCTCCACGAGGCACTGGCCACCGCCGAGGACATCGGGTGCGTCCAATTCGTCCTTGCCCCGAAGTAGTTTTGCGATTTCCCCGCGGGGTTCGCCGGATAGTTTTAGCGTAATAATAACTATTCGCGCATAATCCCCGAGAGGAACTCTTTCCGTGACTACTCCCACGAATCCCGATGTCATTATCGTCGGCGCCGGCCTGGCCGGCCTCGTCGCCGCCTACGAGGCGCAGAAGTCGGGCCTGAAGGTCCTGATCCTGGACCAGGAAAACCGCAACAACCTGGGCGGACAGGCATTCTGGTCGCTCGGTGGCCTGTTTTATGTGGGAAGCCCCGAGCAGAAGCTGATGGGGGTCAAGGACTCCGAGGAGCTCGCCTGGCGCGACTGGGAGAACTCCGCGCAGTTCGACGATTCCCAGAACGACTACTGGCCGCGCCGCTGGGGCCGCGAGTACGTCCGCTTCGCCGCCACTGAAAAGCGCGACTATCTCAAGGCTCTTGGCCTCAACGTGCTGCCCACCGTCGGCTGGGCCGAGCGCGGTTCCGGAGACGCCAGCGGCCACGGCAACTCCGTGCCCCGCTTCCACCTGACCTGGGGCACCGGTCCCGAAGTCGTGCGCGTCTTCCGCGAGCCCATCGAGGCCGCGGAGGCGGAAGGCAAGGTCGAGTTCCGCTTCCGCCACCAGGTCGACGAGCTGATCGTAGAAAATGACGCCGTCGTCGGCGTGCGCGGCAGCGTGCTGGAACCGAGCGATCTGGACCGCGGCGTGGCGTCCTCAAGAAAGACCGTAGGGGAGTTTGAGCTGCGCGCGCGTGCCGTCGTCGTGACCTCCGGCGGCATCGGCGGCAACCTCGACCTGGTGCGTCGCGCGTGGCCGACCGACCAGTGGGGCCCGGTGCCGAACGACATGGTCACCGGCGTGCCCGCCCACGTCGATGGCCGTATGATCCAGATCTCCGAAACCGCCGGCGCGAACCTGGTAAACACCGACCGCATGTGGGCCTACACCGAGGGCATGAAGAACTGGAACTCCATTTGGCCCGGCCATGGTATCCGCATCATCCCTGGCCCGTCCTCCTTGTGGATCGACGCGACCGGCAAGCGTTTCCCCAGCAACATCATCCCAGGTGGCGACACGATTGCCACCATGAAGCACCTCGGCACCACGGGCCACAGCTACTCCTGGTTCATCCTGAACAAGACGATCGCCGACAAGGAGTTCATCTTCTCCGGCTCTGAGCAGAACCCGGACCTGACCATCAAGAAGGTCAAGAACCTGCTCTCCAAGGTGGGCCCCGGCACCCACCCCGCCGTGAAGGCATTCATGGATCATGGCGAGGACTGGGTGGTTGCCGACGACCTTGGCTCCCTGGTCGAGGGCATGAACGCTATCGCCGACGACGACGCCCCCGCCCTCGACGTCCACGACCTGCGTCGCATCATCGAGGATCGCGACTCGCAGGTGGACAACAACTTCAGCAAGGACGCGCAGATCAATTACATCCGCACTGCCCGCGGATACTTGGGCGACAAGATCGTCCGCTGTGCCGCCCCGCACCGCCTGCTTGACGAGTCGAAGGGACCGCTGATCGCCGTCAAGCTGCACGTGCTGACCCGCAAGACCCTCGGCGGCATCGAGACCGACCTTTCCGGCCGCTGCCTGCGCACCGACGGTTCGGTGCTCCCCGGCCTTTACGCCGCCGGCGAGGTCGCCGGCTTCGGAGGCGGCGGCATGCACGGCAAGAACGCCCTTGAGGGTACCTTCCTCGGCGGCTGTATCCACTCCGGCAAGCGGGTCGGCGAGAATCTGAAGGCTACCATTGCTCAGCTCTAGTGAATGGCGCGCCGAGGCGCTGGAAAACGGCGCTGTACCGCTCATTGAAAAGACCCTCCGCCGCATCCGCGCGCAGGACCGGCACTTCAATGCCATCTCGGTACTCCTGGACGATGAAGCGCTGGCAGCCGCCGCCGACCTAGATTCCAGCACCGACCCCGGCCCACTGCACGGCGTGCCGGTGCTCATCAAGGAGGAAGTCGCGGTCCGCGGAGTACCCACCACCTTCGGCACGAATGCGAACCCCACGCCCGCTGCCGCCGACGACGAAATCGTTCGCCGCTTGCGCAAAGCCGGGGCGATCATTCTAGGCAAGACCACCATGCCTGCGTTTGGCGCATTCCCGTTCACCGAGTCCGAGGCCCGTGGGATCACCCGCAACCCGCACAATCCGCGTTTTACCCCGGGCGGTTCCTCCGGAGGCTCTGCAGTCGCCGTTGCCGCTGGTTGGGTGCCTTTCGCCGTCGGCGGTGACGGCGGCGGGTCCATCCGCATTCCCTCCGCGCACTGTGGCCTTTACGGTCTTAAGCCCGCCCGTGGCACATTGCCGGGGGAGGATCTGTGGTGCCGTCTCGGCACCGCCGGCCCCATCGCTCGTTCTGCAAGCGACTGTGCCCTTCTTTTTGACGCCCTATCTGATTCCGTCGCTACCGAACCCGAGGGGGCGTCACTAAGAATCGGTGTGAGCCTGCAACCCTCAACGCCGCTAACCCCACCGCACCGAGACCACGTCCGTGCTGTGCGCGCGATGGCTGACCGGCTGCGCGGAATGGGCCACGAGGTGCGCGACTACACGCTGCGGCATAAGGATCCGACGGCGGCGTTCGTCACTCAGTTCTTCGCGGGGATTCGCAAGGAAATTGCCGAGCTCGAACATCCCGACCGCATCGAAAGGCGCCACAAGGTCACCCGCGCGGCAGGTATGTGGGCGCAAGGTCCCGTGCTGCGCTGGGCCGAAGATTTTTCGGATCGGCTGGGGGAACAGCTGGATCGGGTGTTCGACGACATCGACGTGCTGCTGACCCCAACCGTCGCTTTCCGCCCCGCGCGCGCCGGTGTGCTGGCGGGCAAGGGCATGCTGGCTGCGCAGATCGCTAGCCTGCCGTCGGTCGCTTACACCGCCTTGTGGAATGTTTCCGGACACCCCGCGATGAGCATTCCTGCAGGTAAGGGGAGTGATGGCCTGCCTGTCGGCGTGCAGCTAGTCGCCCGCGATGAGCGGCTTCTGCTGGAGTTAGCTAGCGCTTCATCACCCGCGCCATAATCTCCGTCATGGCGCGCCGTGGCATGCGCTGTGACACGCTCATCAGTACCTTGTTGAGCGTGCCCGCGACCACGGACGGCGGCGGAGACTTTCGCAGTAGGGCTTCGATGCCGGCAGCTACAACGTCGCGGCTGCTCATGCGTTTCAGGCCGCCGTCGGCGCGGTCGCTGCCGGCTACGTGGAAGAATTCGGTCTCCGTCGGCCCAGGGCACAACGCCATAATCCGCACGCCGGAGCCCTTCCGCTCGGCGTACAGACCCTCCGTAAACGACAGAACAAACGACTTCGTCGCGCCGTAAACGACCATGCCGGGGGAGGGCTGGAACCCCGCGATAGACGCCACATTCAGAATGAATCCATTCCCGCGCTCCTCGAACCGCGGCAGGAACATGTGCGTCAGCTCCACCAGCGCGTGCACGTTAACCGCGATTTCCGCGCGGAGGCGGTCGGTCGGGACGTCGGTAAAGGATTCGTAGTTGGCGAAGCCCGCGTTGTTGATTAGCGAGGTCACCGTAATCCCGCGCGTCGAAAGCTCCCACGAGATCTCGCCCGCCACGCCGTGCTCGGATAGGTCTTTGGCTATTACCTCGACCTTTACTTTATGACGCCTCTTAATCTCCGCCGCAATCTTGTTCAGCCGATCCTGGCGGCGCGCGACCAGTACAAGGTTTGCGCCCTTGGCTGCCAGTTGGGTGGCGAATTCCTTGCCGAGGCCCGAGCTGGCGCCGGTGATGAGGACGGTTTCTTGGGAGAGATCCAAAGTGCTCATGGTGTCTTTTTTACACGAAATGTGGGGATTGGGTAATGAAAGAAGAATAGTTCGCACGTTCTAGTAAAGGTTGAGTCTTAGCACTTAATTTGCTGGAAGTATTGACATACTTCGATTGTGTGTTCTAAACTAGTGTTAGTTCACGAAGGGGATCGTATGAACAGCACTGCACTCACCACAAACTCCACCGAACCGCCACCCGATACCGCCGAGCCGTATTACCGACTTGCGCGTTCCGACGACCCGCTGACGGCAACGTCCCGTGCCCTCAATCTGACTCACCTCGCCATGGTC
The DNA here is from genome assembly GCF_022347285.1 of Corynebacterium sp. ACRPH. GTDB lineage: Bacteria > Actinomycetota > Actinomycetes > Mycobacteriales > Mycobacteriaceae > Corynebacterium. Next base: position 63,435 of record NZ_JAKRND010000001.1, read on the forward strand.
GAGCAGTCTACTCCGGCGCCGGACGACCTTGTTCCCGATCATGCTTCCAAGCTCGCCGTGCGTTTCGGTATCAGCAAGGTAGTGGCGGCCAACTATGCCGACGCTGGGCTGATGCTCCAAGTCTTCCCACAACTCCATCAGTTGTTCCGCAGCGGCGCTTTCACTATTCGCCATATCCAGCAGGTCACGGAGGCGGTTCAGGCTGTAGCCCCGGACAAGCGCGCCGAGGTGGAGCAGGAGATCCTAAAGGCCCTCAAACCCACCGTGCCGAACCAGCAGGTTCCCACCCCGCGGGCGGCGTATAACAAGGTCAAGGCGATTGTGGGGGACCGGGACAAGCTGGCGGCTCCATTGGACGATACTCCGCCCATGGATACGAATTCGCCGGAGCTGGTGATCGACCGCAGTCAGTACGAGACCACTGCGTTTACCCTCACAGTTCCACGCCTGCGGGGCGTGGAACTGCACAAGGCGGTGAAGGCGGCCACCCTGAAGCGCGGATGCTCCATGGGAGAGGCTTTCCTGGCGATGCTCGAGCAGAACATCACCACCGAGGTCACCTTGAACCTGTATAAGGCCGTCGGGTCGCAACCCCGCGGAGTCTTCGCCGAAGACCACTGGCTGTCCGAGGCCGCTAGCTGCGAGTGGCTCGCGAAAGTCACCCACCTGGCAGCCCCCGGTTGCACCGCGACGGAAGGATACCGGCCGACGGAGTTGCTGCGGGCGTCAGTAATAGGGCGCGATGGGCACTGCCGTTTCCCGGGCTGCGATGCGCCGGGGTACACATGCGACATCGACCATGTGCACCGCCACGCCGACGGCGGACCGACGTCGACGGCGAATATGCATCTGCTTTGTCGTACCCATCACCGCCTGAAAACGGCTGGTACCTGGGACGTCGCACTGCACGCCGATGGCACCGAAGTGTGGACCTCACACGGTGATGGCCACGAGGTTGTGACCGTGCCCGACGGGCCGCTAGCACGCGAAAACTTCGCGGAGCGTGGGGTGCGCAAGGCGAGGGTGGTGCGGAAACTCAACGAGGAGAAGCTCAACGCCGATCCGATGATGCCTCGCGGGCTGTCTATCACCCGCGAGGAGCTGCAGAAGATGCTGAACTGTGCCTCCGTGGAGGAAATCAAGGAAGAGCTACAGCGACGGATCAACAGTGAAATCACGATTGCCAACGCCATTGCCGAATTGGCGCGAGAGGAACTAAACAGCCAAATCGAGCAGCTCGAACAGCTAAAAAAGGACGAAGAGGAGCCGCCGTTCTAGCCACTACTTTGAGGAGGTGACGGGCAGAACCAGCAGTGCACCGAAAACGCAGATGATACTGCACATCAGGAACATGCCGGGGTAATCGAAGTGCCTCAGCGCGAGGGCTGCCAGGCCACCACAGAACATATTGCTGACCCCTTGGGTGAGCGACATAAGTGACACGTCGCGCGCACGGTTCTTCTTGCTGGGCAGCGACTCGTTAACCATGGCCTGATCCACGCTGCTGAACACTCCCCAGCTCAACCCCAACAGCATCGCCGCGGCATAAACCAAACCCATGCCGGTGGCGATAGTCATCATGCCCGTAGCGCCCGCGACTCCAAGCGCCGAAACGACCACCAGAATCTTCCGCCGGCCCAACCGGTCCGACACGCCACCGCTGATAAACGCAGTGATGATGGTGAAGACCGCATACAGCAGGGTCAGCATCAGCACGCCCGCATCCGGATCCGGTATTCCAATGTGATCCCGCAGGTAATACAGCAAGTAGAACAGGCTGGTGTAGTTGGCTAGGTGGATCACGAAACGGCTGGTGAAGACAAGCCAATAATTGCGGTACGAGCCCTCGTCGCCGACCGTCACGGACAGCGAATCGTACGGGCGCACGTGCACGTCCACGTGACCACGACCGAAAGCGAATTGGAAGATAAAGAGAAGGGAAATGACGCCCACAACCCAGTACGCCTGCTGAATCGGCAAAGCCGCGGCAACGGCGGTCCCGCCGACGATTCCGAAGGTGTAGGTCGCGCCGACGATTCCAGACACCAACCCGAACTTCTCCTGCGGGACAACATCTGCGGTGACCGTCATCAGGTTATTCGTTACGAACGCAACGAAGACCTGCACCAAGCACCACAGCCCAGTGAGTACCCAAAAGTCGGGGGTGAAAGACATCAGCAGCAACCCCAGCGTGGCCAGGGGAGCAGCCAACAGAACCCACGGCAGGCGCTTGCCCCAACGCCCCACCCAGAACCAGCTGCGGTCGGCGATATAGCCGGTCAGTAGGCTCGTTACTACGGCGGTCGCGCCGCCGAGCATCATCATCAGGGCGAGGGAATCCTCTTTGGTATCGGGCCGCAGCTCGATCATCTGTAATCCCAGCAGCAGCTGCGTGGGGCCGGCCCAGGCGAAGACGGAGCCGAAGAAGGCCACGCCGAACTTCCAATAGAACCATTTCGGCTCGCGCTCGGCGGCGGTGAGAGTCTGCAACATCAGTGGCCCTTCTCCCTGAACTCGGCATCAATCTCCTGGGTGATGGCGCCCTCGCGGATCAGCGCCTGCAGTAGACGTCCAGCGGGTTTGACCTGCCGATCAACGTCCACCACGCCAAACTTCTGCGCCATGCCCTCGGACCACTCCCAGTTGTCCACGAAGCACCAGTGGTAGTAGCGCTCGACCTCCGGAACGCGGGAAAGCTCCGCCAGGTGGTCCAGGATGAACGCGCAACGGAAGCGCTCGGCGGCGTCGGCAGTGCCGTTCTCCGTGATCCACACCGGCAGTTGGTAGCGGTTCGCGAGCTCGGCGGAGACCTTCGCAATTCCCGGCGGGTAGATCTCCCAACCGAGGTCATTGGTTGGGGTGGCGGGGAAGGTGGCGTCAGAAAAACCGCGCACCGCCGTGCGCGAGTAGTAGTTAATGGCCACAGCATCGGCGAAGACCCCGCCGCTGGGCAGCTCCAGGCTTGGGCGACCGAGCACGGGGTGAAAGCGACCCTCGAAGAATGCGGGCTCGATTGCACCCTGGAAAAGCCACTCGACCAGGGGAGTAAGCAGCCGGTGGACGGGGTTGCGCGGGTTCATGGGTGCGAAGACTCGGCGGTGGTGGGCGAAGGTAACTCGCGGATTGTCCAAGCGTGAGTGGATGCGCTGGTAGGCCAGTAGGTGCGCAGCCGCCATGTTCCGCAGGCACGGGCGCACCTTGGGCAGACCCCCGCGGCCGGGTGGGGTGGAGCCGAAGAGGTACGCCTCGGTGGCGAAGACGTTCGGCTCGTTGATGGTGATCCAGTCGGTGACAATGTCGCCCAGGTGGTCGAGTACGACGTCGACGTAGCGCAGGAAAATCTCCACGTTCGACTCGCGGGTGAACGCGCCGTTGGCTTCAAACCAGGCGGGGTGACCGAAGTGATGCAGCGTAACCAGCGGCTCGATTCCGCGTTCGCGCAGGTCAAGGAACTCTTCCCGGTAGCGTTGGAGTGCGTCGTGGTCGTAGCGACCAGGCTCGGGTTCCACGCGCGACCACTCCACGCCGACGCGCGAGATCTGCAGACCAAGGTCGCTCATGAGCTGGTTGTCTTCGCGCCAGCGGCGCCAGTGGTCGGTGGTGGGGTGCGGGGTGGTGCCGTCCTTGGCGACCCACTCGCTCCAGTTGTTGGGGCGCGGCGATCCTTCGATCTGTAGCCCGGCCGATGCGGTGCCGATGCGGATGTTGCTGAGGTCCATGCACTTAACTTATTGACGCCCTTAGTTTCCGTTGGCTAAGTTTTCGGTTTTTACCCCATCGGGGGTAATTGGTTTGCTACAACAAAGTAATGCTCAAGAAAACAGCAGCGCTCGCATGCGCAACAGCCATTGCATTTGCCGGATTCGCGTCGCCCGCCGAGGCGGCGCAAGTGACGAAGAGGGAGAAGGTCGCATATTCCAATGTGTTTGGCGATCTGCACATGAGGCTGCCGAAGACGGTGGACCGAATCGAAAACACGACGACCACGTCGGAGGGGAAGGAAACCCAGGTCAGCGGCTACATTGTGGAACCTATCGTTGAGTGGAAAGGCAAGGGGCCGCGCCCGACCGTGGTGATTGGCCGCGGAACGGTCGGGCAGGGCGATCAGTGTGCACCGAGTAAGAATTGGCCACTGGACGGGCAGCCGGATCCGATCAAGGCGAAGCGAGCGGTGAACCTGGAGGGCATCTACGACTGGGTGTTTGCTTCCAAGGGTGTGCGCGTGGTGGTGACCGACTACATCGGTATGGGAACCCCGGGGATTCATACGTACATGAACCGCGACGATCAGGCGCACGCGATGCTGGATGCGGCGCGCGCAGCGGGCGTGGGCGACGGGCCGGTGGCGTTCTACGGGCATTCGCAGGGCGGCGGTGCGTCGGCTGCGGCGGTCGAGGCGGCGGTTGAGTACGCTCCGGAGCTCAACGTGGTGGGCGCCTATGCCTCGGCGCCGCCTGCGGATCTGGAGGCGGTGCAGCGGAACATCGACGGTTCGGATCTTATGGGAGCGATCGGCTTCACGATCAACGGCTTGCTGGAGCGATATCCGCATCTGCAGCCGCTGCTGGATAAGCACCTCAATGATGAGGGCAAGCAGGCGCTGAAGGATCTATCCACGATGTGTACCGGGGAGATCACGGACAAGTACGGGCACAAGAAGACGAGTGAGTGGACAAAGTCGGGCAAGACGCTCGATGAGTTGTTGAAGGAGATGCCTGAGGCGCGGGAAGCTATGGAAGATCAGCGAATTGGGCTTAAGCGTCCGGTGGCGCCGGTGATGGTGATATCTGGGCGTCACGACAAGAACGTCGAGTACAACCAGGCGAAGGAACTGGCGCGCACGTGGTGCGAGAAGGGCGCGCAGGTCGAGTACCGCGACGACATTATGCCGCCGGTGGGCGAATACAATCACTTCATCCAGGCGGTGACGGGCGGAGCGTGCGGCATCGACTTCATCTTGAAGCGTTTCCGCGGCGAGCCGCTGGGGCGCACGTGTGAGGCGCCGGTGGGGCAGCTGCAGGGATCCGTGGAAGGCAGCGCAGCGCTACCCAACGTGGCAGGAAGCTAAAGTGTCATAATGTATATTATCGGCTAATCCCTGGACTGCCACAGCTGATAGCAGGTGGCGGCCAGGAACAGCGCGCAGACCGCGGCGAAGAAATACGTCAGGCCCGTGCCCTGCCACAGCAGGTAGCCGATAAAGAACAACAGCACCACGATGCGCATGATGCGCGAGTACTTGAGCATCTCCGGAGACATGTGACCGCCGCCTACTTATCCTGCTCGAGAACCAGCAGCAGATCGATGGTGCCTTCGTCGGCGATCGTCGCGGCGACGAACTGCGGGGTCTGGATGTCGAAGTCGCTGCGCTTGAACGGGATGTTGCCCTGCAGGATCACGTGCTCGCCGGTGCGCAGAACCTTCAGCTCGGCGGTCACCGGATTCTTCTTGCCGCGCAGCTCGAGGTCGCCGGTGACCTTTACCTTCTCGGTCGTGCCATCGTCCGGCAGATTGGAGACGTTGGCGGGCTCTGTCAGCGTAAACGTGGCCTTCGGGAACTTATCGGTGTGCAGGATGCTCTTGCGCACGTTGATGTCGCGCTTTTCCACGTCACTGCTGATGCTGGCAACGTCGACCGTGATCTTGCCCTCGGTGAGCTTCTTATCCTCAACCTTAACGTCGCCCTCAACGTCCTCGGTGCGGCCCGAGGTGGTCTTGGAGCCGGCGGGCAGCTTCTCGTCGAAGGTGTAGCCAGCCTGCGAAACGTTGTCACCGGCTCCCCTTACCACGTGCCAGGAGCCGTCCATTCCCACGCTGGCAGGCTCGCCACCTGCGGTTATGTCGGCGGTTCGCAAGCCTCGGTCGCTAAAGTAATTCGCCACCAGCGGCCCGAAAGCCATCAGCACACCGACAATCATGCCAATTACGGCGAGAGTGATGATTCCCTTACGCATGCCCTATAGCATAGCCCCTCCTACCTGCGACCCCTAAGTTGCTCGATGCGGCGGGCCATGCTCTCTAGTTCTGACGCCAACTCCTCCACCACCTCGGCGGACTCCCCTTCCTTTGCGGCGGTGCACAGGTCCTCGGCGGCGCAGCGCAGCTCGAAGAGGTCATCGTGGAACTTCTCGGCCGCGCTGGCAGACATAATGACGGAATCCGCCGGGATTGAGGTGCCCGCCAACTGGGCGCGCTGCTCGTAGGCGCGCTGGCGGCACGACTGATTGCAAAACTTGCGGGGCCGGTTCGTCGGGCCGGGTTCAACTACCCTGCCGCACCAGGCGCAGTGCTTTGGTCGAGGCATGGAACAATTCTTAACGAAACTTCGTTGTTATGATGGATTAGTTCGAACTGATTTAGGAGTGATGAAGAATGGCCGATCGCGTACTGCGTGGAAGTCGCATGGGTGCCGTTTCTTATGAGACGGACCGCGACCACGACCTAGCTCCCCGCCGCATGGTGAAATACCGCACCGAGGCTGGGGAAATCTACGAGGTTCCCTTCGCCGACGATGCGGAGGTTCCACAGGAGTGGATGTGCAAGAACGGCCAGATGGGCACGCTGGTCGAGGGCGAAGGCCAGGAATCCAAGCCGGTGAAGCCCCCGCGCACTCACTGGGACATGCTGCGCGAGCGCCGCAGCCTCGAGGAGCTCGACGAGCTGCTCGACGAGCGCATCGAGCTACTCCGTAAGCGCCGCCGCACTGCGGTGAAGCTCATGAAGGAGCAGCAGGAAGCGAATCAGAAGTAGCTACGCACGGTGCCGGCACCGATGCGCCAAGACTCCTGAGCCAGGTTCTTGAACTGGTTAAAGCGGTGCGCGGCACCCCACTTCGTCACCTGCAGCAGAGCCTCGGAGACGATGTTGCCGCTCATCTTGGAGTCGCCGATCTCTCGCTCGGTGAAGGTGATCGGAACCTCGCGCACGTCGAAGCCGGCCTCGACGGCGCGCCAAGCCAGATCCACCTGGAAGACATAGCCGGCGGAATCGACGGCATCCAGGTCGATCTCCTCCAACACCTCGCGGCGGTATGCACGGTAGCCGCCGGTGATGTCGGACAGGCCCGCGCCCAACGCCAGAGAGGCGTAAAAGTTGCCGCCGCGGGAGAGAACCTCGCGGCTGACCGGCCAGTTCACGGTCTTGCCGCCCTTGACGTAACGGGAACCCAGGACCATCTCCGCGCCAGAGTCGATGCGGTCCAGCAGCAGGTACAGCTGCTCGGGAGCGTGGGAGCCGTCGGCATCCATCTCGCACAGGATCTCGTAGTCGCGCTCCAGACCCCAGCGGAAGCCGGCGATATAAGCGCCACCGAGGCCGCCCTTGCCGCCGCGGTGCATCACGTGGATCTTCGAGTTCTCAGCGGCCATCTCGTCGGCCAGATCTCCGGTGCCGTCCGGGCTGGAATCATCGACGACGAGGACGTCCACGCGCTCGGGCTCGGCCTTTAGCAGTCGACCGATGATCAGAGGAAGGTTTTCCCTCTCGTTGTAGGTCGGGATGATGACCAGTGTTTTATCGCTCAGCTTAGTCATGAAAAGCTTTCTTACCTCTCCTATAAGTAAATGCCACGGACAGCAGACCCAGAATAGCTAGAATCCATTCCACCCATGGGCCGACGCGGGCTGACAGTGTCATTGTATCGCTTAGGGGCAACTCGGCCTCGAGGGCGTCAGAAGTAAAAATGGCAGTGCGCTGCTCCACCGAGCCATCGGGCGCGACGATCGCCGACACACCCGAGGTCGCGGCGACCACCACGGCGCGATCATACTCCTTGGCGCGCATGCGAGACATGGCGAGTTGCTGATACGTCATGTCTGTAAACCCGAAGGTCGCGTTGTTCGTCGGGCTGGTGAGAATCTGCGCGCCGCCCTGCACAGCCATGCGGAACGCGCCGTCGAAGCTGACCTCGTAGCAGGTGGCCACGCCGACGGGGACGCCGTTCATGTGGACCACTCCGTTGTCGTCGCCAGGCTGGAAGTTGCCGGCGCGGTCGACATGCTCGCTGAAGTTGCGCAAGAAATCGCGGAAGGGCATGTACTCGCCGAAGGGCTGCAGGAAGCGCTTGACGTGGCTCTCCCCTGGGCCGTCGCTATCCCACACCACCATCGTGTTGTGCTCCGGGCTGACGGTGCCGACGAGGATCGGCGCGTCGACGGAGCGCTGGGCGCGCTCGATTTGCTGGCGGGCGGCGGGGTCGGTGAAAGGATTGACGTCGGAGGAGTTCTCCGGCCAAATGACGATGTCCGGATCTGACTCCAACTGCTCTGTCCGCCGCACGTGGTTATCCAGCACGGCGCGGCGCTGGGCATTGAAGTCCAGGCCCAGGCGCGGAACGTTGCCCTGCACGGCGACGACGTCCACGGTGCGGTCGGTGGGCGTGGCGGGAATCAGCAACGCGTAGGCGGCGATCAGGGCCACCACTCCAGCCAAGGAATACGCGGGCGCGCGGTGCTTGCGGATGCTCAAAGCCAGGAGCAGGCCGATCAGCACCACGGCGAAGGTGACCAGCGCGGGGCCACCGAGGCGGATCAGCCAGCTAATCGGGCCGCTGGCCTGGCCCCATGCGATGCGCCCCCATGGAAAGCCCCCGAAGGGAAAGGAAGAGCGCAGCCACTCAGTCGCGACGAACCAGGTCGGAATGCCGATGATCTGGGCCGCGAGGGGGCGTCGAACCAAAAGCTTCAGGCCTGCGCCGAATAGCAGGCTGTAGAGGGACTGGATCAGCGCCAACGCGATCCAGGCGGCCGGGCCGACGAACTCCCCGACCCACGGCAGCAACAGGCCGTAGATGGTGAGGCCCTGCACCCAGGCCATCAGCATGGCGTGACGGTGGTCGGCGAAGTAAAACAGCAGCGCGAACCCGAGCGGTGCGGCCCACCACAGGCCGGTCGGCTCGAAGGCGGCAAAGACCATCACGCCGCTAAAGGCAGCGGCGAGGAGCCTTAAAATCATCCGTTCTCGCCCGCGCGGTGGTCGATGACGTCTCCCCAACCGCCCGAGTTCTGGATGTGGCTAACGCGCGAATAGGTGGTCACGCCGAAGCGTTCCAGGGAACGGCGCGCGGCCTGGCCCAGCATCTTGCGGATCAGGGACCGGGTCGGCGGAATCAGGAAGAAGATGCCGAAGAAGCTCGTAACGATGCCGGGAACGGCCACGCCCACTGCACCCACCATGGATAGCGCCATGTCGGCCGTGAGTTCGCCGGGGTGATCCTTCTGCTGCAGTGCGCGGACGGTGAGCTCGCGCATCTGCCAGGTGGCCAGGGCGATACCCAGCACAAACAGGCCCAACAGAAACAGCAGTGCCCAGCCCCAGCCGATCCACACTCCCAAGAGAATGAAGGCGATGATTTCCACGACGAGATACACGGCGGGTAAGAATTGCATGGCTGTAAGGAAACTCCTAAAGTATCCGTCTGAAAAATTGTTATGAAAACGCGATCTTTGTAACGAAAGCGTGCTTACATAACGATAACGAAAGTGTGGGAAGAATAGTTCCTACACGCGATAGCTTAACTACGTTTTAGGGAGTACTTCGATGCGTCTACGCCGCTCTATCCTCGCTGCAGTTCTGGCACCCACGGTTGCCCTGGCATCCGTCACCCCGGCAGTGGCAGAAACCGACACCCAGAGCACGAGCTCCAGCTCCAGCACCAGCTCGAGCGACTCCGACGAGTGGTGGGACGGCCTGCACCCGGTTGCAAAGGTTGCGATCGGCATCGCTGCGGCCACCGGCATCTCCGTGGCCTTCGGGATCCTGCGGACGATCTTCTACAGCATCTTCCACGTCTAGCGTGGCGCGCGCCGCCACAGCCAACGCGGGACCACCTGCATGGCGGCGGCCAGCAGCTTCAGGGAGCGCGGGATCCACACGGATTCCGCGCTTTCGTCGTTGATGGCGCGAACCGTGGCCTCGGCGACCACGTCCGGCGTGGTGGACAGCGGCGCCGGATCCATGCCGCGGGTCATCCGGCCGATCACGAAACCCGGGCGCACGATCACCAGGCGCACTCCGGTGCCCTGCAGCGCGTCCTGCATGCCCTGGCAGAAACCATCCAGGCCGGCCTTCGCCGAGCCGTAGACATAGTTCGGGCGGCGCACGCGAGCCCCGGCGATGGAGGAATAGGCCACCAGCACTCCCCTGTCGCGGGACTTCATCACCCGGGACAGCTCCGTCAGCAGCACCGCCTGGGCGGTGAAGTCCGTGTGCAGCACGCGGTAGACCTCGGAGGAATCGCGCTCCGCGAGCTTCTGGTCGCCCAGCACGCCGAACATCGCCAGCGCCACGTCCAGCGGGCCGGTGGCCTCGATCTCCGCGATGAGGTCTGCGTGGGAATCCACGTCGGTGGCGTCAAAAAAGAAGGAATCGACCTGCGTGGCGCCGAGTCGGTACAGCTCATCGGCCAGATCCGTGGTGCGGCGGGCGGCGAGCACCAAGTGGTTGCCGGGGGCGAGCAGGCGGGCGATCTCGCCGCCGATCTCGCTGGTCGCGCCGAAGATTGCAATTTTCTTAGCCATCGAGGGCCACAACTCCTCGTCTCATCGCGGCGACCGCCTTGCGGGAGGCCGCCTTCACTTCATTGGAATAGCCAGTCAGCTTGATCTGATCCAGCAGGTCGATCACGCGGCGGCACCAGCGCACGAAATCGCCGGGGGTCAGGGTGGCGCCGCTGGCCTCGGCCGCGCGCAGGCAGTACTCCAGCGGGGCGCCGGCGGTCCACTGGTGCACCGCGGTGGCAAAGCCCAGCTCTGGCTCGCGGGTCACGGCGAGGCGGTGGCGCTGCTCGTCGGTGGAAAGCTCCTGGTAGATGCGCCACGTCTGGCTGATCGCCTCGGCCAGCGGCTCGGTGGGCACGCCATCGTCCTTGGCGCCGGAGTCGCGACGGTTCTCGAATACGCAAGTGCTGGCCACGGCCGCCAGCTCCGCCGGGTCCAGCTCGTCCCAGATCCCGCGGCGTAGGCACTGGGCGACCAGCAGATCGGACTCGTGGTGGATCTTGGAAAGGCGCTCGCCCTCCATGGTGATGCGGGCGGTGTTACCCTCGAGCTCCACGTAGTCCAGCTCCGCCAGCAGCGCAAGAATGCGGTTGAATTGGGCGGAGAGGGAATCGGACTCCTGGGGCTGCTCCTTCTGCTCGAACTCCAGGCGGCGGGCGGCCTTCAGGTACTGTTCGGCGGCACGGCAGAGCTCCTCGCGGCCTTCCCAGGCATGCACTGGGTGAGCGTGCACTTGCTCGCGCAGCTCGACGGCGCGCAGGGAGCGGCGGCGCGCCCGGGGCTTAAGCTTCTTCGGCTTATCCAGCTGCAGGCGGCGAAGGTTGGCGGCCACTCCCCTGGCTTGACGCTTCGGGTTGCGCGCCACGCCCTTGTGCAGACGCATGTGGCCGATGTGTACCGGAGTGTTGCCGAACATGTCGGGGTTGATGCGCTCCACCCAGCCGTCGTCGGTGATGATCGTCGGCCGGCCGCGGTGGTCGGCACGGGCAATCACGGCGGTGGTGGGGTTCTTGCCAGTGGGCAGCGCGATCACGTCGCCGGGCTGCAGGGACTGTAGAAGGGCCGTGGTCTCCGCCGAGGCCTCGTCGATGACCATGCGCTTGGCGCGACGCTCCTCCTGCGAGAGCTCGCGGCGCAGCTGGCCGTATTCGGTGACCAGCTGGAAGTCCTCGTTGAGGCTGTTGGACGGGCGGCGCACCTCGCGGATGGTGGCCTTGAGCTGCTTTTCCTGCTGGGCCAGCTCACGGCGGCGCTTTTCAATCTGCTCGGCGCTTTCCACCACCGCGCCGTTGGTCTGGTACTGCGCAAAGGAACGCAGCAGCAGCCGGTGGGCCTCGTCCAGCCCCATCGTGCCGATGAGGTTCACGGCCATGTTGTAGCCGGGACGGAAGGTGGAATCCAGCGGATAGGTTCTTGTTGACGCCAAGTCTGCAACCCCATAAGGGTCCAGCCCCTGGCTCCACAGCACCACCGCGTTACCCTTCGTGTCTATGCCACGGCGGCCGGCGCGACCGGTGAGCTGCGTGTATTGGCCGGGGGTGAGGTCGGCGTGCGTCTCGCCGTTGAACTTCACCAGCTTCTCCAGCACCACCGAGCGGGCGGGCATGTTGATGCCCAGCGCCAGGGTCTCCGTGGCGAAGCAGACCTTCAGCAGGCCACGGGCGAACAGGTCCTCCACGATGTGGCGGAAGGCCGGCAGCATGCCGGCGTGGTGAGCGGCGAAACCGCGCGACAGGGCGCGCCGCCACTGGCGGAAGCCCAGGACGTTCAGGTCTTCCTCCGTCAGGTCGGAAACGCCTGCGTCGATCGTGCGCAGGATCTCCTCCCTTTCCGACGGAGACGAGTAGTCCACGCGATCGATCAGCAGGGCGCGGACGGCGGCGTCACAACCAACGCGCGAGAAGATAAAGTAAATCGCAGGCAACATGCCCGCGGTGGCCATGTGCTGCACCACGTCGCCGCGCTTCGGCCCGCGGCGCTTGCCAGTTTCCTCGGCCTTCGCAGCAGCGGCGACGACCTTGCGGTTGATGGCGCCGAGGTGCTGCTCCGAGCCTTCGAAAAGGGGCAGGATCTGGCGGCCGACCATCATGAACTGGGTCAGCGGCACCGGCCGCTTCTCGGTGACGATAATCTCGGTATCGCCACGGACGGCGGATAGCCAGCCGCCGAACTCCTCGACGTTGGAGACGGTGGCCGACAGGGATACGAGGATTACGCGGGGGTCCAGGTTGAGAATGGCCTCCTCCCAGACCGGACCGCGGGAACGGTCGGCCAGGAAGTGCACCTCGTCCATGACGACGTGCGTGAGGGTTTCCAGCCGTTCGGAGTCGGCGTAGATCATGTTGCGCAGGACTTCGGTGGTCATCACAACGATGGGTGCGTCGCCGTTGATGGTGACGTCGCCGGTGAGCAGGCCAACGTTGGCCTCCCCGTAGCGCTCCACCAGATCGTGGAACTTCTGGTTGCTCAAGGCCTTGATGGGCGTGGTGTAGAAACAGGTGCCGTCACCGTGGAAGGCGGCGAACACGGCAAACTCGCCGACGATGGTCTTGCCCGCGCCTGTCGGGGCGGCTACGAGCACCCCCTTGCCCCGGGCGATAGCTTCGGCCGCTTGGACCTGGAAGTCGTCCAGCAGGAAGTCGTACTGGGCGCAGAAGCGCTCTACCTGGGGGCTAGAGAATGTCATCGAAATCGCTGCGGGTGAAGTCTTGAGCCTTTGGATCTTGGCGCTTCGGCGAGTCAATTGGGCGAGCCGCGCTGGTGGACTGCGGTGCCGGGGTTGCCGTCACCGGGGCAATGGGCTCCGGGGCGGCGATGTCGGTGGACTCGTCGTCTTCGACCTCCAGCCAGTCCGCCTGGTTCTTTTGGCGGCGCTTGTCGTTCAGGCGGGCGATCTGCGTGGCGATCTCCATCATCGCGCACAGCGAGATCGCCAGGATCACCATCGAGATCGGGTCCTGGCCCGGGGTGACGAACGCGGCGAAGAGGAACAGGAAAGCCCAGATGAAGCGGCGCTTATCCTTCAGCTGCTGGTAGGTGACCACGTGTGCCAGGTTCAGCAGCACGGTAATGAGCGGCACCTCGAAGCTCACGCCAAAAATTAGCAGCAGCGCCATGGCAAAGCTGAAGTATTTCTCGCCGTTCAGGGCAGCAATCTGCGCCTCATCGCCGATGGTCAGCAGGAACTCCAAGCCGAAGGCAAGCACGAAGTAAGCCAGCACCGCGCCGACGGTGAACAGTAGGCCTGCGGAAATACCCACGCCTAATGTCCAGCGCTTCTCGTTCTTGTGCAGGCCCGGGGTGATGTACGCCCAGATCTGGCCTAACCAAATTGGCGAGGAAAAGACCATGCCTGCCAACGCGCCAACCTTAAGACGCAGCATAAACATCTCAAAAGGACTGGTAGCCAGCAGGCGGCACTCCCCCGCCTCGGAGCCAAAGCGGGCCTCCGGCGGCAGGTTACAGTACGGTCCGCGCAGCACCTCGCCTAGTGAAGGGATCGGACCGACTTCGACGTTGTACCAGATGTAGCCGATAATCGTGCCGATGAAGATGGCAACCAGGGAAATGAATACGCGCTTGCGCAGCTCATTGATGTGCTCGACGATGGTCATCGAACCATCGGCGGGCTTCTTTAGCTTCTTAGCCACTTAATTTTTAAGCGTTGTGCTCGTTCGGCTGTTCGGACTTGGGCTGAGCCAGGTCTTGGGCCTGCTGCTGCTCGGCGGTCGGAGCCTGCTTCTTTGCCAGCTCCTTCTGGTCGCCGTCAGTCTTCATCTCGTCCATTTCGGACTTGAAGATGCGCATCGAACGGCCCAGGGAACGCGCTGCGTTGGGCAGGCGGGTCGCTCCGAACAGCAGGAAAATGACCAGAGCGATGATGAGTAGTTCAGGAACGCCAAGGTTCGGCATTATCTACGAGCTTTCTGTCGTTGGGATTGGTCTTACTATCCTAGCTCGCGAGCCTCGTAGGCATCGAGGCCACGCCGGGCTAGGGCTTTTAAGTTCTCGGCCAATGGTAGCGGTTCTACATTGCGAATACCGGATGAAAAACCTAGCAGGAACCTTAAAAACCATTCACCGGTGTCGGGCACGTCGACGACCAGCCGGGTTTCGTCTTCGACTACCCACATGGGGAAGTACTCCAACATCCACCGCAGCGACTCGTCTAGCTCCAGGCGTGCCCAGTTGTCGCTGAGACCGAAATCGAAGGGATCCTCCGGGTCGATCTCGGGTACCTGTTGGGCACTGGCCGAACCTTCCTCCCCCAGGTCGAGCCCGTCGATGCGCGCAAGCGCAAAGGTTTTTGTGGTGACGCCACGTTCCCGCGCCCACAGGTAATACTCGCCGTCCACGAGAGCCACATGGTCGGGGTCTACCGTGCGGGTGCTGAAGCTATCGCTGGATATCGACTGGTAGTTGAACGTGACCTGGCGGCGGGATTGGATGGCCTCCGAGAGCTGACGGCGCAGCTGCACATAGGCGGGGGTTGAGGGCGCCGATTCGGGGGTGAAGGAATCCGTGTACTCACGCCGGGAGCGCAAGAGAGCCTGAATCTTCTCACTAGCGGAGTCGATGTCCGCCTGTGCCTCCGCCGGCGCGGTGGAGCGCAGTGCCTGCAAGTTCAGCAGCAGCACACCGGCCTCCATCGCGGTCAGGGCGAGCGGGCGGTCCAGGCCGGCGGAGAACTCCACGGAGGCACGCATGCGATCCACCGTGACCTCCACCGGCATGTCGAGGATGCTGGCGGGCACGCGGCACTGAGAAACCTGACCGAGCTCGTGGGCGATCTGCGCGGTGGATAGGTCCAACGCGCGAGAGGCCGCCATCAGGCTGCTATCCGGGTGAGACCGGAACCAGGCGAGGACGGACAGGGTACGGAGGAATTGTTCGGCATTGGAACGAGGGGGCGTCATGAAGCAGCCTCCTTTAAAACGGCAACAACATCGGCGACGACATCCGGCGGCGAGGTAACCACCACATGGGGCGCGTAGGCCGCGGCGGTGCGGACAAACCAGTCGCGTTCCACGGGGCCGATCTGGCCGTTCTCGTCGGCCAATCGGCGTAGCTCCCAGGCGCCGGGCTCGGGGAACTCGACGGTTGCGGTGACCATCTGGCGGCTGCTTAACAGCCCCTGCTGGATCAGCTGCTGCGGGGTGCCCTCCGGGCGCGGGTGCTGGGCGAACTCCGGCAGGGCCGTGACGGAATCGATGCGCGCTAAGCGGAACGTGCGCTGGGCCTCGCGGTCCGGGTCGAAACCAGTGACGTAGACCAGGCCATCCTTGGCTCCATAAGCCCAGGGCTCCAGTCGACGCTGCTGGGGAGTATCGACCAGCGAAGGATAGTAGTTGAACTCCAAGACCAGGCCGTTGTCGAGGGCGCGGAAGATCGCGTCGAGGGAATCGCCGTCCAGGGCGGTGTGGTCCGGGACGCTCGGGACGGCGACCTCGCCGGTGGAAACGCGGTGCTGCATGCCCGCTGCGGCCAGCTTGGTGTAGGCGGAGCGGGCGGCGTGCTGCATCTCCCCCGACTGGGCCCACCGGCTGGCGGCGGCGAGGACAGTGGCCTCGCCGTCGGTGAACTCGATGTCCGGCAGGAAGGTCTGGGCGGGGTCGAGGGTGAGCATGTCCTCGCCCGTGATGCGCACGCCCAGCTCGGCAAGGTCCTGGCGGTCGCGGCCGAGCTGCTTGCGGGCGGAGCCGTCCTTGGCGTGCTGGTAGCCCTCGACGTTGGCGAGCACCCACTCGATGGAGCGCGGGCCGTCGGAGTTCAGCAGCGCGATCACTAGGTTAAACAGGCGCGTGGCGCCCGGAATCCAGTGAGTCTCGACGGGGCGGTTGCGGTTCATCGGGCTCCCAGGGTCTCGATAATGCGGTCGACGTCCTCGCTGGTGTTGGCAAAGGGGTCGGCCAGCAGGGCCTCTGCCCCGTCCTCGCCGTTGACCTTCACGCGCATCCAATCCACTGTGTAGGACAGCTCCGGGTGGGCCCGGACCGCCGCGATGAAACGGCCGCGCACCGCCGCGCGGGTTGTCGGCGGGGCCTGGCGGAAAGCCTGCTCGATCGTCTCCGGGGCTAGCAGCGTGCGCGCCAGGCCGCGGCGGGCCAGCACGTTAAACAGGCCGCGAGTGGGGTGAATGTCGTGATACATCAGGTCGATCTGCGCCAGGCGCGGGTCGATGGGATCCAGGCCACGGGCAGCGGCCATTCGATCGAGCAGGGATTTCTTAATGACCCAGTCGATCTCCGTGGAGACCGGCGAGAAGTCGCCCGTGTCGAAGCAGTCTAGGACGCGACCCCACAGATCCACCACGGGGGTTAGCTCCGCGTTGGGGGTGCCCCGCTCCGGGTCTTCACGCGAGGCGAGGTAGGCGCAGGCGGCGTCATAAAAAGCGCGCTGGATTTCCAGCGGCGTGGCAGTCGACCCGCTGCGCAGAGCGATGTCCACCTGGCCGGTGAAGTCGCGGGAAATCTCGCGGATAGAGCGGATCTCGTTGGCCATCTCGAAGTCCGGGAGGGCCACGCCGGCCTCGATCATCTCCAGCACCAGCAGCGTGGAGCCGATCTTCAGGGCCGTGGTGACCTCCGACATGTTCGAATCGCCGACGATGACGTGCAGGCGGCGATACTTGGAAGAATCGGCGTGCGGCTCGTCGCGGGTGTTGATGATGGGGCGCGAGCGGGTCGTCGCGCTGGACACGCCCTCCCAGACGTGGTCGGCGCGCTGGCTCATGGTGTAGCCCGGGCCGAAGTTCTCGTTCGGCGCGCCGGGATAAGGGATCGCGAGCTTGCCCGCGCCGCAGATCAGCTGGCGGGTAACCAGGAAAGGCAGCAGCTGCTTGCTGAGGCCCTTCAGGGGAATATCGCGGCTGACCAGGTAGTTCTCGTGGCATCCATAGGAGTTGCCCAAGGAATCCGTGTTGTTCTTCAACAGATAGACCTTGCCACCGACGGCCTGCTCGGCGCGGTCGGCCAGCTCGTGAAACAACAGGTCGCCAGAGCGGTCATAGGCGATCAGCTGGTGCAGGCTATCGCACTCCGCGGTAGCGAACTCCGGGTGCGCGCCAACGTCTAGGTAGAGGCGCGAGGCGTTCTCGGTGTAGATGTTCGAGCTGCGGTGCTCCTCCACCACGGGGGCGAAGAGCTTGCGGGCAATCTCGTCGGGACCGAGGCGCCGGGAGGAATCCTGCATGTTGGCGATTCCATACTCGGTCTCCAGGCCCATGATGCGGCGGCGGATGGCGGTCACTGGCCGCCCTTTTGTACGTAGGAGCGGACGAACTCCTCCGCGTTGTTCTCCAGCAGGCCGTCGATCTCGTCCAGCAGATCGTCGGTACCGGTGACGTTCACCTGCTGGGTGCCCGCGCCGGAGGTCTGCTCGATGGGTTCGTCGTCGTCGCGCCGACCGCCGCCGGCGCTGACCTGTCCGCCCTGTGCCATGATTAATCTTCCTTTCTGCCAACCCCGGAGATCTTGTCCGGGTTGATTTCCTTCAAGCCTGCCACGAGCTCGCCGATGCCGGGGCGCGGTTGCGCTTCCAGCAGCGCGCGTAGCTCCAACTGGTTGAACCCGCGGGGGTCGTCCATGGTGATCTGTGCTGCGCCGTCCGGGGTGTCCACGATGACGCTATCCCAGTTCGCCGAGAGGATGTCGGCGGAGTAGTTCGCCACCAGGTGCCCGCGCAGCCACGCGCGCGTGGCCTGTGGCGGGGTGTCCACCGCGGCCTCGATCTCCGCCGGGTCCAGCAGGGTTTGCATCCGGCCCTTCCGCACCAGCGCGTGGTAGAGCCCGCGTCGCGGGTCGATGTCCGAGTACTGCAGGTCCACCAAAGCCAGGCGCGGGTCGGTCCACTCCAGGCCGCGCGCCCGGTAGGCGTTCATCAGCTGCAGCTTGGCCGTCCAGTCCAGCCGGTCGGCGGTGGACAGCGGATCGGCCTCGAGGTCGTCGAGGATCTTGCCCCACAGCTCGAAGACCTCCAGGTCGTCGCCGCGCAGCTCCATGATCTCCCCCACGCGCTTGCGGATCTCCCGCTGCGTCTCGATGGCGGTGCGCTCCGCCTGTCCGTAGAAGCGCAGCCGGTAGGTGCAGTCCAGATCCCGGGAGACGCGCTGGACGTCCGCCACCGGCTCCAGCAGGAGCAGGTCGCCGAAGTACGCGCCCTCGGCTACCGCCGCCAGCACCAGCGCGGTGGTGCCGAACTTCAGGTAGTTGGAGAACTCGCTCAAGTTCGCATCCCCGATGATCACGTGTAGGCGGCGCCACTTGTCGGCCTCCGCGTGCGGCTCGTCGCGGGTGTTCACGATGCCGCGGTTCAGCGTGGTCTCTAGTGAGACTTCCGTCTCGATGTAGTCGGCGCGCTGGCTGATCTGGAAGCCAGGCTGCTCCCCTTGCTGCCCCAGCCCGATGCGTCCAGCACCGCAGAAAACCTGCCGGGTGACGAAGTGCGGGATCAAAGCCGCCTGTACGTCCTCGACGTCCAGGTCGCGCGGGTACAAGTAGTTCTCGTGCGAGCCGTAGCTAGCGCCCTTGCCGTCCACGTTGTTCTTGTAGATCTTCAGCTCCGGCTCGGCGGCCTCGGCGGCGCGGTGCATGATGATGTCCCCGGCCTTGTCCCACACCACCGCGTCGCGGGCGGTCGTGGTTTCCGGGGAGGAATACTCCGGGTGCGCGTGATCAACATAGAAGCGCGCGCCGTTGGCGGTGATGACGTTCGCCGCGCCGAGGGCATTCGGATCCAGCACCGGGGCGGATCCCCGGCGGTAGCGGCGCAGGTCGAAGCCGCGGATGTCGCGCAGGGGGGATTCGTTCTCGTAGTCCCACCGGGTGCGGCGGTTCACCCCCTGGCCGCTGTGTTCCGCATAAGCCACGACGGCTTGGGTGGAGGTGTGAATCGGGCTGGCCGACGGGTCGTCTACGGCGACGATGCCGTACTCCGTCTCCGAGCCAATGATGTGCGGGCCAAACAAACTTGTATCCTCCCTAGACCTTGTGCACGTCGATGTCCACGACGCGCTTCGTGCCGTGGCCGTAGATGCGCGCCCACTCCGCGGGGTTGGTGGTATCCGGCAGATCCTCGGAATCCCCCACCTCGGCCAGAACGGCCGCGTGCACGTGCTCCGGGCGCAGCCCGTCTGTGCCGTTGTGCAGCGCGTCCTTGATGGCCAGGGTCTTCGCCCGGTCCACGATATTCGCCAGCATCGCGCCGGAAACGAAGTCCGCCCAGTACAGATCCTCACGGCAGCCGTCGGCGTAGTGGAGCGTGACATAGCGGTGCGCCTCGTCCCGGGTAAACAGCTCGTCGACGATGCTCTGCCGCAGGGCTGCCGCTGCAGCCTCGTTGGAACCGGCGGCGGCGGAGAAGTCGGCGTCAATAGGAAGAGAAGCATCGAGGTGCTTCGACAGGATGGCAGCTGCACCGAAGGCGTCGGGCCGGGCGATACGAATCTTCACGTCCAGGCGGCCGGGGCGCAGGATGGCCGGGTCGATGAGCTCCTCGCGGTTCGAGGCGCCGATGACGATGACGTTGCCCGCGGCCTCCACGCCATCGAGCTCGGCGAGCAGCTGTGGGACGACGGTGGACTCCATGTCGGAGCTCACACCCGTACCGCGCGTGCGGAACAGCGCCTCCATCTCGTCGAAGAAGACGATGACGGGGCGGCCGGAGCTGGCCACGCGGCGGGCCTGCTCGAAGATCGCGCGGATCTGGCGCTCGGTCTCGCCCACGAACTTGTTCAGCAGCTCAGGGCCCTTGATGTTCAGGAAGTACGGGGAATCCGACTGCGCCAGGGAGTTCGCCACGGCCTTCGCAATCAGGGTCTTACCGTTGCCGGGCGGGCCGTAGAGCAGCACACCCTTCGGCGGGCGCAGGCCATAGCGGGTGTAGATCTCGGGGTGCAGAAACGGCAGCTCGACCGCGTCGCGGATCTGCGTGATCTGCTGGCCCAGGCCGCCGATGTCGTCGTAGGTGACGTCCGGGACCTCCTCCAGGATCAGGTTGTTCGTCTCCGCGCGGGGCACGGCCTCGAAGGCCCAGCCGGATTTGCGGTCCACGATCACGGAATCCCCGGTGACCACATCGCCTGCCAGGTCGCCGGCGGCCTTAACCACGTACTCCTCGCCCACCTTGTCGGCGATGATCAGCCGGTCGCCAGTGACCTCCACGACCTGGGCGATGTCACCGAAGTCTGGCTGGCCGGTAACCTCCACGACCTGCTGGCCCTCCCCCAGGCGCACCATCGCGCCGGGCACCAGCTCGTGCTGCGGGACGTTCGGCGAGACCATCAGGCGCATCCGGCGGCCGGCCGTGAAGACCTCGGCGGTGAAGTCCCGGTTGGCCTGCAGCAGCGTGCCGTAGGTGCTCGGCGGTTCGGCCAGTGCTTCCAGCCGACCGTTGATCTCCTCCAGCTTCGTGCGGCTGGCCTGCAGCAGCTCCACGAGCTTCGCGTTGCGCGCGCCGAGTTGTCGGTTCGCGATCTGCAGCTCGCGCAGAGTCTGTGGCCCTTCCGCTGATGTGTTCTCGGTCATACTGACCAGTCTACTAACGGCGCGCGCGGCGTTGCGGTCGAGGTGCGGTGACGCCATCAGCCAGCCTGCGCGCCAGGATCAGAAATGCCGTGTGCGCGTTCATACGGTGCTCGGGGCGGGTGGCCAGGCCATCGACCTTCCACTCACGCACCAGGGATTCCCAGGCCTTCGGTTCGGTGAAGCAGCCGGTCTCGCGGATGCCCTCCATGACCTTCATCAGCTGCGGGACAGTGGCGACGTACGTCATGAACACCCCGCCGGGGATCAGCACGTCCTTGACGGTGTCCAGCATCTCCCAAGGCTCCAACATGTCCAGCAGCACGCGGTCGACGTCGCCGACATCCTCCTTGGTGACGGTCTTCAGGTCGCCCAAGCGCAGGTCCCAGTTCTCCGGGTGGCCGTCGAAGTAGTCCTCCACGTTTTCCTTGGCGTAGGCCAGGTGATCCTCGCGGATCTCGTAGCTGATGACCTTGCCCTTAGGCCCTACGGCCCGCAGCAGCCAGGTGCTCATGGCGCCGGAGCCCGCGCCGGCCTCCAGCACCGTGGCGCCCGGGAAGATGTCGCCTTCCACGAGGATCTGGGCGGCATCCTTCGGGTAGATCACCGCCGCGCCGCGGGGCATGGAGAGCACGTGATCGACCAGCAGGTGGCGGAAGCACAGGTATTCGGCAGCCCCGGAGGACTTGACCACGGTGCCCTCGTGTTGGCCGATGATGTCGTCGTGGCGGATTTCGCCCTTGTGGGTGAAGAAGCTCTCGCCCTTGGCCAGGGTGATGGTGAAGTGGCGACGCTTGGCGTCTGTGAGCTGCACACGGTCGCCTTCGGTGAAACGGCCGGAATATGCCATGTGGTCTTCCTTCCTGCTTTAAGAGATCCGGTTCATTTTACTAGGGTGGGTCGGGTGACTACGAAACTAGCTCTCTCCCCTTCCCACGCCAACGACTACAAGCAGTGCCCGCTGCTGTATCGCTTTCGGGCGATCGACAAGTTGGAGGAGCCGAACACGATCGCCCAGGTGAAGGGCACGCTCGTGCATGCGGTGTTGGAGAACCTGCACCAGCTGCCCCGTGGCAGTCGCACCTACCCGGCGGCGGTGAAGATGATTCGCCCGGAGTGGGAGAAGATGCTGGTCAAGGACCCGGAGCTTTCGGAGCTGGTGCCCGAGCAGTCCACCGTGGAGTTCTGGGAGGAGTGCCGCGAGCTGGTGAAGGGCTACTTCCAGATGGAGAACCCGGATGGTTTTGACGCCCACGAGTGCGAGCAATTCGTGAATCTAACGCTGCCCAACGATGTGCCGGTGCGCGGTTTCATCGACCGCGTGGACATCGCGGAGACCGGCCAGGTGCGCGTGGTGGACTACAAGACGGGCAAGAAGCCCGCGCCCCGCTTTGCGGATTCGGCCCGCTTCCAGATGATGTTCTACGCCCTGGTGTGGTGGCGCATGACGGGCGAGCTGCCCACCCAGTTGCGCCTGATGTATCTGAAGGTCAGCGACGACATGGTGCTGCGCCCCACCGCCACCGAGCTGGCTGCCTTCGAGCGCGAGCTGGGCGAGCTATGGGCGCGCATCCTGGCGGACGTGCGCAGCGGAAACTTCCAGCCGCGCACCACCAAGTTGTGCGGGTGGTGCCACTTCCAGGACCTCTGCCCCGCCTTCGGTGGCACCCCGCCGGACTATCCCTTGGAGGTTTCCTCTTCGTAGTCCGTGTAGAGCTTGCCCTGGAACGTCGGGTTCAGCAGGTTCTCCGGGCTCAAGACCTCGTCGAGGGTTTCCTCGTCCAGCAGGCCCTTTTCCAGAACCAGGTCGCGCACGGGCTTGCCGGTGCGGGCGGCCTCCTTGCCCACCAGGTCACCGTTGTGGTGGCCGATCAGCGGGTTCAGGTAGGTGATGATGCCGATGGAGTTCTCTACGTAGCGGCGGCACACGTCGGCGTTGGCCGTGATGTCCACGACGCACAGGGTGCGCAGCGTGGTGCAGGCGCGGGCCAGGAAACGCACGGACTCGAACACGCACTGGGCGATGACCGGTTCCATGACATTGAGCTGCAGCTGGCCGGCCTCGGCGGCCATGGAGACCGTCTGGTCGTTGCCGAAGACCTTGAAGCAGATCTGGTTCACGACCTCGGGGATGACCGGGTTCACCTTGGCCGGCATGATCGACGAACCGGCCTGGCGCTCCGGCAGGTTGATCTCGTTCAGGCCGGCGCGCGGGCCGGAGGAAAGCAGGCGCAGATCGTTACAGATCTTCGACAGCTTCATGGCCACGCGCTTCACGGCGGCGTGGGCGTTGACGTACGCGCCGGTATCGCTGGTGGCCTCGATGAGGTCGCGGGAGGGCTCGATCTTCAGACCACTGACCTCGCTGAGCGCGCGGATAACTGCGTTCTGGTAGCCGGGCGGGGTGTTCACGCCGGTGCCGATGGCGGTGGCGCCGAGGTTCACCTCGCGCAGCTGCGCCTGGGAACGCTCCAGCTGCAGGCGCTCCTCGGCGATGTTGTAGCCGAAGGCGCGGAACTCCTGGCCCAGAGACATGGGCACGGCGTCCTGGAGCTGGGTGCGTCCCATCTTTAGGATGTTGCGGAATTCGTGGCCCTTGGCCAGGAACGCGCGCTCGAGCGCGTCGAGGTGCTTGATCAGCTGGTCAATTGCGAAATGCAGGCCCAGGCGGAAGCCGGTGGGGTAAGCGTCGTTGGTGGACTGGGACATGTTGACGTCATCGTTGGGGTTGATGATGTCGTAGGAGCCCTTCGGGTGCCCCAGGTATTCCAAGGCGAGGTTGGCGATCACCTCATTGGTGTTCATGTTGACACTGGTGCCCGCGCCGCCCTGGAAGACGTCGATCGGGAACTGATCCATGCAGCGGTACTCTTCCAGCACCTGGTCGCAGGCCCAGATGATGGCCTTGGCCTTCTCATCGGGCAGGGCGAAGACCTCGTTGTTGGCGATGGCGGTGGCCTTCTTGACCATCACCATGCCGCGGATGAACTCCGGGATCTGGTTGATCGTGGTGCGCGAGACCTGGAAGTTGTCCACCGCGCGGAGGGTGTGTACGCCGTAGTAGGCGTGGTCGGGCACCTCCATGGTGCCCAGCAGATCCTCTTCGGCACGGAAACTCTTTGCAGCACGCGCCAGCTGGGAGTGTGTTTCAGCCGACGTGATGATGTCAGTGGAGCTCACGACTGCATCGCCGTGAACCTCTGCCGCTGCCTTTGACGGAATTGGTTTATCGGTCACGATTCGTCCTCTGGTTGGGGAACAACTTTCTGTTCCCCCACCCTAACGAAATTGGACCTAGATGCGCGCGATCCTTATGTCAGTAGCCAGAATTGCCTCCGCGCCGAGGGCGGAAAGCTCGTCCATCAGGGAGTTGGCCTGGGTCTTTGGCACCATCGCGCGGACGGCCACCCAGCTGTCGTTGGCCAGCGGGGAGACGGTCGGGGCGGACAGCCCCGGCGTGATCGCGGCGACCTTGTCCAGGTTCTCGCGGGCCACGTTGTAGTCCAGCATCACGTAGTTGTGGGCGTGCAGGATGCCCTGGATGCGCTTGATGAGCACCCGCTGCTCGGCGGTCACCTCCGCGCCCTTGCGGCCGACGATCACGGCCTCGGAGACGCACAGCGGCTCGCCAAACGGCTTCAGCCCCTGCTGACGCAGCGTCCGCCCGGTGGAGACCACGTCGGCGATGACGTCGGCCACGCCCAGGCGGATGGAGATCTCCACGGCGCCGTCCAAGCGAATCACCTGTGCCTCCAGACCCCGGTTGGCGAGGTCCTTGCGCACCAGGTTCGGGTAGCTGGTGGCGATGCGCTTGCCGGCGAGCTGCTCTACCGTCCAGGCCTCGTCCTTCGGAGCGGCATAGCGGAAGGTGGAGGCGCCGAAGCCCAGGGGTAGCAGCTCGTCGACCTCCTCGCGCGTGTCCGCGGCCAGGTCGCGGCCGGTGATGCCGATGTCCAGGTGGCCGGAGGCGATGTAAATCGCGATGTCCTTGGGGCGCAGAAAGTAGAACTCTACCCCGTTGTCCTCGTCGGCGATAGTCAGAGACTTCGAATCGCCGCGGGTGGCGTAGCCGGCCTCCTTCAGGATCGAGGTGGCCGTCTCGGACAGGGAACCCTTGTTGGGGACTGCGACGCGCAGCATGATCGTGGTGGCTGCCTTTCTCGGGTTTGCTTTATGTGGTCTAGAGGTACTTGTAAACGTCAGCGGGGGTCAGGCCACGGCCAACCATCACGACTTGCAGCCAGTACAGCAGCTGGGAGATCTCCTCGGCCAGCTCCTCGTCAGACTCGTACTCCGCGGCCAGCCACACCTCGCCGGCCTCTTCGACGATCTTCTTGCCCTGGAAATGCACCCCGGCGTCCAGAGCCTTGACCGTGCCGGAGCCCTCGGGGCGCTCCTTGGCGCGGGAAGACAACTCGGCGAAAAGGGAATCGAAGGTCTTGAGTTCTTGTTCGTTCACGCCTTCCATTGTGGCAGATCGCACATCGGCCGGCGCAGTGCGCCCCAGCTCTGCGTAAATTCGGCGCAGATCCTCCAATGCGTAGCCTCTCAAGTCCTGGGCTCCCTCGCGCAGCTCGGCCAGGGTGCGCACCCCCTCCGGGATCGCGGTCTCCGGGTCGGTGGGAGCGCCCAGCACGCGGCAGCCCGCGTCACGGGCGGCAGTCATGCCCGTGGTGGAATCCTCCACCACCAGGCACTCGTCGGGGGCGAAACCAAAGCGCGCGGCGGCGGTGGCGTAGATATCCGGGGCGGGCTTGCCATTGGGTACTTCGTCGCCGCACAGGGTGAAGTCGAAGAACTCGCGGCCAATGGAGTTCAGCGAAACCTCCGTCAGGGCGCGGTTCGTGTTTGTCACCAGCGCCATCGGGAACCCGGCGGCCTTGGCCTCGCTAAGAATCTTCCTGATACCGGGGCGGAACTCCAGCTGCCCCGCAAGGAGCTCCTCGACGCGCGTGTACATGAAGTTAAGCCAGTCGGCCTTGGCGGCGTCATCAAGCACCAACCCCGCATGAGCCGCGCAGATCTCGACGGTGGTGGGGGTGGTCGCGCCGACCGTCTTCTCGCGTACCTCCGCGGTCAGCGGGCGCCCCATCTTCTCGCCCATCTCGAAGGTTGCGATGCCCCACAGCGGTTCGGTATCGACCAGGGTGCCGTCCATGTCCCAAAGTATTGCTTTCATGATGCCGTTCAGTTTAGGTCAATTGCGCTTCCCACCGGCGCCCCTGTGCCATAGTTAGTGACGTAGGACACACCCCAGGAGTAAGGAGCACGATGAGCGAGCAGTCGGCATACTTCGTCCCCGGCAAGGTCACGGAGGAAGAAGGCCAGATCTACCGCAACTACCACCCCACCCAGCACACGGAAAGCCCCTGGGGGCCGGGCTTCCAGCACGGCTCCCCGCCCGCCGCGCTGGTAGCCACGGTGCTGGAAGACGGCGCGCGCGATGCCGGGCTGTCCCTGGAAGAGGGCCGTTTTAGCCGCATGACCGTGGAGATCCTGGGCGCGGTGCCGCTCAGCGAGCTGCGCACCCACGCGCGGGTGGTGCGCCCCGGAAAGCGCATCAGCTTCCTGGAGGCCATCGTCACCGACGAATCCGGCCGCGAGTTTATCCGCGGCTCCGGCTGGTGGATCCGCCGCGGGGATACAAAGGAGATCGAGCGCACCGTCGGCGAGCCGATGCCTGGCCCGGCCGGCGCCGGGGATGGCAGCGACTTCCTCGAACGCTGGGCCAGTGGTTACATCAACTCCATCGAGGCCCGCCGTGCCGACCTGGACGAGCGCCACCTGAACGTCGACGAATCCCGCAACCCCGCAATCTACTGGTCGCGCACCGACCTGCCCGCCGTCGAGGGTAAGGAAGATTCCACGTGGGTGCGCCTGATGAAGACGGTGGACATCGCCAACGGCCTGAATAACCTGCTGGATACGGACAAGTGGACGTACATGAACGTCGACACCACCGTCTACCTGCACCACGAGATGCGCGGAGAGTGGCTGGGCCTATCCGCGGAGGCCAACTACGGCACCGACGGCATCGGCACCACCGTCACGCGGATCTACGACGAGCAGGGGCTCATCGGCACCTGCAACCAGGGGATCATGCTGGCCCCGCGCTAGGCCTCGCAGACGGCCTCGGCCTGAGTGGTCACGAACATCTCGTCGGCATCCAGGTCTACGGCCAGTTTCTCCACCAGGGCGAGCAGGTCCTTGATCTCCTCGTCCTCCAACAGCGCCTCCTCGTGGCGGGCGGAGAGCGCCTTGAGCTTCTCGATGTGCTGGTTGATCACGGCTGCGATAGCCAGGGTGGTTGCGGTGGGCTGCTCGTCCGCGCTTTCCTCCGTGTTCTGCAGGTGCAGGGAGGCGGCGATTTTTGTCAGCTCTGCTTCGCTGCTGGCGGCCACGGACTGCGCGGCCTGCAGCATGCCGTCGACGATGGCCTGGGCGTCGTCCACCGCGGACTCTGGGTACGGAGCCTCCCAAAACTCGCGATCCTCGTCGCGCAGGTAGCTGCCTGTCGCCATTTGGCGCAGGTTGTCGAGGAACTCCTCGCGGGCGGATGTGGTGGCTGTGCTCAGCTGTGTGGTGCTCATAAGAGACAGTTTGCCCTGTGCGAGC
Organism: Corynebacterium sp. ACRPH; assembly: GCF_022347285.1. GTDB lineage: Bacteria > Actinomycetota > Actinomycetes > Mycobacteriales > Mycobacteriaceae > Corynebacterium. The sequence continues at coordinate 91,066 of NZ_JAKRND010000001.1, forward strand.
TAGAGTCGCACGCCCAGCAGCGCATAGATTGCGGTTTTTATTTCTGACGCCGCAGCCTCGTCCCCTGCCACCCCAGCCTTGGTGGCGGCGGCCCAGTCGTCGAGCGCCTCCAGGGCCGCCGCCGTGTCGAGGTCGTTGGCCAGGTGGCCGCGGACGGTGGCTACCAGCTCGCGGGCCTCGTCGGTCGTGGTGGAGCCTGCGGCCAGGGCCGCCCGCCAGGTGGCCAGGCGATGCTCGGCGTGAGCCAGCACTTCCTTGGTCCAGTCGCGGTCCTGGCGATAGTGGCCCGCGTACACGCCCAGGCGGATGGCCGCGGGCTCGTGGCCGGCGGCGGTGAGCTTGGAGACGAACACGAGGTTGCCCAGCGACTTGCTCATCTTGGTGCCGTCCAGGCCGATCATGCCGGTGTGGACGTAGTGGTGGGCCATGCGATCTACTCCGTGGGCGGCCTCGGCGTGGGTGGCGGAGAACTCGTGGTGCGGGAAGCGCAGGTCGCTGCCGCCACCTTGGATTGCGAAGGGGGCGCCTAGACGGTTGACGGCAATGGCTGAGCATTCGATGTGCCAGCCGGGGCGACCGGCGCCAAAGGGAGACTCCCACTTCGGCTCGCCGTCGCGGTGGGCGCGCCACAGTAGCGCGTCCATCGGGTGCCGCTTGCCGGGGCGCTCCGGGTCTCCCCCACGCTCGGCGAAGAACTCCGCCATCTGCTCTTCGCTGTAGCGGGACTCATAGCCGAACTGCGGCAGGAAGGTGTAGTCGGCGTAGATGTCCGGGTATTTGTCGCCCTCCAGCTGGTAGGCGGCGCCGACTTCCAGGAGCTTGGCCACCATCTCGATGACCTCGTCGATGGATTCCATCGCGCCGATGTAGTCGCGCGGCGGGATGACCGCCAGGTCCTCCATGTCGGAGCGGAACAGGTCGATCTGGCTGGTGCCCAGATCCTGCCAATCCACCCCGTCCCGCTCGGCGCGCTCGAACAGCGGATCGTCCACGTCGGTGATGTTCTGCACGTAGTGCACGCCGTGCCCGCCCGCGCGCAGGTAGCGGTGGATCAGGTCGAAGGTCAGATAGGTGGCTGCGTGGCCCAGGTGGGTGGAGTCGTACGGAGTAATGCCGCAGACGTACATCCCCACCTCCCCGGCGGGAATCTCGACGGGTTTCACCACGTCGTCGGCGGTGTCGTACAGGCGAAGCTGCGGGGCTTCACCCGGCAGCTGTGGGACTTCCGGTTCGGGCCAAGAGTGCATGGGTTCCGATTCTAGGCTGGCAGTACCCCGAATGCGAGCAGGGCCATGACCGCCAGGCCCAGCGGGATGCGCCACAGCGCGAACCAGGCAAAGGAGTGGTTGGCCACGAACTTCAGCAGCCAGGCGATAGACGCATAGCCCACGGCAAAGGCAATTGCGGTGCCCACGAACAACTGGGCGCCTGAGGCGGCCTGTCCGGCGTCGGGGCTAAAGGCGTCAGGAAGCGAGAAAAGCCCCGAGGCCAGCACAGCAGGGATGGCGAGCAGGAAAGAGTAACGGGTGGCGACCTCGCGATCCAGGTTCAAGAACAGGCCAGCCGAGACCGTGCCGCCGGAGCGGGACACACCCGGGATGAGCGCCAGGCACTGCGCGAAGCCCATGATCACCGAATCGCGCATGGTCAGCTGGTCGAAGCTGCGCTCGCGGCGGCCCATGCGCTCGGCGAGGATGAAGACGAAGGAGAACAGCACCAGCATCGTGGCGGTGATCCAGAGATTGCGCAGGTTATCGCGGATCAGGTCCTTGCCCAGGTAGCCCAGTACGGCCACGGGCAGGGTACCGACGATGACCATCCAGCCCATCCGGTAGTCGAAGGTCTGGCGGTGAACGCGGCGGCCGTGCTTTCCGGTGAGGTCGGTGAGCCACTCCCACACGCCCTTGCACCAGGCGCTGGCGATGTTCCAGATGTCCTTGGCGAAGAACACCAGCACTGCCAGTTCTGTGCCCAACTGGATAACGGCCGTGAATGACGCGCCGGCATCTTCGCCCCACAACAGGGTGGAAAAGATGCGCAGGTGGCCGGACGAAGACACAGGTAGGAACTCCGTGAGGCCTTGGATAAGCGACAGAATGATCGTCTGCGCCCAAGTCATATCTGTAGTCATGGGGATTGAGCCTAGTCCTTCTCCCCCGCCTTGAAAGAGTGACGTGGCCGGACTGGTAGCGTTAGAACTTGTGAATGTGCACGTCAATCGCTTTAGCCGAACCCTCTGTGTGACCGCCACTGCCGCCCTGGCTCTGGGGGCACTTACTGCCTGTGGATCCGACGATCCGGTAGACAACGCGCCCGTTGCCGGTGAGCCCGCGCAGCCACAGGACTCCCCTGATAGCTCCTCCGGCCTGGGCGAGCAGATCAAGCTGGATGCGCCTACCCTCGGGGCCGCGCGCATCGGCCTTTCTGCCGACGAGAACGCGCCGGGGGCGAACCAGGTTGCGATACTTACGAAGGGCAAGGTGCACTTTATTGACGCCACCAGCCCCAAGGACGAGCCGCGTCAGGTAGATGTGGATGATTCCTGCGACAACATTTCCACCACCGCGACTGGCGTGGCGGTGGCTTGTCAGGACAAGGCAATTGAGCTGGGTCCGGACGGTAAGGAAATTCGCAGTCTGGATGTGGACGGCAAGGTGACCACCGTGACCTTCCTGGATAACGGCAAGGCTGTGCTGGGCAAAGCTGGCGAGGATAAGGCCCGCTTCTACGACAAGGACGGCAACGAGACCGGCGATGCGATCGTAAGTCGTAGCCTGGACGAGGCCGTGTTAGTCAATCCTCACGGACGCGGGCAGCGCGTGGCGCTAATTGACCGGGGGCAGACCAGCATTAACGATGTGGACGTGGACGATGGCTCGCTGAATGCTTCCCTGCGCATTGGCCAGGGCGTGGGGCAGGTGGCCACTGGACGCGGTGACGACGGGGTGCTAGTCGCCAGTGACGCGCGCCAAAACCAGATGCTGATTTACACCATGAACGACGTTGTGCGCCTCCACCAGGCGATCCCCACGAAGGCTTCCCCGTGGGGCGTGGCGTGGGACGCGAAGCGCCAGCTGGCCTGGGTCGGCTCGACAGAAGAAAATAAGCTTACGTCCTTCCGCATTGATAGCGGTGCGCCCATGAAGGTTGCCGAGATAGAGGCACCGAGCAAGGTGCGCGAAGTTATGGACGTCGCCAGCGGCGCGTTGGTGCTGGTCACAGAGGACGGCAAGGTCAATGTGTACAGCGCACAGAGTGTGGATGACGCGGTGAAGGATAAGCAGACGACGCCGGATGAAGAGTATCCGGTGAAGAAGGGATAAAAGGGGATCAGAAATGCTGAAGAAGTTTCGCCACGGCGCCTATCAGATGGCGCTGAAGGGGATGTTTACCCTGCGCCCAGAGCGCATCCACGGACTAATGTCCCGCGGCTTGCAGCAGGTGGCGGGATCCAGGGCTGCCCTCTCCGCTATGGATGGCGCGCTGGCCGTGCACGATGAGGCGCTGAGCCAGCAGATCGCCGGGATCACCTTCCCGCGTCCGCTCGGCCTAGCCGCGGGATTCGACAAGGACGCCAAAGAGGTCGACGCCTGGGGCCCGCTGGGCTTCGGCTTCGCGGAGATCGGCACCGTAACTGCCCTGGCACAGCCAGGAAACCCCACCCCGCGACTGTTCCGCCTACCGGAGGACAAGGCCATCCTCAACCGCATGGGGTTCAACAACGAGGGCTCCCGCGCAGCCGCTATGCGCTTGCAGAAGCGCAGCACGGACATCCCGGTGGGCGCGAACCTGGGCAAGTCCAAGCTGGTGGCTGCCGAGATTGCGGATCGCGACTACCGCGAGTCAGCCAAGGCAATCGGCGGGGTGGCCGACTACCTGGTGATCAACGTCTCCTCCCCCAACACCCCGGGGCTGCGCGACCTGCAGGCGGTGGAGTCCCTGCGCCCGATCATCCGTGCAGTGCAGGAGGAAAGCAGCCGCCCACTGTTCGTGAAGATCGCCCCGGACCTGAGCGATGAGGACATCGACAAGGTCTGCGACCTGGCCATCGAGATGGGCGTGACGGGGCTGATCGCCACGAACACCACCATCAGCCGCGAGGGGCTGAAGACCCCGGCACACGAGATGGAGGCGATGGGTGCGGGCGGAATTTCCGGCGCTCCGGTGGCGGCCCGCGCGCTGGAGGTGCTGCGCCGCCTGGCGGCCCGCGCCGACGGGAAGCTGGTTTTGATCGGCGTGGGCGGAATCGACTCCCCGCGTGCAGCGTGGGAGCGCATCGCCGCTGGTGCCAGCCTGATCCAGGGCTACACACCGTTCATCTACGGCGGCCCGGATTGGATCCGCGAGATCCACCAGGGTCTGTCCGCACAGCTGAAAGCCCACGGCCTGGAGAACATCTCGCAGGCCGTGGGCAGCGGGTTGCCGTGGGTGGAGGCCTAAACTAGTTTTCTGCCCATCCCCAGATGATGCCGCGGGCGGTCGCCTTGAAGTTCAGGTTAAAGCCCAGGACGGTCGGGGTTTGGCGGTCATCGATGTCCAGCTCCTCGCCCACCGCATGGACGGCGAACAAGTAGCGGTGTGGGCCGTGGCCGGCCGGCGGGTTGGCGCCGTAGTAGCCCCAGGAACGGCTGTCGCCGCGTAGCGCCACCGCCCCCTCGGGCAGGCCGCTTAGGTCCTCGTTGCCAGCACCGAGAGGCAGGGAGGTTACATCCGCCGGAATGTTAAAGACTGCCCAGTGCCAGAAGCCGCTGGCCGTAGGGGCGTCCGGATCAAAACAGGTAACCGCGTAAGTCTTCGTGCCCTCCGGGCCTTTAGACCAGCTCAGCTGGGGCGAGACGTCGTTGCCTCCCAGCTGGTCCTCGGGTAGACGATCGCCGTCGGCGAAGGTCTCGCTGGTGACCTCCAGTGCGGGCAGGTCCGTCAGCGGCGCGTACGGATCCGGGCCGGGGAAACGGTCGTCGATATAAGTGGGCTGGTGCTGTGCGTTGTTATCGGACATAGCACCACGCTAGTCAAAGCTTTCGACGAGCGCACTAAAGTGCTTATCCATATACAAGTAACTCGTCCTGACCTGTGTATTTGTGTAAATCACTGGCTTGGCATTAAAGTGACGGGAGTTGCCACCACTTCTCGTGGTGTGCGCAACCCAAGTCCGGGTGGCGGAATGGCAGACGCGCTAGCTTGAGGTGCTAGTGTCCTATTAACGGACGTGGGGGTTCAAGTCCCCCTCCGGACACAACATGAAAATCCCCCGCTTTGTAGGCCACGCCTTTAGCGCGTGGTGGGGGCTAAAGCTGCGGTACCGCTTCCTAAGCGTCCTCGTGTCCATCCTGCTGGTCGCTTTCGTCTACTTCGTCCCGAAACCCGCGGTGGAGGATATTCGCACCTGGGTGGCCTCCTCGGGCGCGTGGGCGCCGTTGACTTTTGTGGTGCTGTTGGTCGCCTTTACCCAGCTGCCGCTCCCCCGCACCATCTGGACCATTGCCGCAGGAGTGATGTTCGGGTCCCTGTGGGGTTCAGTGCTGGCGCTGGTGGGCGTGGGCGCCTCTGCCGCGCTGTCGCTGGTTTTGGTGCATGCCGTCGGTGGCAAGTGGGTGGAAAAGAAGACCCGCGATGCCCAGCGCATCCAGTTTCTGCAGGAAAGGATCGCCGAGCGCGGCTGGATTGCCGTGCTGGGGCTGCGCATGGTTCCGGCCATACCCTTCTCGCTGCTGAACTACGCCTGTGGGCTGAGCCGCATCCCGTTTGTGCCCTATGTGCTGGCCACAATCGTGGGTTCTGCGCCGAACACCATCGCCACGGCCATGGCCTCCGACGCGCTCGCAACGGGCGGTCAGCCGTGGATTCTGCTCCTCAGCGTTGTGGTGGTGTGCGCCGGTTTCGCGCTCGCCGCGAACGAGATTCGACTCTGGCGCCAGCTGCGCAAAGCCAATGAAGTAGGTTTATAAACATGTTTGCCGTGTATGCCGCCTATCGGGGCCGTTCGCAACGCCGTGGAGAGTACGTCCGCGACGTCGCGGCGGCGCTGGAGCGATCCTCGATGGTCGAGTCCGTGGAGATGAAGGGCATCGAGGACTTCGTCTGCATCGCGCCAGGCCCCGACGAGGCCGGCGGTCTGGTGATGTCTTTGCTGCAGGCGGGTGACTTCGCGCTCGGCATTGGCTCGGTGGTTGCGGAGGTTGATGGGGACGCCCCGTCGTCCGTGGAAGAGACCATCGGTGCAGCCACCCGCGCGGTGACCCGCTCGCAGCGTGCGGGTGCGGTATCGGTGCGGATTGAGAAGCCAGGCCCGGGCGGTGTGATCGCCCCGGGGCGGGCGGCCGAAGTCGCCCAGGACATCGCGGCGGCCTTCACCCTGCTGGCCCACGTGCTGGCGCGGCGCACAAAGGAGGGCCGCGAGGCCACTGCCCTGCTGCGCGCTGGGCACTTGCAGGCCGAGGCGGCGGAAATTGTGGGCATCAGCAAGCAGGCGATGAGTCAGCGGCTGGCCGCAGCGGGCTGGCATGCGGAGCAGGCCGGCTGGACCCTGGCCGTGCACATGCTGGCCAGGGCAGACGAGCTAAAGAACTAGCGTTCGTTGTAGGGATTATCAAGCGCCGCTTCGTCGACGGGCTTGTTTGCCACGGCGTTGGCGGCGGCAACTGCCTCGGCGATCTCGGGTGAGGAGGCGGTGTTGAACCAATCCTCGGAGCTCGACTCGTTGGCCTGCTCGCGAGTGGCATCGTCCACCGGCTTCGGCTCGTAACGGAAAACGCCCTCGTCGTCCTTCTTGGCCAGGGCCTTGGCGAACTGCTCCAGGGAGTCGCCGAACTGCATTGGGATCATCCAGGTCTTGTTGGCAGAGCCCTTCGCCATCTCCGGCAGCTTCTCCAGGTACTGGTAGGCCAGCACCTCCGGCGTGACCTGGGCGGACTTGATGGCGGCGTTGACCTTCTGGATGGCCTTGGCCTCACCCTGGGCCTCCAGGTAGCGGGCCGCGCGGGTACCCTCCGCGCGCAGGATGGCTGCCTGGCGCTCGGCCTCTGCGGCCAGGATGTGCGCGTGCTTTTCACCCTCGGCGGCCAGGATGCGGGCCTGCTTCTCACCCTCGGCGGTCTTGATGTCCGACTCGCGGCGACCCTCGGCGGTAAGAATCATGGCGCGCTTCTCGCGGTCCGCCTTCATCTGCATCTCCATCGACTGCTGGATGGATGCCGGCGGGTCGATGGCCTTCAGCTCCACGCGGGAGATGCGCAGGCCCCACTTGGTGGTGGCCGCATCCAGCTCGCCGCGCAGGCGGCGGTTGATGACCTCACGGGAAGTCAGGGTCTCCTCCAGCGTCATGCCACCAACCACATCGCGCAGCGTGGCGACGGAGATCTGCTCCACGCCGACGATGTAGTTGTTCACGCCGTAGATGGCGCGGGCCGGATCGTTGATCTGGAAGGTAACCACGGTGTCGATGGCGACGGTCAGGTTATCCTGCGTGATCACGGCCTGGGGCGGGAAGCTCACTACCTGCTCACGGGTATCGACCTTGTCGCGGATTCGGTCGACGAACGGAACGAGGATCGTCAGACCGCCAGAAACAGTGCGGGTGTACGTACCCAAGCGTTCGATGACTGCCGCCTCACCCTGCGGGATGAGGGCGACCATCTTGATGATGATCGTCGCAATGATGACCAGTAAGATCACCAAGAAAATTGTGAAGCTCATGCCTTAAGCCCTTCTAATTGTTTCGCCACACGACCGCCGTCGTGCCGTCGATGTCTATCACTTGCACGGACTCTCCTTGGGGGTAAGTATCCCCCACGTTCGCCGAGCGGGCTGACCACAGCTCGCCGGCGATGCGCACCATGCCACCGCTTTGCACATCGTCGGTGACAGCCTCTACTACCTCAGCGGTCTTGCCGGTCAGCTCGGCGTAGTCAAACGTGCGCGTCGGAGTCGTCTGCAGGAAGCGTTTGCGTAGGATGGGCCGGATCGCCAGGGTGGTCGCTAGCGAAGCCACGCCGAAAACCACAATCTCCGCCCACACCGGAATATCCGCCAGCGAAACTCCGGCGGTGATCAACGCGGCCGCGCTGAGCATGAGCAAGGACATGTCCGCTACCAGGAGCTCGCCGAGAGCCAGCACTCCTGCCGCGATTAACCAAATGATCGGACCCATAGTCAGGATCCTAGTTGGTGGTTCAGTATTCCGGTGGGACAGTAACGAAATCGATCAACCTTTCCACCGCACCAATCAAAGTGGAGTCCAGATCGCGGAAGGTCTTAGCCGCAGCTGCCACCCGGCGCCAGCCGTCCTGCGGGGTACCCCATCCGAGTTCTTGGCACACGCCGGTCTTCCAGTCGGTGCCGCGTGGGATCTTCGGCCACGCGCGGATGCCCACGCTTTGCGGCTTCACGGCCTCCCAGATGTCGATGTACGGGTGGCCGGTGACCATCACGTGCGGGCCTAAGGATTCGGTCAGCCGCGCCTCCTTCGTTCCCTCGACGAGGTGGTCCGCGAGCACGCCGACGCGGCGGGTGGCTGAAGGCTGGAATTCGGCGAGCCGCTCCGGCAGATTGTCGAGGCCCTCCAGGTACTCGACGACCACGCCTTCCACGCGCAAGTCATGCCCCCAGACTTGTTCGACGATCGCCGCATCGTGAATGCCCTCCACCCAAATGCGCGAGGGCGCCGCGACCTTGGCTTGCACGTTCTCTACGCGCCGCGAACCGGAGTTGGAGATGCGCTGCTTCGGTGGCAGAATCTTGGGATCTACGTAGCGAGTCAAGGTAATAGGCTTGCCTTCAAGTAGGAATGCGCCCTCGCGTAGCTTGAACAGGCGCGTCTTACCGTAGCGATCTTCCAGGCGAATGAAGTCGCCGTCGGCAGTCTTCTCCCCGCCCACCACGGCGCCGACGAAGTCGTCGGCAATGACCTCCACCACCATGCCCAGCTCCGGCGCGACGCGCGGAATGCTGGGTTTCTGGTTGCGGGAATGACCCTTCATGATGTCACCGTAATTGAAGCTCATGGGCAACCAGCTTAGGCTAGGAAAAATGACTGATCCGGTACCGACGTGGCTTGGGGCGCAACTCTGGTCGCCCGTGCAGAACACCTCCCTGTGGCTGGCCTGGTGGCTGCACGGGATTATCGGGGCGGATGAAGTAATCGACGCCTTCCACGCCACCCAGGGCAAGCACCACCGCCTGGAGCCCGACGGCGGCGGACTCGTGGAGATGCTCGGCCAGATCCGCTCCGTGGCGGACGAGGCGCCAGTCGGGTTGGACGAACGTCCCCTGATCCAGCTGGCACTCTCCGGCCCCGGCGACGCGACCGTGCTGCCGGTCGGCCCGGAGGGGGCGTCACTAATCCTTGCCGACCGCGACCCCTTGGTCAGTCACGTGCTTAGCCCTCGTGTTATTGACGCCCACCTGGTCAGCTGGTCCTGGGATCAGGTGGAGGGCCCGGTTCCGCCGCTGCCGGTCTATTCGCCGGGCGAGGCGGATCAGCTGCTGCGTGAGGCTGCGGATCATGCAACGAGGATGGTGCGGAACGCGGGGCACGTGCCGAGCGGTGGCGCGGCGTTTCAGCGCGCCGAGCTGGCGGTGGGCGCCTTGAACGATGCCTTCGGGCTCCCCGGAATGCCGCCGGGAGTGCCCAGTCGCGCCGCCAAGCTGATGGCCAGGGCCGATCAAGTGGCGGCGATTGTGGAGGTCACGAAGCGCTCCGAGGTGGGTGCGAGCTTGGACCCCCATCTAATGCCAATGCTCCGGGCGGTGAGGACCGCCCGGATGGTGGCTGTGGATTATGCGCAGCGGGAGCTACTGCGTTAAATCATCACTCGATCATGCGGACTGCCATGGGCTGCATGCCGCCCCAGCGCACGTCGGAGATCTTGACGACATCGCCGGACTGCGGAGCCTCGATCATCTTGCCATCGCCCAGGTACAGGGCGACGTGGCCCGGCCAGAACAGCATGTCGCCGCGCTTGGCCTGCGAGGAAGGGACCTGCTTGCCGGCCGTGTACTGGTAGCCAGAGTAGTGCTGTAGCTCGATGCCCACGCCGTAGAAGGCGTACATCATCAGACCGGAGCAGTCGAAGCCGACCTTGTTGTAGTCGCCGTGCGCGTCGGCTACGCCGCCGTCGCGGATACCCTTGGTCGGGCCGTGGAAGTTACCGCCGCCCCATGCGTAGGGCAGGCCCAGCTGGCTTTCAGCGCGCTTAATGACGCGCTCGATCTTCTCCTCGGCGGTGCCGGAGGTGTCCGGGCTGCTCGGATCCAGGGCGTCAGCGATGGCCTCAGCCGGGTTTTCCGGAGCCTCCGGAGTCTCCGGGGTAGCAGCTGCGTCGGGAGCCTCCGGGGTCTCAGGTGTCTCTGCAGCCCCCGGCGTCTCCGGAGCCTCAGGAGTCTCTGGGGCCTCTGCAGCCCCCGGGGTCTCCTGCGCCGCCGGCGCGGTGCTTGTACCGGCGCCCATGGCGCGGTCATACTCCTGGCCTGCGGTCTCGCGGCCTGCGCGGGCAGCGGCGCCCACGGCACCATCCGGGTTTCCGGACAATGCGGTGGTGAAGCCGGCCATCAGCGCGGATTCGCCGGCCTTGCGCAGACCGTCGAGGGCAGCCTGGCGCTCGTCATCGCCACTGGGGTTCAGGTCGTAGGAGGACTGCAGCTCCGCCGGGAGCTCCGGCAGACCCGCCGGGTTGCCAAGGGAACCCTGTGCCGGGGACTCGTCGGACTGGTCAGATTCAGTGGTCTCGTTAGCCTCAGCCGGCTGAGCGTCCTCAGTGGACTGAGTCTCCTCCGCCTTTTCATCGGCCTTCTCGACCTTGGCACCCGCGTTCTCGGCTGCCTTCTCGGCGACCTTGCGCTTGTCCCAGCTAGAAGCCTCCGGGTGGGTGTTGGTGAAGGTCTCCACGGCGGCACGAGCCTCGCGGAGCGCCTTTTCCGCCTTCGACTTCTCATCGAGCAGGCGCTTGTATTCCTTCTGCTTCTCGGTGAGGGTCTTCTGGGAGTTGTTCAAGGTGTCGCGCGCGGTGTTGTACTTGCTTACCGCGTCGTCGACGGCGGAGTTCGCCTTATCGCGGGAGTCGCGCAGCGAGGACTCCTCGTTGGCGTTCTGGGTACGCGCCAGGTCGAGGCGGTCGACTTCGTCCTTCTGCTTCTTGGAGGCTGCGTCGATGTAGGAGGAGCGATCGAGCGTGTCACCAACCGCGTCACTGCCGCCGGCAGCCAGGTTCACGGCGGAGGCGTCGCCGCCCTGGGCGTAGGCGGAACGCGCGATGTCGTTCAGCTTCGACTGTGCCTTGGTTACCTCGGTGTCGGAATCCTTGAGGCGTCCGCGTGCGTCCACGACCTTGTCCTGGGCCGTTTGGGCGGCGGACTGGCTGTTGACGAGGTCGACGCGGGCCTTGTTGGCATCTTCTCGCAGCGAGCCCATGAGCGTCTCCATCTCGGAGACCTGGGACTTGGCGCGAGAAACCTGGCCGACGAGGTCGGCCAGGAAGCTTTCAACGGTACGCTTGTCGTCGGCCTGGGCGACCATAGTCGTCGACTGGAGCGTCACTCCAGCGGTCACTGCGACGGCCAACACCGTTCGCTTACGGCTTTGTGGTCGTGGTGTCACGATCGATTCTCCTGGTGTTTATACAACTGGCTTTGAAGCGAGCGAAACCCTCGGTCCAGCTGGCCGCACTTCCCCATGCGACCAGTACAGGTCCCGTCGGGTGACTCTCAAAAATCACTTCGAGATCAACTCGTTTCAAAAGTTGACACTGGGAACCCTAGAGCACACGAGTCAAGGCCGTAAACTTTTTCACCATGAATCCCATGAATCGCACTAGTCACATAAGTAACGGCAATTGCCTTGACCTGCGAATAGTAACGGAAAAGTTACAAGTGTGATTTATGGCACATTTATGAGCGCGTAGGCGTGTCGCATTGCGTCACCTGTAGAAAGCCCCCGTTTTTCTAGATTTACCCTTAAGGTTAGTCAAGCCCCCAGGATTGACTATTTTAAACCGTTACCTACTTCTGCTTGGTCCATGGCTTTGATAACGAAGCGATTACGGCTGCGACTGCCACTGCCAGGACCACTCCCACGTTGGCCAGGCCTGTGGGAGTTTCGTACCCCGCCGCCTGGTTGAGGAACTCCTGAGTCGCCTCTGGATGGCTGTTAGCGCTAGAGAGAACCGTGTAGTTCGATTCGATGGCATAGCGCGACAGATTCTCCGATACAGCCGTCGCCTGACTTGGCGACTTCAGGATCACCGTGTCCGCGCCCGTACCGTCCAGCACTTTCTGCGCCATGTCGCGAAGATTGTTGTGGCGCTCCCCGTCCTGGTTGATGTAGCCGATCTTTAGGGTGCCTATTTTGGACGCCGACTCTCCCCTCCCGGTGGCCTCAACCACCTCGTTGAGGCTCTTGGATAGGCCGGCCGATCCAGACTCCACCTCAGTCGGGAAACCCTCGGCGACGAAGACTGGGGCGTCATTAAGAGAGGCAATGAGCTGCGCAACGTCGTCCGAAGGGGCGGGGTTAGGCGTATCGGTCATGGGACGTTTTTAGCACCAAAAGAGGGGTGGGGGTATCGGCGACACGCTTAAACCTGCAGGATTCGCAGCAGGACAATCGTACTGTTAAAATTTCTAGTGACGTCGCGGCAAGAATGCTGCCACAATGGTAAGCAGAGCCTCCGCCGCGGGCGGCTGTCCCGTGCGTGGCGGCGACCACAACGACGACGACATTTCGACTAAGAGAAGAGATTAAAGGAGCTCACTGTGGCTGAAAGCATCAACTCCTTCGATTCCAAGAGCACTCTGCAGGTCGGCGAGAAGTCCTATGACTACTTCGCGCTGGACGCTGTGCCGGGAATGGAGAAGCTTCCCTACTCCCTGAAGGTTCTCGGCGAGAACCTGCTGCGCAACGAGGATGGCAAGAACATCACTCGCGAGCACATTGAGGCCATCGCCAACTGGGATCCTTCCGCAGAGCCCAACTTCGAGATCCAGTTCACCCCGGCCCGCGTTATCATGCAGGACTTCACCGGCGTGGCCTGCATCGTTGACCTGGCTACCATTCGTGACGCCGTTGTTGCCCTGGGCGGCAACGCAGACGACGTTAACCCGCTGAACCCGGCTGAGATGGTCATCGACCACTCCGTGATCATCGAGGCATTCGGTAACGCCGACGCTCTGGAGAAGAACGTCGAGATCGAGTACCAGCGCAACGACGAGCGCTACAAGTTCCTGCGTTGGGGCACGGGCGCCTTCGAGAACTTCCGCGTTGTTCCTCCGGGAACCGGCATCGTCCACCAGGTGAACATCGAGTACCTGGCCCGCTCTGTCTTTGACAACAACGGCCTGGCATACCCGGACACCTGTGTTGGTACTGACTCCCACACCACCATGGAAAACGGCCTGGGCATCCTGGGCTGGGGTGTCGGCGGCATCGAGGCTGAGGCTGCAATGCTCGGCCAGCCGATCTCCATGCTGATCCCGCGCGTCGTTGGCTTCAAGCTGACCGGCGAGATCCCGGCTGGCGTTACCGCCACCGACGTCGTTCTGACCATCACCGACATGCTGCGCCAGCACGGCGTGGTCGGCAAGTTCGTCGAGTTCTACGGCAAGGGCGTTGGCGAGCTGCCGCTGGCTAACCGCGCAACCATCGGCAACATGTCCCCGGAGTTCGGCTCCACCGCGGCTATGTTCCCGATCGACGAAGAGACCGTGAAGTACCTGGAGCTGACCGGCCGCGACCAGGAGACCCTGGACCGCGTCGAGGCTTACGCCAAGGCACAGGGCATGTGGCTGGACCCGGAGAAGGAAGTCGAGTACTCCGAGTACCTCGAGCTGGACCTGTCCACCGTCGTTCCTTCCATCGCTGGCCCGAAGCGTCCGCAGGACCGCATCGAGCTGAACGACTCCAAGGCACAGTTCCGCAAGGATCTGCACAACTACATCGACGCCGATGCTTCTGCCGCTACCCCGGACTTCGACGCAGAGGGTCCGGCAACCGAGAACACTTCTGCCCAGGCTGCCGGCACCCCGGCATCCGCTGCGGACGCCAAGGGCAACATTCCTTCCGCAGCTGCAGGCGCAGAGGGCCGTCCGTCCAACCCGGTCACCGTCAACTACAACGGCGAGGACATCGAGCTGGACCACGGTATGGTTGCCATCGCTTCCATCACCTCCTGCACCAACACCTCCAACCCGTCCGTCATGGTCGGCGCTGGCCTGCTGGCACGCAACGCTGCTGCCAAGGGTCTGAAGTCCGCACCGTGGGTTAAGACCTCCATGGCACCGGGCTCCCAGGTTGTTAACGGCTACTACGAGAAGGCGGGCCTGTGGAAGGACCTGGAGGCCATGGGCTTCTACCTGGTCGGCTACGGCTGCACCACCTGTATCGGTAACTCCGGCCCGCTGCCGGAGGAGATCTCCGCGGGCATCAACGAGGGCGACCTGGCCGCCACCGCTGTCCTGTCCGGTAACCGTAACTTCGAGGGTCGCATCAACCCGGACGTCAAGATGAACTACCTGGCGTCCCCGATCCTGGTTATCGCCTACGCGATCGCCGGCACGATGGACTTCGACTTCGAGACCCAGCCGCTGGGCCAGGACCAGGATGGCAACGATGTCTTCCTGAAGGACATCTGGCCGTCCACCGAGGACATCGAGGAAGTTATCGCTTCCTCCATCACCAAGGACCTGTACGCCGAGGACTACGCAAACGTCTTCGAGGGCGACGAGCGCTGGCGCTCCCTGGAGGTTCCGTCCGGCAAGACCTTCGACTGGGATCCCAAGTCCACCTACATCCGCAAGGCTCCGTACTTCGACGGCATGAGCAAGGAGCCGGAGGACGTCAACGACGTCAAGGGCGCTCGCGTCCTGGCTCTGCTGGGCGACTCCGTGACCACCGACCACATCTCCCCTGCTTCCACCATTAAGCCGGGCACCCCGGCTGCTCAGTACCTGGATGCAAACGGTGTGGAGCGCAAGGACTACAACTCCCTGGGCGCACGTCGTGGTAACCACGAGGTCATGGTTCGCGGTACCTTCGCTAACATCCGCCTGCAGAACCAGCTGCTCGACGGTGTTTCCGGCGGCTACACCCGCGACTTCACCCAGGAGGGCGGCCCGCAGTCCTTCATCTACGACGCCGCTATGAACTACCAGAAGGAGAACACTCCGCTGGTCGTTCTGGGTGGTAAGGAGTACGGCACCGGCTCCTCCCGCGACTGGGCTGCTAAGGGCACCCTGCTGCTGGGCGTGAAGGCCGTCATCGCCGAGTCCTTCGAGCGTATCCACCGCTCCAACCTGATCGGCATGGGCGTTGTCCCGCTGCAGTTCCCGGAGGGTGAGTCCTGGAAGTCCCTGGGCATCGAGGGCACCGAGACCTTCGACATCGAGGGCATCGAGGAGCTCAACAACGGCTCCACCCCGAAGACCGTCAAGGTAACTGCCACCAAGGAGAACGGCGAGAAGATTGAGTTCGACGCCGTGACCCGCATCGATACCCCCGGTGAGGCAGACTACTACCGCAACGGCGGCATCCTGCAGTTCGTTCTGCGCAACATGATGTCCGGCAAGTAAGGAATAACTCCTTATAGGCCTGGCATGAGGCGGTGACCGGCGCCCTCTTCCCCTAAGGGGAGAGAAGCGCGGGTCACCGCCTTTGTGCTCTTAGACAACTCAACGAGGTTTAAGCAGATGCCCAAAGTAAGCGACACGGACCTGGCAGAGCGGAAGGTCGAGATCCTGTCCGGCGCGCGCCACTGCTTCGCTACCTACGGCTACGACGGCGCGACCGTCGCCCGGTTGGAAGAAACCATCGGCAAGTCCCGCGGGGCGATTTTCCACCATTACGGCAACAAGGATCAGCTGTTTCTCGAGGTTGCCCACGAGGACATGCGCAAGATGGCCGAACTAGCGGCCGACGAGGGTCTTATCGGCGCCATTCGTGCGCTCGTCAAGTCAAATGACTTGACAGATTGGTGGGGTATGCGTGTGGAGATCACCCGCCGGGTGAACATCGACCCCTGCTTCGCGGCCAAGTGGGAGTTGGATCAGCTGGCGCTGCGCGAAACCGTGCGCACCCGCCTGCGGGAGCAGCGCGCCAGCGGGCGAATCCGCAGGGACGTGGAGGTAGAGACGATCGCCCAAACCCTGGAGTTGGTGCTCGAGGGTGTGCTTGGGCGGCTTGCCCAGCGGCAGGGTACCGAGGGGCTGTCCGACGCGCTGGACTTCGTAGAAAGCGCGCTGCGTTCCCCCGGACAGTAGGCTGTCCAACCCGGTGAGTAGCATGTAGTGCATGATCGCAATCATGACCGTCACCGGGCTGGACCACACCGGAATCATCGCTGCCGTGTCCACCGCCCTGGCCGAGCTAGACGTCAACATCCTCAACGTCTCCCAGACCATCATGGACGACTACTTCACCATGATCCTGCACGTTCGTATCGACGACTCCCAGCACGGGATCGCCGACGTGCAGGACCGCATGGCGGAGGTCGAAAAACAGGAGAAGCTCGTCATCCGAGTGCAGTCGGAGGCCATTTTCTCCGCCATGCACGACGTGTAAGGGTTCTGGAGGGTTAAAGAATGAATCCACGTCGTGGCGTCACAAACCAAAGCAACAACATCCTAGAAACCATCGAGATGATCGAGAAGTACCGTCTCGACATCCGAACGGTAACGATGGGCATCAACCTCATGCCCTGCATCCGCGAAACGATGGAGGCCACCGCCGAGGCGGTGTTCGAGCGCGTGGTGGACTACGCGCGGAACCTCGTGCCGGTGGCTCAGGAGATCGAGCGGGAGCTGGGCATCCCCATCGTGAACAAGCGCATCTCCGTGACCCCGGTTGGCGTCCTCGCCTCCGCGGTAGAGGGCAACCCGGTGCGGATTGCCGAAGCGCTGGATCGCGCGGCCACCGAGGTGGGTGTGAACTTCATCGGCGGCTACTCGGCCCTGGTGGACAAGGGGGCCACGCGCGGCGAGCTGGACCTGATCCGCTCGCTGCCCGAGGCGCTGAACGAAACTAATGTCGTCTGCGCGTCCGTGAACGTCGGCACCTCGAAGGCCGGCATCAACATGAATGCGGTCCGCGAGATGGGGCACGTCATCAAGGATGCCTCCACTTATGGGCCGGGCGGCACGCTGGCCTGCGCGAAGCTGGTCGTGTTTGCCAACTCCGTCTCCGACAACCCGTTTATGGCTGGCGCCTACCACGGGGTGGAAGAGCAGGACTGTGTGATCAACGTGGGCGTATCCGGCCCCGGCGTGGTCGACCGCGCGGTTGCCGGAATGGAAGGTGCAACGCTCAACGAGGTCTCCGAGGAGATCAAGCGCGCGGCGTTTAAGATCACCCGCACCGGCCAGCTGGTCGGCGTGATGGCCGCCCAAAGGTTGGGCGTGCCCTTCGGCATCGTGGACCTGTCCCTGGCGCCCACCGCGGAGCTCGGCGATTCCGTGGCGCACATTCTGGAGCACATGGGGCTCGGTCAGGTGGGCACCCACGGCACCACCGCTGCCCTGGCGCTGCTGAACGATGCGGTGAAGAAGGGCGGCATGATGGCCTGCTCGCGCGTCGGCGGCCTCTCGGGTTCGTTTATCCCGGTCTCTGAGGACAAGGGCATGATTGACGCTGTGCGCAGCGGAGCCATCAGCATCGACAAACTGGAGGCCATGACGGCCATCTGTTCCGTCGGTCTGGACATGATCGCCATCCCGGGCGACACCCCCGCGGAGTCGATTGCTGGAATGATCGCCGACGAGGCCGCCATCGGCGTGATGAACCATAAGACCACCGCCGTGCGCGTGATCCCCGCCGTCGGTACAAAGGTTGGCGACGACGTGGACTTCGGTGGCCTGCTGGGCTACGCACCGGTGATCGGCGTGAACCGTGCAAGCAGTGCCGAGTTCATCAACCGCGGTGGCTTCATCCCCGCCCCGCTGCACGGCTACCGCAACTAGGAAGGATTACTCGCTCGCATGGTGCAGGTCTTCAAGTACGGTCGCTCCTCGGTTGTCATCGACGATCCGCTCGACGGGCTCGTGCGGGGCGACCAGTCGGGCACATTCGATCAGCGGTGCACCCTCCCCGCCGGGTCGGTCGCGCTGAACGCAGCGCTGTCGAACAACGGCCGCATGCCCGTTGCCGGCAACACTGCGGGCTTTAGCGTGGTGCAGACGGTGGTGCTGACAATCGGCGTGGTGCTGTTTGGCCTGGGTGGCTTCCTGGCCGCCCGCGGAGGCACCCAGACTCTGGTCATTGGTCTGGTGATCGGGGCCATTGGCCTGCTGATGGCGGGCGTTGCCCTCTATAGCGCCTCCAAGCGTCGCGGTCAGCTGCGGATCCTGGGCAAGGCCTGGGGAAATGGCTGGTTGCGCTTTGCGCCCGCCCGCGTGGGCGGCGTGTGGATAACGCGGGTGTCTACCCACAACGACAACGGGGAGCGCATGAACACAGAGCGCCGCTACTACTACAAGGCCATGGTGCAGGCCTACCCCACCGACGGCACCGAGCCGTTCACGTTCCGCACCAGCGAGTTCAACGCCCCGGCCAACTGGGAGGGGCGCCCCTATAACCTGCACATGGCCGACGGCCCCATGGACGTGCTGGAGCCCGAGTTCACCAACGGCTGGACCATCTGCCGGTACATCGCGGGCCAGCCGGAAACGGCCACTATTTCTACTGACCTGTCGGCCAAGCAGGTCAAGGCGGCGCTAGAGGTTTCGCAGATCCGCTAACGCCCGCAGCAGCTGGCCGTGGCGGGCGGGGATGCGGGAACGCAGGATGATTTCCGTCCGCGTGCGCTGCACGCCTTCGACCTCCTGCAGTTTGAGGGTGATCTGCTCCAGGTGCTCGTGGTCGCGCGCCACCACCCGGCACGATAGGTCGTAAGGCCCGGCGATAGAATGCGCCTCCGTGATCCACGGGATTTTCAGGATCGCCGCCGTCGCCTGGTCGAGCGCCCGCTGGTCCAGCGTGACGTGCACGAAGGCGCCCAGCGGGAAGCCTAGCGCACCCGGGTCGAAGTGCGGGGCGAAGCTGCCGATCACTCCCCTTTCCACGAGCTTGTCTATGCGGCTGCTCACCGTCGCTCGCGCCACCCCGAGCACCCGCGCGTACTCGCGCACCCCGGCCTTGGGCCTTTCGTTGAGTAGCATGCAGAGTTCGATGTCTGTCCGGTCGAGATCCCTCATTCTTCTGACCTTTCTTTGTGACGCCCCTTCGCGGCCTGTTGGCAAGAAACATCTACTTTTGTGTGCAAATCTGTTGTCGCTTGGGTGGGATTTTAGGCCATTGGCTTAGTTTTTAGGGTTGGAACCCAAAAAATCTTTGCTAAGTGAACTATTTTTCCGTAGGCGCTATCGAGTGCGGTTCGCTGTCGCTTAATGTGATTCAAACCACAAACTGACAGCTCGCACGAAAGGGTGAACAGCGATGACCTCCACCTTCATCCCCGACTCAATCTCCCCCGTCCAGGATCTCCCCGACTACACCCAGTCGCGCTACCGGGAGAAGACCGGGCACATCCACTTAACCGGCATCCAGGCGCTCGTGCGCACCGTGCTGGATCGGGCGGAGGCGGACCGCGAGATTGGGCTGCAGACCTCCAGCTTCGTCTCCGGCTACGAGGGGTCCCCGCTGGGCGGGTACGACCTCGAGCTGGGGCGCCGCAGGTCGCTACTCGGCCAGTTTGATGTGCAGCACTTCCCTGCCGTCAACGAGGAGTTGGGCGTCACGGCCGTAGCGGGATCGCAGATGACGGATCGGGCGACGGTCAAGGAAGGCATCGACGGCGTGGTCGGCTACTGGTACGGCAAGGCGCCGGGGTTGGATAGGGCGGCCGATGCGCTGCGGCACGCGAATATGACCGGCACCAGCGGCACGGGCGGTGCGGTGGCCTTCGTGGGCGACGACCCGACGGCGAAGTCTTCGACGATCCCGTCTGCCTCCGGGCGGATCCTGGCGGACCTGGGGTTGCCGACCCTCGTGCCGGCGGACGCGGGCGACGTGCTGCGCCTCGGCACGCACGCGGTGTGGATGTCGCGCTACAGCGGCCTGTGGACGGCGCTGCGCATCACCACTCCCGTGGCCGACGGCTCCGCCAGCGTGGACCTGGAGGCCATCCGCACGGCCACGACGGCCCGCGGCCTGGAGCGCGGCGGCGAGCACGTGCCGGAGGCCCGCCTGCTGGGCAAGCGACTGCTCGACCTGGAGGATACCCGCGTCGGCGAGCGCATCCAGCGCGCCCTGGAATACGCCCGCGAGCACCAGCTGAACCGCTGGTGGGGCACGTGGGACGGCGACCACGTGGGCGTGATCTGCGCGGGCAACACATCCCTGGAGGTCGCGGAGGTCGTGGGCGAGGCGCGCGTGCGCATTCTGCAGCTGGCGATGACCTACCCGCTGGACCCGCAGGAGCTGGAGCGCTTCTGTGAGGGGCTGGATACGCTCGTGGTCGCCGAGGAGCTCGGTACTCACCTGCTGGAATCCGTCCGCGCGTGCCTCTACGACCTCCCGGTACGCCCCGCTATCGAGCATGTGAATGATCCGCTGAAGCAGCTGCCCAAGCTGCTGCGCAACGAGGGCATCGAGGTGGCCGGAGTGACAAGCGGCCCCACCCGGATCTCCCTGCCGCTGGCGGTCCCCAACCGCGTGCCCCACTTCTGCTCCGGCTGCCCGCACAACCTCTCCACCCGCGCGGACGAGGACACGCTGGTCGGCGCTGGAATCGGCTGCCACGCCATGGTGATGCTGATGGACGACAAGCGCGTGGGCAAGATCATGGGCACCGCGCAGATGGGCGGCGAGGGCGCACACTGGATCGGAATGCACAGCTTCGTGTCCGAGGAGCACTTCGTGCAGAACATGGGCGACGGAACGTTCCTGCATTCGGGATCGCTGGCGCTGCGGGCAATGGTGGCGTCCAAGGTAAACGCAACCCTGAAGCTGCTGCACAACGGCACGGTGGCGATGACGGGCGGGCAGGATCCCGTGGGGCAGCCGAGCCTGGCGGGGTTGGTCGACATGGTGCGGGCCGAAAACCCGGCCAGGATCGTTGTGACCAGTGACGATGTGCGGCGCACGCGGCGCGCCCTGCGGGGTTCCGGCGTGCAGGTGCGCCCGCGCGAGGATCTGGCCAAGGTGCAGAAGGAGCTGGAGGCCCTACAGGGTGTCTCCGTGCTCATCCACGACCAGGAGTGCGCCGCCGAGAAGCGCCGCGCCCGCAACCGCAACCAGCGGGCCCAGGCGACCGAGAAGATCGTGATCAACGAGCGCATCTGCGAAGGCTGCGGCGACTGTGGCGAAAAGTCCGGCTGCCTGTCCCTGCAGCCGGTGGACACGCAGTTCGGCCGCAAGACCCGCGTGGATCAGACCAGCTGCAACACCGACCGCTCGTGCCTGTCCGGTGACTGCCCGGCCTTCACGACCGTCGTTGCGGTCGAGGAGAAGCGCGAGGTGCCGCCTATTGACGCCACCGCGCTCGACCCGGTGCCGGAGAGCACACTGGACAGCAAGCACCCGTGGAACATACGCATTTCGGGTGTGGGCGGCACGGGAGTGATGACGGCCTCTGCAGTGATCGCCACCGCCGCGCACCTGGATGGACTTGCGGTGCGGGGCACGGACATGACGGGCCTGGCGCAAAAGGGCGGCTCGGTGGTCTCTGACCTGCGCATCTCTAGGAGCATTGGCCAGCACACGGGCACGGTGCCGCGCGGCAGCGCGGACCTGCTGATCGCGTTGGACGGCGTGACGGGTGCAGAAGACGCCAGCACCTCGGTACTCAACGCGGCGCGGACGGTTGCCGTGCTGTCGAATTCCGAGACTCCCACAGGGCAGATGTGCACCGACGTTAAGGCCACCCGCCCCGACGGCGTGCAGATCACCGGTGCGCTGGGGCATGCGGCGAAGCGGGCGATCATCACCGACGCGATCCGCGTATCCACCAAGCTCTTCGGCGAATCCACCTTCCAAATCATGCTGCTGATCGGCGCTGCGGTGCAGGCCGGTGCCCTGCCGGTGACCCCGGAGTCGATGGAGAAGGCGCTGCGGATCAACGGCAAGAAGGCCGAGGCCAACATCCAGGCCTTCCGCCGCGGCCGTCAGTTAGTCAGCCGCCCGGAGGCGCTGATCGAGCTGATGGGCGTGGAGCCCGACTACGCCCAGTACCAGGAGGTTCAGCCTCTGGATCGCACCCGCCAAAAGATCGAGGAGGCGCTGGAGCCGAGCCTGGTGGACGAGGTTGCGGTGTACTTCGACGAGATGCGCCGCTGGGGTTCCGAGCAGGACGCCCAGGATTACCTGACCGACGTGCGCGCGGTCTACGCCCACGAGCGGCGCGTGAACCCGGATGGCCCCGCAGAACTGACCCGCAGCTTCGCAGCCGGACTGCATAAGCTATCCGCCTACAAGGACGAGTACGAGGTCGCCCGCCTGGCGCTGGACCCCGGATTCGCGGAGGCCCAGAAGGGCGGCAAGGTCACGGTGCAGTTCCAGCCGCCGCTGCTGCGCTCCCTGGGGCTGAACCGCAAGATCGGCCTTGGCCCGCGGATGCGCCCAGTGCTCAGTGCGCTGGCAAAGGCCAAGGGGCTGCGTGGCACGCGCCTGGACATCTTCGGCTACGCGGAGGTGCGCAAGTTGGAGCGCAAGCTTGTCAATGCCTACCGGGAGGAGATCCTGAGCCGGGCGCGGAACCTGCACTCACCCGAGCAGGTGGCGGAGCTGGCCTCCCTGGCCGCTGCAGCCGACGGGGTCCGGGGATTCGAGCAGCAAAAGATCGACAGTGCGCACGAGTTGCTGCAGAAATTGGGGCGCGCGGGCGTCAAAAAAATAGTAGATAGACCAAGCGGTCTGTTACAGTAACGAATGTGACTTTCGTACTGCTATGCCCCCGCAGCGGCGCCGAGGTGCTCGCCGCGGAATACGCCGACTTCCTCAGCTACAGCGGCCTCACACCCGCCGAGCTCGAACAGCGACCGCTGGATAACCCCAGCGCCGACCTGGGAAGCTTCGATGGCGTGGAGGGCGTGTTCATCGGCGGCTCGCCGTTTACAATCACCCGCCCGGTCGACGTGGAGTGGCAGGAAGCGATCTCGCAAAAGCTGGTGGATTTCATCGAGATCGAATCCGAACGGCAGCGCTTCGGCATCTTCTCCACCTGCTACGGCACCTCCATGCTGGCGCACTACCTGGACGGCGAGGTCAACAGTAAGTACTCGGAATCAGCGGGCACCAGCGAGGTTTCTCTTACTGACGCCGGGCGCGTCGACCCCATCACCGGTGCGCTCCCCGACCGCTTCACCGCGCTGACGGGTCACAAGGATTCCGTGGTGCGCGTGCCCGAGGAAGCCACGCTGCTGGCCACCGGCGAGACCTGCCCGGTGCAGATCTACCGCTACCGCGAGAACGTCTGGACCAGCCAATTCCACCCGGAGATGGATGCGGCGGGTATCACCCGGCGACTCAGCTTCTACGAGGACGAGGGCTACTGCGACCCCGCGGAGATAGCGGAGACCTACGCCCGCTTCGAGGGGCAGGATACGGCGGCGGCGAATTCGCTGCTGCGGCGCTTCGTGGAGCACTCCCGCAGCTCGCTGGGGATGGTAAGCTAGCTGGCTGGGCTAGGCCAGCTCGACGATCTCCATGTACTCGTCGCTCCATAGGTCCTCCACCCCGTCGGGCAGCACGATCACCCGCTCGGGCTCCAGGGCCTTCACCGCGCCCGGGTCGTGGGTGACCAGCACGACCGCGCCGGTGTAGGTACGCAGCGCGTCCAGCACCTGCTCGCGGGACTGCGGATCCAGGTTGTTGGTTGGCTCGTCCAGGAGCAACACGTTCGCCCGGGAGCTGACGAGGGTGGCCAGGGCCAGGCGAGTCTTCTCGCCGCCGGATAGAGTGCCGGCAGGCTGCTCCAGCTGCTCGCCGGAGAACATGAACGCGCCCAGTAGACCGCGGAGGTCCTGCTCGCCGGCATCGGGGCAGGCCTCGATGGCGTTGTCCCAGACCGACTTGTCCGGGTCGATCGTGTCGTGCTCCTGTGCAAAGTAGCCGACCTTCAGGCCATGGCCTGTGACAATGCCGCCCTCGCCGTCGGTGCGTTCCACTCCGGCTAGCAGCTTCAGCAGGGTGGTCTTTCCCGCGCCGTTGAAGCCGAGCACCACCACGCGGGATCCCTTATCGATGGCTAGATCCACCCCGGCGAAGACTTCCAGGGAGCCGTACATCTTGGTCAGCCCCTTGGCGTTCATGGGAGTTTTGCCGCACGGTGCTGGCTCCGGGAAGCTGATGTTGGCCACGCGGTCCTCGACGCGAATCTCGTCCAGATTGCCCAGCATCTTTTCCGCGCGGGCGGCCATCTGCTTAGCGGCCTTCGCCTTGGTGGCCTTCGCTCCCAGCTTCTCGGCCTGTTGCTTCAGCGCGCTGGCCTTCTTCTCTGCGTTGGCTTTCTCGCGGCGCCGGCGTGCCTCGTCGGTCGCGCGGGCGTCCTTGTATTTGGTCCAGCCCATGTTGTAGACGTCTGCTTCTCCGCGGACCGCGTCGAGGAACCAGATTTTGTTGCAGACGTCATCCAGCAGTTCTACGTCGTGGCTGATCATGATCAGCCCACCCTCGTGCTTTGCCAAAAAACCGCGCAGCCAGGTGATGGAATCCGCGTCCAGGTGGTTGGTCGGCTCGTCCAAAAGGAGGGTGGTCTGCGAACGACCGGATCCTGCGGTGGCCGCAAAGAGGATCTGCGCCAGCTCCACACGGCGGCGCTGACCACCGGAGAGAGTCTTTAGCGGTTGGTCTAGCACCCGCTCGGGTAGTCCCAGCGAGTCGCAGATCTGCGCGGCCTCGCTGTCGGCCTCGTAGCCTCCGAGGGCGTGGTATTTCTCTTCCAGGCGGCTGTATTTGAGGATCGCTGCATCGCGCTGGCTAGTGGATTCGCTCGTCTCCATGATCTCCTGCTGGCGTTCCATGGAGTGCCGGATGCGGTCTAGTCCACGCGCGGAAAGCACTCGGTCGCGCGCGCTCTGCTCGATGTCTCCCTCTTTGGAGTCCTGTGGCAAATAGCCCATTTCGCCACTGCGCGTGACGGTGCCCCCATAGGGTTCGCCCTCGCCCGCCAGGATGCGCATGGTGGTGGTCTTACCCGCACCATTGCGCCCGACCAGGCCGATGCGATCGCCGGGCTGCACACGTAGATGCTGCCCAGGGGCGTTCAGCAGGGTTCGAGCCCCCACTCGAACCTCGAGGTCATTAGTAACAATCACAAGGAAGAAGCCTATCAGCCATCCCCGTCGGCGACCCTTCCCACCCCATGAACACCGGAGTCGCGCTGCCCGGGTCCCCCATACTCCCGAGTCGCAGCCGGCGTGTGCCACCGACGGGGTTGTCTTCTTCTCGTGCCCCACCTTTCGGTATGTTCGTACCGAGTAGGACAACGTTTATGTTAGAAACTGGTTTTGATGCCCGCAGGTCAAGCGTTACACCTGATCTGTGGCCTGTCCCCCAAACCCTAAACTTAAACCTGAGCTTGCAAAGCTATTTATTCTATTAGGTGCGTCTTATATCTATAGGTAAATCATTCAGGCGCAAAAGATTCCTGAAGAAAAGATGAGTAAAACACGGCTGTGTAAGTTCGGGGGTAAGGATCCCACATCGGAGGTAAGTAGTGACCCAACAGCTTGTGCTTAAAGGCCTCGGGCCAGCCGGTGCACTCCTGGCCATTCGAGCTGCACAGCGCGGTTTTCACATCACCGCTTATGATCCTGCCTTCGATGTGCACAGCTCTACCCCCTTTCCCGGCACCTATGGGGTGTTCTCCACGCAGATTCCCTCGTGGGCCGACCACCTATTTGCCGCACCTGAGTCTTTGGAGGTCGTCGCAGGTACTCCCCTGAACCGCCGCACCCTAGGGTTTAGCTATCGAATGCTGGACCAGGCGGCGGTAGTCGAGGCCTTGCGTGCCGCGCGTGTGCGGATCGAAGCCAAACCACTTCCGGAGGGAACATCTGCCGTCGACTGCACCGGCGCCCCACGGACGGACACCGCGCTGTGGCAATTGGCGGTCGGCTGGTTCTTGCCTCTTACTGAGGCCCTTTCAGAATCCACCCCCACATTCATGGATTGGACCGGGACGGCTACCCAGGCCGGAGATTGCCCACCTAGCTTTTGCTACATCCAGCGCACCGACGAAGGCTGGCTTTTCGAGGAGACCATCTTGGCGGCGCATTGCAGCGCTGTCGCAGTGAAACAGGAAGAAGTATTCGAGGTACTGCGGGCGCGACTGGCAGACCGCATAGGCACCCAGACTGTACTGCGCGAAGAACGGGTCGCGATCCCGATGGGGACCAGGCGGCGTCATAAAGAAAGAAAGTTTGGCGCCGCGGCTGGGTTTATCAATCCGGCGACGGGCTACTCGCTGGGGCATGCCATGGAGTCTGCCAACGATTTCCTAGACGGCAAACGCGCTGGCGGGTGGCTGGCGTACGTGCTGCGCCAGGTCGGTGGGGAGCTCATCGCGCGGGCGGACGGTGCCACGCTGCAGGACTTCTTCGGGCACTTTTTTGCCCTGGAATCGCGGGCACAGCTGGCCTATTTAAGCGGGCGCGACGGGCTGGCCGTGGCGCGCACGATGTGGGCGCTCAGGAAGGGAACCGGGCTGCGCCACGAGTTCCTCCGTCCTCTATACCACCAGCCCTGGTCGGTGGGACGGGCGGTGTGTAAGAGGCTGTTCTCGGGTTAGACCGTGAAGCCGAGGAAGCGCAGCTGCTCGCGGCCTTCCTCGTTGATCATGTGCGGGCCCCAGGCCGGGCTCCACACCCAGTTGATCTGCAGGTCGGAGACCTCGTCGACGTTGTTGATCACAGCATCGCGCGCCTGATCCTCCAGCACGTCCTGCAGCGGGCAGGCCGGGGAGGTTAGGGTCATGTTCAGTACTGCGGTCTTGTCCTCGATCCAGATGTCGTAGACCAGGCCCAGGTCGATGACGTTGATGCCGAGCTCCGGGTCGATAACGTCCAGCAGGTGCTCCTCGACCTTGCCAGCCAGCGCCATGTCCTCCGGGCTGCGCTCTGACGGCCCCTCCGGGGCCTTGTCCAAAGGCGAGGGATCCATCTCCGGGGCGGTGGGTTCTGCGTTCTCAGTCATGGTGTGTTCCTTACTCTGTGTTGGTGTTAGCGCTCACGCCGGCCTCGGTGGCAGCGGCCTCGAAGGCCTTCCAGCCGAGCAGGGCGCACTTCACGCGGGCGGGGTACTTGGAGACACCCGCGAAGGCGATGCCGTCGCCGATGATCTCGTCATCGCCTTCGACCTTGCCGCGGGAGGTGACCATGCGCTCGAACTCCGCAAGCTTGGCGAAGGCTTCCGCAACGGGCCGGCCGACCAGCTCCTCGGCCATGACGGACGTGGAGGCCTGGCTAATGGAGCACCCCACAGCGTCGTAGGAGATGTCCTCGACCGTCTGGTTGTCCTCGCTGAGGTGCAGGCGCAGCGTGAGCTCGTCGCCGCACGAGGTGTTCACGTGGTGCACCTCGGCCTCGAAGGGCTCGCGCAAGCCCGCGTGCTGCGGGTGCTTGTAGTGGTCCAGGATTACTTCCTGGTACATCTGCTCAAGTTTCATAGGGCCCTAGTATCCTCTAGTACTTTCCTCAATCGCCGTTCTTACGCCGTGCCGAAGAACTCTTGCGCCTTGCGGATGGCGGCGACCAGCGCGTCGACTTCCGAAAGGTCATTGTAGATGTAGAAGCTGGCGCGGGCGGTGGCCTGCACGCCCATGCACGTGTGCACCGGCCATGCACAGTGGTGGCCCACACGGATGCACACACCCTGATCGTCGACGACCTGACCCAGGTCGTGCGGGTGGATCCCCTCCACGACGAAGCTCAGGGCACTACCGCGATCCTGCGAGTCGGTGGGACCGATGATGCGCAAGCCCTCGATGGTTTGCAGCTGCTCCAGGGCGTACTCCGTCAGCTCCGCCTCGTGCGCGGCGACCTTGTCCATACCCAGTTCCTCCAGGTACTTCACGGCTGCACCCAGGCCCACGACCTGAGAAGTCATCTGCGTGCCCGCCTCGAAACGCTGTGGAGCCTCAGTAAAGGTCGTGCGCTCCATCGTGACCTTCTCCACCATCGATCCGCCGGTCAAGAAGGGCGGAAGCTGGTCGAAGTGCTGTGCCTTACCGTAAAGGACGCCGACGCCGTTAGGTCCCAGCATCTTGTGGCCGGAGAAAGCGGCGAAGTCCACGTCCAGTTCGTGGAAGTTTACGGGCATGTGTGGCACGGATTGGCAGGCGTCCAAGACAAAGATTGCCCCAACTTCGCGGGCGCGGCGCACGGCCTCCTTGACGTCCAGCACGGCGCCGGTGACGTTCGACTGGTGAGTCAGCGCAACCACCTTTGTGCGCTCGCTGAGATCCAGGCTGTCCAGGTCGATGCAGCCATCCGAAGTGGCGGAATACCACTTCAAGGTCGCGCCGGTGCGCTGTGCGAGTTCCTGCCACGGGACCAGGTTGGCGTGGTGCTCCAGTTCGGAGACGACGATCTCGTCGCCTTCGGTGACCTGCAACTCCCCCGCCCGAGCGTCGCCCAGGATGTGAGCGACCTCGTTGAGCGCTTCGGTGGCGTTCTTGGCGAAGGCGATCTCCCGGTCCTCGGCGCCGACGAAGGCGGCGATGGCCTCACGAGCCGATTCGTAGGACTCGGTGGCCTCCTCCGCGATCTCGTAGGCACCGCGGTGCACCGGAGCGTTATGGGTTGTCAAAAACTCCCGCTCCGCATCCAACACCTGCACCGGCCGCTGGGCGGTAGCTCCGGAATCCAGATACACCAGCTTCTTCCCATCGCGCACGGTGCGCGAGAGAATCGGGAAGTCGCTGCGGATCTTCGCGATGTCCAGGGAACTGTTGGAACTCACAAGTTCACACTTTCTGCCCAGTTCGGGCTGAACCGAGCAAGGTTTCGTTGGGATTAGACGGATGGGAGTGGGTAAAGCGCTGGCCTAGATGAACTTGTCGTAGCCCTCGGCCTCGAGCTGCTCAGCCAGCTCCGGTCCACCGGATTCCACGATGCGACCGCCGGCGAAGACGTGCACGTGGTCGGGCTTCACGTAGTTCAGGATGCGCTGGTAGTGCGTGATCATTACCACGCCGCCGTTCTCGCGCTCCTGGTAGCGGTTGATGCCCTCGGAGACGACGCGCAGTGCGTCGACATCCAGGCCGGAATCGGTCTCGTCGAGGATTGCGAACTTCGGCTTCAGCAGACCCAGCTGCAGGATCTCGTGGCGCTTCTTCTCGCCACCGGAGAAGCCCTCGTTAATGGAGCGCTCGGAGAAGGACGGGTCGATCGCCAGCTCTTCCATCGCACCGCGGGCCTCCTTGACCCACTCGCGGATCTTCGGTGCCTCGCCGCGCACGGCGGTGGCGGAAGAACGCAGGAAGTTGGCCATGGAAACGCCCGGCACCTCGGTCGGGTACTGCATGGCCAGGAACAGGCCCGCACGGGCGCGCTCGTCGACCTCCATATCCAGCAGTTTCTCGCCGTCCAGCAGCACCTCGCCCTCGGTGATCTCGTAGCGCGGGTGGCCAGCGATGGCGTAGGAGAGGGTGGACTTGCCGGAGCCGTTCGGGCCCATGATGGCGTGAGTCTCACCGGAGTTGATGGTCAGGTTCACGCCGTGCAGGATCGGCTTCGGATCCTCGTTCTCGTCGGCGGGGACGACCTGCGCGTGCAGGTTCTTGATTTCCAGAGTGCTCATGGTGTGTAAAAAGCTTTCTTTGGGTGTTTGACGGGTTGAATGAATTTATAGAACCGTGTGCTGCAGCTCGGCCTCGACCTTGTCCTCCAGCAGCTCGCGGATGGACTCTTCCGGGATGCGCTTGATGACGTCGGTGAAGAAACCACGGACGATCAGCATCTTGGCGCTAGCCGGGTCGATGCCACGGGACTGCAGGTAGAACATGTGCTCGTCGTCGAAGCGACCGACGGTGGCGGCGTGGCCTGCGCCGACGATCTCGCCGGTCTGAATCTCCAGGTTCGGCACCGCATCAGCGCGGGCGCCGGAGGTCAGCAGCAGGTTGTTGTTCTTCTCGTAAGTGTCGGTGCCCGTGGCATCCGGGCGGATCAGCACGTCGCCAATCCACGCCGTGCGTGCCTCACGGGCATCCTTGCCCTTCTCCGGCTCGCCCTGCAGCGCACCCTTGTACAGC
The DNA here is from genome assembly GCF_022347285.1 of Corynebacterium sp. ACRPH. Taxonomy (GTDB): domain Bacteria; phylum Actinomycetota; class Actinomycetes; order Mycobacteriales; family Mycobacteriaceae; genus Corynebacterium. Next base: position 121,236 of record NZ_JAKRND010000001.1, read on the forward strand.
ACGTTGGAGCGGCAGTTGCGGATCGAGTGATCCACCAGCAGGCGCTGTTCGAAGTACTGACCCGCATCCGCGAAGTACAGACCCAGCAGCTCAGCATCGCCACCGGTGTCCGTGTAGCGCACGTGCGGCACGGAGCGCACCACGTGGCCACCGAAGGCTGCGTAGTAGTGGCGAACGGTTGCATCGCGGCCAACCTGGATGTGCGAGTTCGACAGGTGCACCGCATCGTGGTTCCAGTCCTCGAAAACCACGGTGGTCAGCTTCGCACCGGTGCCAACGACGAACTCGACGTTGTCGGAGTGCGCGCCGGAGCCCTCGTAGCGGACGAACACCACGGCCTCAGCGTGGGGCTCGAGCTCCACGACCAGGGTGCCGTAGGAGACCTCGTCCTCCCCCGGGCCGTCGACGGTGATGGTCACCGGAGCCTTCAGCGCCGCATCCTTGGAGATGTGCACGTAGTCCGCGGACTCGGTGTTTTCCCACGCCTGGGCTGCGGCACGATCCACGGGAGCACCCGCACGGCCGAGGCGCTCGTCGCCCGGCTCCAACTGCTCGACGGTCACGCTGGGGGCGTCATCATCAGAAACACCGACGGCGACGGCAGCGCGCTTGTCAGCTACGGCCGAGCCATCGTGCAGGCCGCGCAGCTCACGCAGCGGGGTGAAGCGCCAATCCTCATCCTTACCGCGCGGCACGGAGAAGTCCGCGGCCGAGAAGGAGGTGAAACGGTCACCCTTGGTCTGGTGATCCGTACCAGCCTGGACCGGTGTGATAGTCGCTTCGGTTTCGTTGAGTTGGGTGGTCATTTGGTTTAACCCACCGATCCTTCCATCTGCAGTTCGATTAGACGGTTGAGCTCCAGGGCGTACTCCATGGGCAGCTCCTTGGCGATGGGCTCCACGAAGCCGCGGACGATCATCGCCATTGCCTCTTCCTCCTCGATGCCGCGGGACATCAGGTAGAACAGCTGATCCTCGGAGACCTGGGAGACGGTGGCCTCGTGGCCCAGCGTCACGTGGTCGTTACGAATGTCGTTGTACGGGTATGTGTCCGATCGAGAGATGGAGTCGACCAGCAGCGCGTCACACTCGACATTCGAAGCGGAGTGGTGCGCATCCTTGTTCACCTGCACCAGGCCGCGGTAGGCAGCGCGGCCACCGGCGCGGGCGACGGACTTGGAGACGATATTCGAGCTCGTGTGCGGAGCCATGTGCACCATCTTCGCGCCCGTGTCCTGGAACTGACCCTCGCCAGCGAAAGCCACGGAGAGCACCTCGCCCTTCGCGTGCGGGCCGGTCATCCACACGGCCGGGTACTTCATGGTCACCTTGGAGCCGATGTTGCCGTCGACCCATTCCATCGTGCCGCCCTCTTCGCACTTGGTGCGCTTGGTGACGAGGTTGTAGACGTTGTTCGACCAGTTCTGGATCGTGGTGTAGCGGCAGCGGCCGCCCTTCTTCACGATGATCTCGACCACTGCGGAGTGCAGGGAGTCGGTCTTGTAGATCGGTGCGGTGCAGCCCTCGACGTAGTGGACGTAAGCGTCCTCGTCGACGATGATCAGCGTGCGCTCGAACTGACCCATGTTCTCGGTGTTAATGCGGAAGTACGCCTGCAGCGGGATGTCCACGTGCACGCCCTTTGGCACGTAAATGAAGGAACCACCGGACCAGACGGCCGTGTTCAGCGCGGAGAACTTGTTGTCGCCGGCCGGAATCACGGTGCCGAAGTACTCCTCGAACAGCTCGGGGTACTCGCGCAGTCCGGTATCGGTATCAACGAAGATCACGCCCTGCTTTTCCAGATCCTCGCGGATTTGGTGGTAGACAACCTCGGACTCGTACTGGGCGGCCACGCCAGCTACCAGGCGCTGCTTCTCGGCCTCTGGGATGCCCAGCTTGTCGTAGGTGTTCTTGATGTCCTCCGGCAGATCCTCCCAGGTCTGAGCCTGCTTCTCGGTGGAGCGGACGAAGTACTTGATGTTGTCGAAGTCGATATCGCTGAGGTCCGCGCCCCACGTCGGCAGCGGCTTCTTGTCGAAGATGTCCAGAGCCTTCAGACGGCGCTTCAGCATCCATTCCGGCTCGTTCTTCTTCGCGGAGATGTCGCGGACGACGTCCTCGTTCAGGCCGCGGCGGGCGGAGGCGCCGGCGACATCGGAATCGTGCCAGCCGTAGCCGTACGCGCCGATGGAATCGATAATCTCTTCGTCGGTCTGGGGTTTAGTTTCAGGTGTTTGTGCAGCTTGAGTCATGGTTAACTTTCCTTCTTGGGGGAAGGGTCAATGGTTCTAAGCGGAATATAGGTGGTGCAGACACCGTTGCCGTCGGCGATTGTCGCCAAAGGCTGAGTGTGCTGTCCCAGCAGCTCTGCAACCACCCGGTGCTCCGCCGCGCACAGTTCTGGGAACTCGTGAGCGACATCTTGGATCGGGCAGTGATGACGGCAAATCTGTACGCCACCGCCTGCGTGACCGACAGTGGCAGCGTAGCCCCTCTTGGTCAATGCATCGGCAATAGCCTGGGCCTTGGCGGCTACGTCCGCGTCGGAGTCGGAGACGTCCTCCAGCAGATCGTTGATGCGCTGAGCGGCGAAGTCCTCCACCGCTTCCTCTCCGCCAGCAGAGCGAAGAGCGCGCAGCGCCAGCAAGGCGAGCGTGTCGTAATCATGTCCAAACTCCGCCCGGCCTTCGTCGGTCAGCCTAAAGAGCTTGGCGGGCCGTCCACGTTGCCCGGAACGAGGTGCCTCGACGACCTCGGCGAGGCCGTCGGAGACGACGTTGTCTAAGTGACGCCGAACGCCGGCGGCGCTTAGCCCAAATGCCTCGCTTATGTCCGATGCGCTCACCGGACCGTGGCGCAGCACGTGCAGAAGAATGCGGTGCCGCGTGTCGTGCTCTGGAGTGGGCTGGGTTGCCCGCTCCTCAGATGTCCGTGCCACGCTAGTACCTCCTTTAGCTTCTGTTAGAGTGCGCCTGTGCAACTTAAAGTTGTGCCTACATGATTAGACAACAAAAGTGTGTCGTAAATATTCCCGCTTGTCTACTAAGGTAACCCTGCCTAACTGTCACAGAGCTCGCGCGTTTTCTTTGTGGCGCTGGTCACGGCCATGGCTGAAGAAGATTGTCTGAGGCATTCGGTAGTATCTGCACCTATGACTACCCCCACCTCAGCCACCCCGAGCTCGTCTCGGGGGTCGCGTCTCCTGGCGCCCTGGCGGAGGATCCAGGAGCAATTGCCTCAACTGGGCCTGGCGGGGTCGCGTTCGGCACAGCTGCACTCCGAGTCTGACGGCGACAATGTGCCGGAGAGCTCCCTGCAGCTCCAGCCCCTGAGCCGCGCCCTTTCTATGCGGCTCTACGCTGCCGTTTTCCTCGGCGCCCTCGGCACCATGCTGATCACAGTCGGCGGCCTGGGCGCCGGCGCGTTCCCCGTGATTCACAATCCCTATTGGGACTTCCCCGGCGTGAACACGCTGGCGCGGATGCTGCATTCCACCACCGTTCTGGTTTTCGTGGGCATCGGCTTCCTGGTCTACGGCTGGTTGCTGCTTTTCACCTTCGCCGTCTCTGCATCCGGCAGACCCAATCACCCAATCCCAGTGCGGACCTACTGGCGCACCTTCTTCGTATGGGTCACCCCGCTTATGGTCACCCCGCCGCTGTTCACCCAGGACATTTACTCTTACCTGGCGCAGGGAGCGATCGCCGCGAAGGGCTGGGACCCCTACAGCGCCGGACCGGTAGACCTGCTGGGCATCGACGATCCCTTGGCCCGTTCCGTGCCGCTGATGTGGGCGCACTCCCCCGCCCCCTACGGCCCGGTGGCGCTGGGCTATGGCGAGGTCATTTCCATGCTGACCGGCAACTCCATCATCCTCGGCATCGTGCTTCACCGGTTGGTGGCCATTCTGGGGCTGGCGTTAAGCGGCTGGGCGCTCGTCCGGTTGGCGCGGCGTTGTGGCGTGTCCAGTGGAGCTGCGTTGTGGCTGGGTGTGTTGAATCCGCTGGCGATCCTGCACCTGGTCGGTGGCATCCACAACGAGGCTGCCCTGATCGGCCTTCTGCTCGCAGGCCTGGAGCTTGTGCTGCGCGGCGTGGATAACGAAGAGCGCCCCCTCACCAGCCGCTGGATACTCATCATCGGCGGGTTTGGCCTGATCACAATGGCCGGCCTGGTCAAAGTCACGGCCTTCATCGGCTTGGGCTTTGCCGGTGTCGCACTCGCCCTCTGGTTCGGCGGGCGTCTGGTGGATCTCTTCTCTGCTGCGGCCGTCGCCGTAGTGGTCGCAGTTGTAACCTCCGTCGCATTCTCCCTCTTCACCGGGGTCGGCTTCGGCTGGATCGCTTCCCAGGGTGGCGCTGCGGAGATCATCTCCTGGATGTCGATCACCACCTCCCTCGGCCTGACCTCCGGCGCGCTCGGTGCCCTCTTGGGGTTGGGCGATCACACCGATTCGGCGCTGATCATCTTCCGCACCCTCGGTCTGCTCGTGGGTGCGTTCTGGGTCGTTCGCATGCTGTGGGCCTCTTTCCGCGGCCGTATCCACCCCGTAGGCGGACTGGGCGTGGCCACCCTCATCCTGGTGTTCTTCTTTCCCGTCGTTCACCCCTGGTACCTCCTGTGGGCGATCCTCCCCCTCGCGGCCTGGGCGAACCGGCGGGCGTTCCACCTCACGGCCGTGATCTACTCGGTGGTGTTCAGCTTCTTCATCCTCCCCCGCGGACTTTCCCTGCCTACCTCCACCGTGATCTACATCTACGCGATGAGCCTCGTGTTCTTCCTGGTAGCGCTGGTGATCCTGCGGGCTCTTGCGGCCCGCAACGCAGATCTGGCCGAGGCCCTGTCGTTTCGCTCCGACAAACTCCGGCGAGCAGTAGCCGCTACTACGTAAAACGCTGCCAGGGGGCTAGACTTTCACATCATGACCACAAGACCTGAAACCCAGGCAACCCAGGCACGGGCGAGCTCTCCCGTGCTTCAGCTCCGCGACGTAGTCAAAACCTACGGCGAGCGCCGCGCCGTCGACGGGCTGAGCCTTGAGCTGTCCGCCGGACAGGTGCTCGCACTGCTAGGCCCGAACGGCGCAGGCAAAACCACGACCGTCGAAATGTGCGAGGGCTTCATTCGCCCCACCGAGGGCACCATCCGCGTGTTCGGCAAGGATCCGGCCGTCGAGTCGGACGAGGTGCGCAGTCGCATCGGGGTAATGCTGCAAGGTGGCGGCGCCTACCCCGGAATCCGCGTGGGCGAGATGTTGCGGCTGGTGGCGTCATACTCGAAAAACCCCTTGGACCCCGACTGGCTGCTCGAGACCGTCGGGCTGACCGGCCACGAAAAGACACCCTACCGGCGCCTTTCGGGCGGTCAGCAGCAGCGCCTGAGCCTTGCCTGCGCTCTGGTCGGGCGGCCCGAGTTGGTGTTCTTGGACGAGCCGACCGCCGGCCTGGACGCCCAGTCCCGCCTGGCGGTGTGGGATCTGGTGGTCTCGCTGAAGCGCGACGGCGTGGCGGTGGTGCTGACCACCCACCTGATGGACGAGGCTGAGGCGCTGGCCGATCAAGTAGTCATCATTGATTCCGGTCGCGTGGTCGCTTCCGGCACGCCCGAGGAGATGATGTCGAGCCGTGACCCGGACTCCACCGGTGCGTGGCTCGCGGTGCAGGTTGATTCCGACGCCGCACTCTCCGATGTCTCCGCGGCCATTGCCAAGCGCGCGGAGGAGCCGGTGACGGTGGACGAGCTGCGCCCCCGCCACTTCAGGATTGAAGCCCAGGAGCTGAGCCCGCAGTTGGTCGCAGCGGTGGCCGAGGCTTTCGCCGATGAATCTGTGATGATCAGCCAACTCGAGGTCAACAGGCAGTCGCTGGAGGACGTCTTCCTCTCTATCACCGGAAAGGACATCCGCTCATGAGTACCACCAGCCGCTTCGAGCCAGGATTCTTTGCCCCCGCACCCCAGCAGGCGAAGTCCGGCGACATCGTAAAGGCTCAGGCCAAGATCGAATCGCTGTTGTTCTTGCGCCACGGCGAGCAGCAATTGCTATCTATGGTCATTCCGCTGGGGCTGCTTATTGGTCTGACGCTAGTTCCCGGCGATGACGCCTCCCACGCCGTGACCCGCATTTTTCCCATGGCTTTGGCGATTGCGCTGATGGGCGCGGGCTTCACGGGGCAAGCCATCGCGGTGGCCTTCGACCGCCGCTACGGGGCTCTGAAGCGCATCGGCGCGGCGGGTGTGCCCACCTGGGCGCTGATCGCGGGTAAGGTCGTCGCGGTGTGCATCGTGGTGCTGCTGCAGGTGCTGGTGCTTTCCATCGCCTCGTTCGCGCTGGGGTGGCGCCCGGACCTCGTGGGGCTGCCCGCGGCTCTGGTGACGGCGGTGCTCGGAGTTGCGGCCTTCACCAGCCTGGGGCTGCTGCTGGGCGGCACACTGAGCTCGGAGCTGGTGCTGGCGCTGGGCAATACGATCTGGTTCGTTCTGCTGGGCGCGGCTGTGTACGCCACCATGACCACCCCGGCAGGTGAAAACGTCAATGCGCTCTTCATGGCCGTTCCCTCGGTGGCGCTGATGGAAGGCTTCCACACCGCAGTGGTTGCCGGTGGTTTCAACTGGTTGGCACTGCTGAGCCTGGCCGTGTGGGCCGTGATCGGCTCGGTCCTCGCGCTAAAGCTTTTCCGCTTCACCATGGAGAGCGACTAACGCAAGGACGCCTAGCCGCAATTAGCCCCGTCACGTGGGCTTCCGATAGTCTTAAAGGCGTGCTTGAGACTATGAAACAACGCGCCGCGGAGGAGAACAATCCCTTCGTCAGAGCGCTGCTGAAGCTGTACGCCTTTGCACATGCAGCCGACCGCAGGTTTGGCTTCCCTCGGCCCGTTACCGCCCCGACTATCCGGCGCCAGCGGCTCTTCGCCATCATCCTGTTGGCTTGCCAGACGGGAATTACCTTCACCGGCTCTTTGGTGCGCGTTACGGGCTCCGGTTTGGGCTGCGACACGTGGCCGCAGTGCCACCCGGGCTCCCTGTTCCCGGTTGCTGGCTCCGCGCCGTGGATTCACCAATTGATCGAGTTCGGTAACCGCACCCTGACCTTTGTGCTGATCATCGCCGCCCTGGTGTGCTTCATTTCCGTGGTGCGCGCCGCGCGGCGCTCCGCGATTCTCCACCTGGCCTTCATTCAGGGCATTGGCATTATCGTCCAGGCCGTTATTGGTGGCATCACTGTGCACATGGATTTGATGTGGTGGACCGTTGCCCTGCACTTCCTGCCCAGCATGCTGTTGGTCTTCCTGGCAGCGAAGCTGGTGGTGCGCATCGGTGAGCCCGACGATGGCGAGATGCAACCCTTGATGCCACGCCCCCTGCGCATTCTCACCGACGGATCCGCGCTGAGCCTGGCAATCGTCCTGATTACCGGCACCCTGGTGACCGGCGCCGGTCCGCACGCGGGCGATGAGGCGATTCTTCCGGAGCACCGTCTGCAGGTGCCACTCATCGACATGGCGCACATCCACGCCGGTTTCATGTATCTCTACCTGGGTTTGACCGTTGGCTTGCTGGCGGGCGTGTTCGCGCTGAACCTGGAGCACCGCATCAAGACGGCTTCCTACTGGGTGATCGCAGCGATCATTCTGCAGGCGATCGTCGGCATCATGCAGTACTGGCTGGGTGTCCCCCGCTGGTCGGTGCCGATCCACGTTATCGGCTCCGGACTTACCACCGCGGCCACCGGCTTCCTCTGGGCTCTGAAGTACCGCTACAGCGGCGGCAACGCCAGCCTGACGGGTACGACGGCCGGCGACTGCCAGCGTCAGGAGACCGTTGACGCCTAAGACGGCTCAGACAGCACGAAAGACTCAGTCTTTTGAGTTTGAGATGAAGCACAAGGCCGACTGGCTCAGGACGGCCTGGTGATCTTTAGTCGGGAATCTCTCAGCCGAGCACTGCCTGGGCGAGCGTCTGCCAACCCAGCACTGCGTCTACGGAGAGGGCGACGAAGAGGATAGACAGGTAGTTGTTCGACAGGAAGAACAGCTGCATCGGCTTCACCGGCGTACCGTTCTTCACGCCCTGGTGCAGCATGTGAGCCTTGATGATGAACCAGCCGCCGGAGATCAGTGCGGCAGCCAAGTAGATCCAGCTGGCGGCCGGAACCAGCAGAAGCGAGGTGATCACGGTCGCCCAGGTGTAAGCCAGGATCTGACGCGTGACCTGCAGCGGGGGTTTGACCACAGGCATCATGGGCACACCTGCGGCCTCGTAGTCCTCGCGGTAACGCATTCCCAGAGCCCAGGTATGCGGCGGCGTCCAAAAGAAAATAATCATGAACAAAATGAGCGCCTGAAGCCACGAAGACCACCCGGCGTGGAAGGCACCGCCGTTGTTATCGGTGATGACGGCCCAGCCAACAATCACCGGCATGCAGCCCGCAGCACCGCCCCAGATGACGTTCTGCCAGGTACGGCGCTTCAGCCACTTGGTGTAGACGAAAACATAGAACCAGTTCGTCAGCACGATAAAGCCGGCAGCCAGCCACGAGTGGCACAAGAAGCCCAGCCACAGCACAGAGGCAATCAGCAGCACCCAGGCGAAGACGCGAGCCTCCCCGACGGAGACGGTCTGGCGGGCGGTGGGGCGGCGACGGGTGCGGCGCATCAGCTGGTCGATGTCGTGATCGACCACGTTGTTGAACGTGTTAGCCGCGCCGGCGCCCATCCAACCGCCGATGAGTGTGAGAAGGATTAGGCCGAAGTTCACTTCGCCGCGCGCTGCCTGCAACATCGCAGGAATAGTGGCCACCAGCAACAATTCAATGACCCTGGGTTTGGTCAGTGCTAGATACGCCTTGGCCGTCTCAGCGAATGTCTTCACCGGCTGCCTCGCCTCCACCTTCTCGAATATTTTCCGAATCGCGTCTAACGCTACCCGAGCGCGGGGTGCAGGCCGAAACAGAGCCTGCACTCGCCCATCTACATATGGTCGTACGGGAGCTCCAAATAGTTCCCGCGGCCTGCAAGAAATTTTTGCCCCGAGAATCCAGCCTGCAACTGCGCCCATTAGCCACGGCGAGCGACTACGACCATTAGTATGTATGGGGTATTCGGCTTGATGAAGAAAGGCAACTGACAGTGACTCTCTCCCCAGAACAGCAGGCACTCACGGTGCGTAACTACCCGGCGGACTGGACGGAGACCGACACGCGTGCGGTCGACCTTGCCCGTGTGCTGGCCGCAGACGCCGTGGAGAAGTGCGGCTCGGGCCACCCCGGCACGGCAATGAGTCTGGCGCCGCTGGCATATACCCTCTACCAGCGGGTGCTGCGCCACGATCCGCAAGACGTGCACTGGGTAGGTAGGGATCGCTTCGTCCTGTCGGCCGGCCACTCCTCTTTGACCCAGTACATCCAGCTGTACCTGGGCGGCTTCGGGCTGGAGCTGGAGGACCTGCAGGCGCTGCGCACCTGGGACTCCAAGACCCCGGGCCACCCGGAGGTGCACCACACCGATGGCGTGGAGATCACCACCGGCCCGCTGGGCCAGGGTCTAGCATCCGCGGTGGGCATGGCGATGGCTTCACGCCGTGAGCGCGCCCTATTCGACCCGCAGGCACCTGCCGGTGAGTCCCCGTTCGACCACTTCATCTACGTAATCGCCTCCGACGGCGACGTGCAGGAGGGCGTAACCTCCGAGGCTTCCTCCCTGGCGGGCACCCAGCAGCTGGGCAACCTCATTGTCTTCTGGGACGACAACGGCATCTCCATCGAGGACCAGACCGAGATCGCCTTCACCGAGGACGTCTCCGCCCGCTACGCCGCATACGGCTGGCAGACCCTCGAGGTCACCGGCGAGGATGTCGAGGGCATCCTGGACGCAATCGAGCGCGCCAAGGCCGAGACCTCCCGCCCCACCTTCATCCGCCTGCGCAGCGTCATCGCCTACCCCGCCCCGACGAAGATGGATACCGGAGCCTCCCACGGCGCTGCCCTCGGCGCGGAGGAGATCACGGGCATCAAGCAGGCGCTGGACTTCCCGGACGAGCCATTCCCGGTGGAGGACAACGTAATTGCCCACACCCGCGGTTTGATCGATCGTGGCGCGGAGGCGCACAAGCAGTGGCAGGTTCTTTTTGACGCCTGGGCGGAGAACAACCCGGAGAACAAGGCTCTGTTCGACCGTCTGTACTCCCGCGAACTTCCGGAGGGCTTCGATGCCGAGGTTCCCAGCTGGGAGGCCGGCGAGTCCCTGGCTACCCGCAAGGCTTCGGAGGCCACCCTGCAGGCTCTGGGTAAGACCCTGCCGGAGCTGTGGGGCGGTTCTGCCGACCTGGCCGGCTCCACCAACACAATCATTAAGGGCTCCCCGAGCTTCGGGCCGGAGGCCATCAGCACCCGCAACTTCACCGCGGAACCGGGCGGCCGCAACCTGCACTTCGGTATCCGCGAACACGGCATGGTCGCCATCCTGAACGGCATCGCCCTGCACGGCCCGACTCGCCCGTACGGCGCAACGTTCCTGCAGTTCTCCGACTACGCCCGCGGCGCGGTGCGCCTGGGCGCCCTGATGAAGTCGGATGTTTACCACGTGTGGACGCACGACTCCATCGGCCTGGGTGAGGACGGCCCCACCCACCAGCCGGTCGAGCACCTGGCCTCCCTGCGCGCCATCCCCCACCTGGCGGTTATCCGCCCGGCGGACGCCAACGAGACCGCTGCCGGCTGGGTGGCTGCCCTGCAGGCCGAGGAGTCCCCGAAGGCTCTGGTCCTGACTCGCCAGAACGTGCCCGTGCTGGAGGGAACCCAGGACAAGGCCGCCGAGGGCGTGGCCCGCGGCGGCTACGTGCTGGTCGAGGAATCGACGGACACCCCGGAGGTCATCCTGCTGGCCACCGGCTCCGAAGTACAGCTGGCCGTGGAGGCCGCCAAGGAGCTGGAGAGCCAGGGCGTGGGCACCCGCGTGGTTTCCATGCCGGTCATGGAGTGGTTCCTCGAGCAGGATGCCGAGTACCAGGAGCAGGTCCTGCCAAGCAGCGTGACGGCTCGCGTCTCCGTCGAGGCTGGCATCTCCATGCCGTGGCACCGCTTCGTCGGCCTGAACGGCCGCACGGTCTCCCTGGAGCACTACGGCGCTTCGGCGGACTACCAGACGCTCTACCGCGAGTTCGGCATCACTTCCGAGGCAGTCGTCGCCGCCGCGCACGACTCCATCGCGGCGAACAAGTAAACCCCACAACCCCACCCCCACAGCAAGGACTGATTCCTTATATGAGCACCCCCGCCAACATCGACGCACTTGCACAAGCCGGTACCTCCGTATGGCTGGACGACCTGTCCCGCGACCGCCTGCGCACCGGCAACCTCGCCGAGGTCATTGAGAACAAGGGCGTGGTCGGCGTGACCACGAACCCGGCCATCTTCGCCAACGCGATGTCCCAGGGCACGGCCTACGACGAGCAGCTCCGCGAGCTCGCCGCCGCTGGTACCCCTGCCGAAAGCGCGGTGTTCGAGATGGCGGCGGACGACGTGGCGGCCGCCTGCGACGTCTTCCTGCCCATCTACGAGAAGACCGATGGGGTGGATGGCCGAGTCTCCCTCGAGGTGGACCCGCGCCTGGCCAATGAGCGCGAGGCCACCGTCACCCAGGCCAAGGAGCTGGCTGCGAAGGTGGGCCGCGAGAACCTGATGATCAAGATCCCCGCCACGCAGGAGTGCCTGCCCGCCATCACCGACGTGCTGGCCGAGGGCATCAGCGTGAACGTGACCCTGATCTTCTCCGTCAGCCGCTACATCCAGGTCATGGAGGCTTTCATCGCCGGTATTGCCCGCGCTGCCGAGGAGGGCAAGGACCTCACCAAGATCCACTCCGTGGCCAGCTTCTTCGTCTCCCGCGTGGACACCGAAATCGACAAGCGCCTGGATGGCATCGGCACCGACGAGGCCAAGCAGCTCAAGGGCAAGGCGGGCGTGGCTAACGCGCAGCTGGCCTATGCGGCCTTTGAGGAGCGCCTGCTCAACAACCCCGACTGGACCGCGCTGGCCGACAAGGGAGCGCATGTACAGCGACCACTGTGGGCGTCCACCTCAGTAAAGAACCCCGAGTACCCAGACATCCTGTACGTGACCGAGCTGGCCGGACCGCGCACCGTGAACACGATGCCGGAGAACACCCTGGATGCGACGATAGACCACGGCGAGATCCGCGGCGATTCCCTCAGCGGTACAGCGGAGGACGCACGCGCAGTCTTCGCCGGCCTGGACGCGGTGGGCGTAAACCTGGCCGAGGTGTGGACCGTGCTGGAGGACGAGGGCGTGGAGAAGTTCGTGGACTCCTGGAACGAGCTGCTGGACACCCTCTCCGCGCAGCTAGAAGCCAAGTAGCTCAAAACAGCTCGACCGGCACTCACCCACCCACCAACCAAGGAAAATAGGACTTTAGACAAGTGCAACTTCCCTTTTCCGCCGAGGAATGGCGCAACCCGTTACGCGACGAATTGGATAAGCGCCTGCCGCGCATCGCCGGCCCCTGCGGCCTGGTGATCTTCGGCGTAACCGGCGACCTGGCGCGCAAGAAGCTGCTGCCCGCCGTCTACGACCTGGCGAACCGCGGCCTGCTGCCACCCGGCTTCAGCCTGATCGGCTACGGCCGCCGGGACTGGTCGAAGGAGCAGTTCGAGGAGCAGGTTCTGGAGTGCGTCAAGGATCGCGCGCGCACCCCGTGGCGCCAGAACGTGTGGGATCGCCTCGCCGAGGGCATCTTCTTCGTCACCGGCGACTTCACCACCGATTCTGCTTTTGACGCCCTCGCGGAGAAAACCCGGGAGATCGACAACGAACGCGGCACCGCCGGCAACTGGGCTTATTACCTGTCCGTCCCGCCGGACCACTTCCCCAGCGTATGCCACCAACTCGAGCGCTCGGGGCTGGCCAAGCCGGATCCGGAGCTGGGCGAGCTGCACAACGGCTGGCGCCGCGTGGTCATTGAGAAGCCCTTCGGCCACGATGAGCAGTCGGCCCACGAACTCAATGAGATCGTGAACAGCGTGTTCCCGGAATCCAGCGTGTTCCGCATCGACCACTACCTGGGCAAGGAGACGGTGCAGAACATCCTGGCGCTGCGCTTCGCCAACCAGCTGTTCGATCCGATGTTCAACGCGCACTACGTGGACCACGTGCAGATCACCATGGCCGAGGACATTGGCCTGGGCGGACGCGCTGGGTACTACGACGGCATCGGCGCGGCCCGCGACGTGATTCAGAACCACCTGCTGCAGCTGCTGGCGCTGATCGCCATGGAGGAGCCGGTGACGTTCAACCCGGAGGAGCTGCAGGCGGAGAAGGTGAAGGTGCTGCGCGCAACCACCCCGGTGGGGCCTTTCGCACAAACCACGGCCCGCGGGCAGTACACCTCTGGCTGGCAGGGCTCGATCCCGGTGAAAGGGCTGCGCCAAGAGGACGACTTCGACCCGGAGTCCACCACGGAGACCTACGCTGCCGCGACCTTCGAGATCTCCTCCCGTCGCTGGGCCGGGGTGCCGTTCTACCTGCGTACCGGCAAGCGGTTGGGGCGCCGCGTGACGGAGATCGCCATCGTGTTCAAGGAGGCTCCGCACCTGCCGTTCGGCCCGGGCCAGACTACCGCCCAGGGCAACAACATGCTGGTCATTCGTGTGCAGCCCGAGGAGGGCGTGCTGGTGCGCTTCGGCTCCAAGGTGCCGGGCTCGGCCATGGAAGTCCGCGACGTGAACATGGACTTCAGCTACTCCGAGTCCTTCACCGAGGAATCCCCCGAGGCCTACGAGCGCCTGATCCTGGATGCCCTGCTGGACGAGGCGAGCCTGTTCCCCACTAACGAGGAAGTGGAGCTCTCCTGGAAGATCCTGGATCCGATCCTGGACCACTGGGCCCTTCACGGGCGCCCGGAAGACTACCCCGCCGGCACGTGGGGGCCGAAGGGCGCCGAAGAGATCCTGTCCCGGTCCGGGCGGCAGTGGCGTCGCCCTTAGAACCTTTTTCGTTCCCCCACCTACCCCTCCGACCGCGCGAGGAGCGCTCACTAAACGCCCATGATCATCGACCTTCCGAACACCAAGACCAAAGACATCGAGCGGCGCATCCGCGCGCTGCGTGAGGAACGCGGCGACGTCACGAGCGGGCGCGTGCTTACTCTCATCGTCGTCACCAGTGAGGACGACGATCTCGACCGCATCATCAGCTCCACCCACGACGCTTCCCGCGAGCACCCCGCCCGCGTGATCGTGCTGGTCACGCACCGCAGCGAGGAGTCTCTGCTGGACGCGCAGCTGCGCATTGGCGGCGATGCGGGCGCCTCCGAGATCATCATCATGCACCTGCACGGCGAGCTGTCCGCCAACCGCGCCTCCGTCGTGACTCCCCTGCTGCTGCCCGACACTCCTATCGTGGCCTGGTGGCCTGGCACTGGGCCACGCAACCCGGCGGCCGACCCCATCGGTGCGCTGGCGACCCGCCGCATAACCGACTCGTTGACGGACGAGGATGAAGATGCCCTCTACCGCCGTCGCATGACTTACACCCGCGGGGATTCGGACATGGTGTGGAGCCGCATCACCCTGTGGCGTGGGCTCCTGGCCTCCGCGCTGGACCAGCCGCCGCACCACCCGATCGTGTCCGCCGAGGTGTGGGGGCCGAAGCACGACCCGTCCGTGGACATCGCCGCCGGCTGGCTGGCCGAGCGCCTGGATGTGCCGTTGACCAGGCACGTTACGGTCGATGGGCGCTATGGCGAGGACGCGGAGGGCAATCGCCTGATCTCTATCGAAAAGGCGGTGCTGCACCGCCAGGTGGGGGCCATTGAGGTTGAGGCTATTGACGCCAACACGGTATCGCTGACCGTCGGCGACCAGAAGTCCATGGTCACCCTCGGCAGGCGTGCACTGGCCGATTGCCTGGCCGAGGAGCTGCGCCACCTGGATCCGGACTACGCCTTCGGGCATGCCCTCCGCGGCCTGGTGCGCGTGAACCGCCCGGACCGCGGTCCCCGCACTTCCCAGTATCGTGGCGCGCAAACCCCCGGGCCGCAGGAGGACAAGCTGGACCGCTGGACCTCCCGCGATGCCCGCGAAACCTATAACACCTTCGATGGTCAGGAGTCTCTACGATGAAGCCCACGCAGAATAGCCGCCGCACCGCAGTTGTCAGCGACAAGACGGGGGTGGAGCTGCGCCCCCGCGACAACAAGCAGGATCTCGCAACCGCCGCGGCCCGCGAGTTCATCAACACCGTGGCGGAATTGCAGCGCACCGGGGATACCGTGACGGGCGACGGCATGGTCCGCGTGGTGCTGACCGGCGGCGGGGCGGGCATCGACACCCTGGCGGAGATCGCCGCCCTGGATCACGCAGCGCAGCAGACGGCGGAGGACTTCCCCGTCACCGCGATCGACTGGTCCCAGGTATATGTTTTCTTCGGCGACGAGCGCTTCCTGGCCGCCGGCGACCCGGAGCGAAACGACAAGCAGGCCTTCGATGCACTGCTGCGCCATGTGAACATCCCCTCGCTGAACGTGTTCCGTGTCCCAGCCCTGGCCGCCGGCGAGGAGGCCGACGGCCCGGCGCTGGATTCCGCCGCCGAGTTCTACGGCAAGACGGTGGATCAGGTGGCCCCCGAGGGCTTCGACATTCACCTGCTGGGGATGGGGCCGGAGGGGCACATCAACTCGCTGTTCCCGCACACCGACGCGCTACTGCACGCCGAGGGTTCGGTGGTCGCGGTGCGCGAGTGCCCGAAGCCCCCGGCGGAGCGCATCAGCCTGACCATGCAGGCGGTTAATCGCTCCCGGCAGGTGTGGTTGCTGGTCAGCGGCGAGGAAAAGAAAGAAGCTGCGGGCCAGGTGTTTAACGGCGGCAATGGCGCCGAGTGGCCCGCAGCATTGGCCTCCGGAACGGAGGCGACGCTGCTGTGGGTTGACGAGGCCGCCAACCCGCTGCTTTAAGTTGTTTAAGCGGTCTGGCTGCTAGGCCAGGCCGTAGTGCAGAACCAGGTTCAGGCCGATCAGGGCCAGCAGCCAGATCACTGCGGTACCCACGGTCAGGCGATCCAGGTTCTTCTCCGCCACGGTGGAACCGGACAGGTTGGACTGCATGCCGCCACCGAACAGGCTGGACAGGCCGCCGCCCTTACCCTTGTGCAGCAACACGGAAAGGCCCATCAGCAAGCTGGTGATAACCAGGATGATCTGCAGCGTTAGGATCAATGCCCTACCCTCAACTCTTCTTTTGAAATCGACTAACTAAAACTTTCAATTAACACCACGAATTTACCCGCTGTAGCCCCCGCGTGACAACCTGCCACGCGGGGTGCGGCGTACTAGCTCCCTTGCTATCTCGAGTTACCTAACCCGAGTTGCGCAGCGCGGTGGCCAGACCGTTCATCGTTAGCTGGATGCCGGAGCGCACGCTATCGGAATCGTCGCCGGCGCGGAAGCGGCGCAGCAGCTCCACCTGCAGCAGGTTCAGCGGCACCAGGTACGGGAATCGGTTGCGCACGGAGCTGACCAGCTCTGGGTTGTCCGCCAGCAGGGTTTCCCGCTCGGTGATCTGCAGGAACATATCCACAGTCAGCTTGTACTCCTCGACGATCACGCCGAAGATTCGCTCCGCCGCTTCCCTATCGCCCACCAGCTCGGAGTACAGCTGCGCGATGGAAAGGTCCGCCTTCGACATCACCTGGGCCATATTAGAAAGCACCGAGTCAAAGAAAGGCCAGCGCCTGTGGAGCTCCCGCAGGTAGTTGAGGCGCGAGGTGGCGTCACCAGAAACAGAAGAACCATCCTCGATCCACCGCTTCAGGGCACTGCCCACGCCGAACCAACCGGGCAGCATCACGCGCGACTGCGACCAGCTGAGCACCCACGGGATGGCGCGCAGATCCGAGACCGCGGTGGTCTGCTTGCGCGAGGAGGGGCGGGAGCCGATGTTCAGGCTGCCGATCTCCGCCAGCGGCGTAGAGGTGGTGAAGTACTCGATGAAGCCCGGATCCTCGTGCATGAGTGCGGAGTAGGCCTTCCTCGATTCCTCCGCGATCTGCCGCATGGTTTCGAAGGCGACGTCCGGATCGTTGAGATCGTCGACGGGCAGCAGGCTGGCCTCCAGGGTGGCGGCCACTAGGGCCTCCAGGTTGCGGGAGGCGTTGGCGGGGTCGCCGTACTTGGCGGAGATGATCTCGCCCTGCTCGGTGATGCGCACCGCACCCTGCACCGCGCCCTTCGGCTGCGCCAGGATTGCGTCGTAGGAAGGGCCGCCGCCGCGTCCGACGGTGCCACCACGCCCGTGGAACAGGCGCAGAAACAGCCCGGCCTCGCGGGAGGCCTCGACCAGCGCCAACTCCGCGTCGTACAGCGCCCAGTTGGCGGCGAAGTAGCCCCCGTCCTTGTTGGAATCGGAGTAGCCGAGCATGATCTCCTGGATATCGCCGCGCCCCGCTACGTAGTTGCGGTACAGCGGCAACTGCCAGAGCTGGCGCATGATGTCCGCACCACCGGAGAGGTCATCGATCGTCTCAAACAACGGGATGATGTCCACGGACCCCTGCGGGTTCTCGCCGTTCGCCTGGATCAGACCGACTTCCTTCAGCAGGATCATCGGCTCGATCACGTCGGAGACGGACGAGGCCATCGAGATAATGCAATGTGGCACCACCTCCACGCCGAACTTCTTGGCAGCCTGCGCCGCGGCGCGGAAGATGCCCAGCTCGCGGGCCGTCTCCTCCGACCATTCGGCCTCCGGATCGGATAGGGGCCGCGGGCTGGCCAGCTCGGTCAGCAGCAACTCCACCTTCGCGTCCTCGTCCAACTCGGCGTAGTTCTCCGCCACGCCTGCGCGGGCGAAGACTTCCGTCAGCACGTTCTCGAAGCTCTCGGAGTTCTGGCGCAGGTCCAGCGAGTACAGGTTGAAGCCGAAGGTCTCCACGGCTTCCCGCAGATCCGCCAGGGTGTGATCGGCCAGCAGGTCGTCCATGGAATGGCGCAGGGCCTGATCCACCGTGTCGATGTCCGCCAGCAGCTCCGCCGGGTTGGCATAGGGCTCGTGGCCCTTGTGGATGCCTCCGGAGACCACCGGCTCGCCCAGGGTGTGCTTGGCCGTGGCAGCCACCCGCCCACGCATACCGTGGAGGGCGCGGCGGAAGGGCTCGTCCACGCGGGAAGGCACGTCGTTGCGCCCACGGTCGGCCAGCTGCTCCAGCGCTTCGGTCGTGTCAATGAACTTGGAGGACAAGCTGAGCTCGTGCTCCAGCGCGTAGATGGTCTTCTGGTAGTGGTCGAAGATAGTGCGAGCGGCGAAGGTCGTGGCTATGCTCACCGTTTCCGCCGTCACGTACGGGTTGCCGTCGTGGTCACCGCCGATCCACGAGCCGGGGCGCGCGACCGCGGTACGGGGCACCACGTCGCCGTATTGCTCCTTCATGTGCTCGTTCACGCGGCGGTTGATGGCCGGGATCTCGCTGAGCAGGCTGATGCCGTAGTAGCGCAGCCCCACCTTGATCTCGTCCTCGATGCGCGGACGCACGCTGCGGATCAGGGAAGTCTGCCACAGCAGCGTCATCCTGCGGCGGATCACCAGCTCGATCTCGGCCAGCTGGCGTGCCGAACGCACCGAATCGGGGTTGAGCTTCAGCTCCTTGAGCACCCGTGCGCGCCGACGCATCATTTTGATTATGTCGGTCTGCACGTCGAACACGGTCCGGCGGCGGGTCTCCGTCGGGTGCGCCGTCAGTACCGGCGCTACCAGGGCGTTCGCCATGGTCTCGGCGACCTTCTCCACCGGCACCTCGCGGTTGTGCAGTTCCTGCCAGGTGTAGGCCAGCGTGGAGCGCGGCGCGGTGTTGCCGCGGTCCTCCTCGAGGTCGCGCACCCGCTCGACGTACAGGTCTTCTGCCAGGTTAGCCATCAGCGCAAAGTGCGAGAACGCGCGGATAACCGGCAGCGCCTTTTCTGTCGGCAGCGTGTTGAACTGCTCGGCGAGCTCCTCAATAGGCATCTCACCGTAGCGCAGGTCGAACGCCGCGCTGCGGGTGTTTTCGATCAGGTTGAAGGTGTAGTCGCCCTCCTGCTCGCGGATGACCTCACCCAAGATGCGCCCCAGGTAGCGGGTATCGTCCCGCACCGTTGGGCTGATCTCGGGGTGGGCAATCTCCTCGGGAGCGACGGGAATTGCGGTGCCGCGGATCGTGTCTTTGCTCATCTCTATCGCTTCTTAAGCGGTTGCCTTAGCCGCTGCGGCAGCTAGACGGGCAAAGTCTTCGCCGTCTAGTGACGCCCCGCCGACCAGACCGCCATCGACGTCAGGCTGGCTGACCAGCTCTCCGACGGAGTCGGTCTTCACGGAACCGCCGTAGAGGATGCGGATACCAGCGGCAACCTCCTCGCCCGCCAGCTCTGCAACGAGCGCGCGGATGGCGTGGCAGACTTCCTGCGCGTCCTCGGCGGAGGCAACCTTGCCGGTGCCGATGGCCCAGACCGGCTCGTAGGCGATGACCGTCTTGGCCAAATCTTCCGCGGACAGGCCGGCCAGGGAGGCCTTGGTCTGCTCCTTGACGAACTCGACGTGCTCACCCTTTTCACGGATGTCCAGCTGCTCGCCGACGCACACGATTGGCTGCAGCTCGCTATCCAGTGCGGCGCGGGCCTTGGCTGCCACTACCTCGTCGGTTTCCCTGTGGTACTGGCGGCGCTCCGAGTGGCCGACGATGGCCCAGGTGCAGCCGAGCTTCTGCAGCATCGCGCCGGAGACCTCGCCGGTGTAGGCGCCGGAGGCGTGCTGGGAAACATCCTGGCCGCCGTAGGTGATGGCCAGCTTGTCCCCGTCGACCAGGGTCTGCACGGAGCGGATGTCGGTGAACGGTGGGATGAAGGCCACGTCAACGGACTCGTAGTATTCCTTCGGCAGTGCGAAGACGAACTTCTGGACGACCTGCATGGCCTCCAGGTGGTTCAGGTTCATCTTCCAGTTGCCGGCGATTAGGGGCTTGCGTGCGGTCATGAAAGTCTATGCCTCTCTAGTTCTTTCTAGATCTGGTTCTTTCTAGATGGCTGCTGCTTGGCGCAGCTTGTTCTTGTTGCAAACGTCGGGGGCTGCTTTAGCTCTCCAGGACGGAAACGCCGGGCAGCTCCTTGCCCTCCAGGAACTCCAGGGAGGCGCCGCCGCCGGTGGAGATGTGGGAGAAGCCCTCCTCGTCCAGCCCCAGGGTGCGCACAGCTGCAGCCGAGTCGCCGCCGCCGACGACCGAGAAAGCACCCGCAGCGGTGGCGTCAATAATCGCCTGAGCAACACTGCGCGTACCCTCAGCGAACGCAGGGAACTCGAATACGCCCATCGGGCCGTTCCAGAAGACGGTCTTGGACTTGGAGAGAACCTCGGCGAAGGCCTTGACGGACTCCGGGCCGATGTCCAGGCCCATCCAGCCCGCCGGGATGGAGTTCAGGTCGACGGTGCGGTGGTCAGCGTCCTTGTCGAAGCGCTCTGCGACCACAACGTCGGTAGGCAGCGCGATGACGTCGCCGAAGCGCTCCAGCAGGTCCTTGCAGGTGTCGATCATGTCTTCCTGCAGCAGGGAGCCGCCGACCTCGTAGTCCTTGGCAGCGAGGAAGGTGAAGCACATGCCGCCGCCGATGATGAGGTTGTCCACGCGCGGGGCGAGAGCCTCGATGACGCCCAGCTTGTCAGAGACCTTGGATCCACCCAGCACGACGGCGTAGGGCTTCTCCGGGTTCTCCGACACCTTGCGCAGCACGTTCAGCTCGGCCTCCACCAGGCCGCCGGCGTAGTGCGGCAGCTTCTTAGCCACGTCGTACACGGAGGCCTGCTTGCGGTGAACCACGCCGAAGCCGTCGGAGACGAAGGCGCCGTTGTCGCCGGTCAGGGCTGCCAGCTCGGCGGCGAACTCTGTTCGCTCAGCCTCGTCCTTCGAGGTTTCACGGGCATCGAAACGGACGTTTTCCAGCAGCAGAATGTCACCGTCGTCCAGGCCGTTGGCGCGCTCGTGGGCATCCTCGCCCGTGACGTCGGTGGCCAGCGGTACCCACTGGTCCAGGCGCTCGGCCAGAGCCTCGGCGACAGGGGCCAGGGAGAACTCTTCCTTGAACTCGCCCTTTGGGCGGCCCAGGTGGGCGGAGACGACGACGCGGGCGCCGGCTTCCAGCAGAGCCTTCAGTGTGGGCACGGAGGCATCGATGCGACCCGGGTCGGTGATGTTGCCGTCGGACAGCGGGACGTTCAGGTCAGCGCGGACCAGGACGTGGCGGCCCTGTACGCCCTCGTTGATCAGATCTTGAACGGTCTTGATGGCCATGGGAAGCTCCTTGAATTTTCTGCTGGGGTTGATTCTTATGGGGTTAAAGCGGGTTTGTATGAATAAGAGAAAACGGGTCGACTCGATCGGCGCGACGCGCTAACGTGCGGCGATCGGAGCCGAACCCGTCATTGTCCTAAATCGTCCTAAAGGGGACTTTCAGCCGGTAAGCGCCTTAGAGGCGCTCGCCGACGTAGGTGGCCAGGTCGACCAGGCGGCAGGAGTAGCCCCACTCGTTGTCGTACCAGGAGACAACCTTGACCTGGTTGTCGATGACCTTGGTCAGGCCGGAGTCGAAGACGGAGGAGTGCGGGTCGCCGACGATGTCGGTGGAGACCAGCGGAGCGTCGTCGGAGTACTTAGCGATGCCCTTCAGCTCGTTCTCGGCGGCCTTCTTCAACGCAGCGTTCACGGCCTCGACGGTGACCGGCTTCTCAGCCTCGAAGGTCAGGTCGGTCAGGGAGCCGGTGATAACCGGAACGCGGACTGCGTAGCCGTCCAGCTTGCCCTTCAGCTGCGGCAGAACCAGGGAGACGGCCTTTGCAGCACCGGTGGAGGTCGGAACCAGGTTCACGGCTGCGGCGCGGGCGCGGCGCAGATCCTTGTGCGGAGCGTCGTGCAGGCGCTGGTCGCCGGTGTAAGCGTGGACGGTGGTCATCAGGCCCTTGACGATGCCGAACTCCTCGTCCAGGGTCTTAGCCAGCGGAGCCAGGCAGTTGGTGGTGCAGGATGCGTTGGAGATGATGTGGTGGTTCTCCGGGTCGTAATCGGTGTGGTTAACACCGACGACGAAGGTTGCGTCCTCGTTCTTCGCCGGGGCGGAGATGATGACCTTCTTGGCGCCGGCCTCGATGTGAGCCTTGGCAGCCTCAGCGTCGGTGAAGAAGCCGGTGGACTCGATGACGATGTCCGCGCCCAGCTCGCCCCACTTCAGGTTCTTCGGCTCGCGCTCAGCGGAAACGGCGATGCGCTTGCCGTCGACGGTGATGGACTCGTCGTCGTACTCGATCTCTGCGTCCAGGCGACCCATCACGGAGTCGTTCTTCAGCAGCACAGACAGGGTCTTGTTGTCGGTCAGGTCGTTGATGCCGACGACCTCGATGTCAGCGCCCTGGGAACGGATAGCGCGGAAGAAGTTGCGGCCGATGCGGCCAAAGCCGTTAATGCCAACACGGATAGTCATAAGTTGATCTCCTAAACAGAGCGTCTACATTTACTTCGATCTAGACGCCAAGGCCCACGGCTCAATAAACCAAGCCCTCGACCCTCACGCCGACACCTCCGAGAGTACCTGCGCCCCACCAGCTTCGCAGGGATTACTAACCCCCTTTGGGACGGGGGTACTAGTCCACGTCGTTAAACAGTTCAGAGGTCACCGCGGAGTGCGTATCCGGCAGCCCCAGCTCCTCCGCGCGCTTGTCCGCCATAGACAGCAGGCGGCGGATGCGGCCCGCCACCGCGTCCTTCGTCATCGGCGGCTCCGCCAGTCGGCCGAGCTCCTCCAACGAGGCCTCCTTGTGCTCCACGCGCAGTTGGCCGGCCTGGGCCAGGTGCTGGGGCACGTCGTTCTCCAGGATCTCCAGGGCGCGCTCTACGCGGGCCGCGGCGGCCACGGCGGCACGCGCACTACGGCGAAGGTTGGCATCGTCGAAGTTGGCCAACCGGTTGGCCTTAGCCCGGTTCTCGCGGGTGCGGCGCTGCTTCTCCCAGACCTCGCGGGTCTCCTTGGCTCCCATGAGCATCAGCAGCCGCCCGATCGAATCGCCGTCGCGGATGACCACGCGGTTAACTCCCCGGGCCTCCTTCGTCTTGGCCGTCACGTCGATGCGGCGGGCGGTTCCCACCAGCGCCAGTGCCGCCTCGTTGGAGGGCGTCTGTACCTCCAGCGCCGAGGAGCGCCCAGGGTCGGTGATGTAGCCGTGGGCCAGGAAGGCGCCGCGCCAGGCCGCCACGCACTGTTCCGAGGTGCCGCCGATGATGAAGCGCGGCAGGCCGCGAACAGGCCGGCCCACGCGGTCGATCAGTTCGGTGCGGCGGGCCAGCTCCATGCCGCCCTCAGTCCAGCGCAGAACGTGGCGCGGGCGGCGGCGTAGGTTCCCGGCGCCGATGATCTGGTGCTCCGGCTCGATCTTGTACAGCTGCTCAACCATGTCGGTCAGGCGCCGGGCGGTCTCTGCCGAGTCGACTTCGGATTCCACCACGATCTTCTTGCCCACCAGGTGCAGGGCGGCCGTGTAGCGCAGCAGGCTGGCGACCTCGGCGGTCATCACGTCGTGGCGGGTCACCAGAACTCGGTTTAGCTCTGCCTTCACATCAGCCGTCAGTGCCACGGGCTTCCCTTCCTTGGTCTCTTTGGTTTCGATTGTCCCGATTGGTCGTATGCAATCAGTGCTCAAAGCATCTGATTATAGCCGGGAAAGCTACTCCCGCTCCGGGAGGTCCTGCACGCCCCCGGATACCTCCTGCAACACGGCGGCGAGCTTCGCCGGGTTGTGCCGGTCGGTCCAGCGCCCCCGGTTGTCGTCCTCTCGCACGTCACGGTAGATGACTTTGGCGCCGAGTGCTGCTGCGGCTCTATCGATATGACGCCGAGTGGCGGCCACTGGCATCGTTGACAGATCGACGATGACAACGTCAATCTGCAGGCTCGGGCAGTGCTGCCGCACCATGTGGATGTGGTGTTCCAAGGACATGCCTGCGGTCTCCCCCGGTTCCGGGACCAGGTTCAGCACCAGCGCCTTGACGGCCTTTGTCTGGTTCAGCGCGTCCACGATCTCCGGCACGAGTATGTGCGGGATAACGCTCGAGAACCAGGATCCCGGTCCCATGGAAACCAGATCGGCGGTCAGGATCGCCTCCACGGCCTCCTTCGAGGCTGGCGGGTTTTCCGGGTACAGCTTCACGCGGCGCACCTCGCCGAGGGTAGAGGCAACCGCCACCTGGCCGCGGACGGCCACGACCTCGCGCGGATCCTCCTCCAGCCCCAGCACCTCGGCCTCGAGGTCCAGCGGCTCGTTGCTCATGGGGATCACCCGCCCCTCGACGCCCAGCAGGCGCCCGATCTCGTCGAGTGCGTCCATTTCGCTGCCCATCACCTGCGCCACGCCGGTGATCAGGAAGTTGCCGAGCGCGTGTCCCTTCAGCGCCCCGGAGCCTCCGAAGCGATGCTGGAGGACTTCCTCCCACATTCGCCCGCGCTCATTATCCTTGGTCAAAGCCGCCAGCGCCATGCGCAGGTCGCCCGGCGGGAGCGATCCCAGCTCGCGGCGAATGCGGCCCGAAGAGCCGCCGTCGTCGGCAACCGTCACGATGGCGGAAACGTAGTCGGCAATGGTGCGCGCCGAACGCAGTGTGTTGAACAGCCCGTGCCCGCCGCCAAGGCAAGCGATGTTCGCAATGGGCTTGCCGGGTTTCTCGGAAGTATTCATGGTTTGTCTCCGGCCCCTTTCCTAACGTTCCAGGTCCCGGTGGGACAGGTTCACCAGCACGCCGTCGTCGGCCAGGCGGCGGGTCAGCTCTTCGACAATTGCCACGCTGCGGTGGTGGCCACCCGTGCAGCCGATGGCCACGGAGACGAAGAACTTGCCCTCCTTGCGGTATCCCGGCAGCACCGAATGGATGAGCCCGACGATGTGGTCGAGGAACGCTTCCGCGCCCGGCTGAGATAGCACGAAGTCGGAGACGGGGGCGTCAATACCTTTAAAGGGCCGCAGCTCCGGATCCCAATAAGGGTTCGGCAAGAAACGAGCGTCCAGCAACATGTCGATGTCCTTCGGCGGACCGTGTTTGAAGCCGAAGCTTTGCACGTTGATGCGCACGCTCGAGTGGTCGGCGGCGGCGAAGAACTTCTCCAGCTCGCGGCGCAGATCGTGGATGCTGCGGTTGGTAGTGTCCAGCACGATGTCGGCGCGCTCGCGGATGCTGGTCAGCATCTCGCGTTCGCGGTCGATGCCGTCCTGCAATGTGCCCTTCTGCTGCAGCGGGTGGGTGCGGCGGACGGCGTCGAAGCGGGCGATCAGCGCCTCGTCGGTGGCATCCAGGTACAGCACCGTCGGGCGCCGGCCCCCGGTGTGCAGGTCATGCAGCACGCTGGTCAGGTTGCCGGCGAAGTCGCGGGAGCGCACGTCGGTGACGATCGCCAGCTTCTCGATCGGCGAATCCTCAGAGAAACTGAGCTCGACCATGCGCACGATGAGCTCGGGCGGGAGGTTGTCTGCGACGTACCACCCGAGCTCCTCCAGGGCTGCGGCAGTGGCTCGACGCCCCGCCCCAGACATGCCCGTAATAAGGATCAAACTGGGCTCTTGCTGCGTTGATGCGCTCATGTCCCCGATCCTACCCAGCATTCAGCGCATCGTGAATGAGTTGCGCCAACTTGGGGCCAAAGCCCGGCAGCGCGGCAATGTCCTCCACGCTGGCTTCTTTGACCCTCGCCACGGAGCCGAACTCCTTGACCAGCTGCTTGCGGCGCTTCGGTCCCAGCCCTGGAATATCGTCCAGCTTGCTGCGGCGCATGCGGGCGCTGCGCTGCTGGCGGTGGAACGTGATGGCGAAGCGGTGCGCCTCGTCGCGCAGGTTCTGCACCAGGTATAGCGCGGGAGAGTTGCGGGGTACGATGATCGGATACTCCTCCCCCGGCACCCAGATTTCCTCCAGGCGCTTGGCGATGCCCACCAGGGTGACGTCGTTCACGCCTAACTCGTCGAGCACCTCCTGGGCGGCGTTTACCTGCGGCAGGCCGCCGTCCACGATGAAAAGCTGCGGCGGGTAGGCGAACTTGCGCTTCTCGGCTGCTGGGTCCGTGCCTTCCGGGGCGCTGTCTTCCAGCTCCGTCTCGCCCTCCAGCAGATCGCCGGCATCGTCACCCGCAGGCACCGCGGATTTGTCCTGCTGATAGCGCTTGAATCGACGGCGCACGACCTCTGCGATGCTGGCGACGTCGTCGGAGTGCCCGTCACCCGCTGCGTCGCGGATCTTGTACCGGCGATAGTCGGCCTTCTTCGGCAGGCCATCCTCGAAGACCACCAGGCTGGCCACCACGTCGGTGCCCTGGATGTGGGAGATGTCGGTGCACTCGATGCGCAGCGGGGATTCGTCCATCCACAGTGCTTCCTGCAGTTCCTTCAGCGCCGCCGAACGAGCCGTGATGTCGCCCGCACGCTTCAGCTTGTGCTGCGCCAGTGCCTGCGTGGCGTTGGTCTCCGCGGTGGTCATCAGCGCCTTCTTGTCACCCCGCTGCGGTACGCGGATCTGCACGTTGGATCCGCGCAGGCTCGTCAGCCACGCCGCCAGGTCTTCGGCCTCCTCCGGCATCGCGTGGACCAGGATCTCGCGGGGCACGGGTGTTACCTGCACGTCACCCACCAGGTCGCCCAGGTCCTGTGCGGCGGCCGGGTTGATGGCGCGGGCAAGGTCCCGGTCCACCTCCGGGCCGGAGGCACCTCCCACCTGGGTCTCCGTCGCCTTCGCCAGCTCCGCGGTCTCGCCGTAGAACTGGGTGATGAAGTCCGCGACCAGTTTCTCCTCGCTCAAGTCCTCGCGCTCGACCACCCAGCCACGCTGGCCGTGGATCCGGCCGCCTCGGACGTGGAAGATCTGCACCGCGGCCTCCAGTTCGTCGGCCACGAAGGCGATCAGGTCGGCGTCCGTGTTGTCGGAGAACACCACCGCCTGCCGCTCCATGGATTTCTGCATGGCCTGTAGCTGGTCGCGCAAGGATGCGGCGCGTTCAAAGTCCAGGTCCTCGCTGGCCTGCTCCATTTCCTTACGCACCCTGCGCAGCACGGGCTCGGTGTTGCCCGCCAGGAAACTGGAGAACTGATCCACCAGCGCGCGGTGGTCTTCCGGGGTGATCTTGCCCACGCACGGGGCGCTGCAGCGATCGATGTAGCCCAGGAGGCAGGGTCTTCCCAATGCTTCGTGACGCCTATACACCCCAGCCGAGCACGTTCTGATCGGAAACACGCGCGTCAGCGACTCGAGGGTCTCCCGAATCGCCCACGCCTTGGGGTACGGCCCGAAGTAGCGCACGCCCTTGCGCCGGGGCCCGCGGTACATGAATGCGCGCGGGATCTGCTCCTTCACGCTGATCGCCAGCATGGGATAGGTTTTGTCGTCCCGGTACATCACGTTGAACCGGGGGTTGAAGCGCTTGATCCAGGTGTACTCCAGGTTCAGCGCTTCCAGCTCGCTGGATACCACCGTCCACTGCACGTGGCTAGCGGACTGCACCATCGCCCGGGTGCGCGGGTGCAGCTGGTCGAGATCCTGGAAGTAGTTGGACAGCCGGGCGCGTAAGTTCTTGGCCTTGCCGACATAAATGACGCGCTCGTGGGCGTCCCGAAAGGTATAGACCCCCGGGTCGGTGGGGATGCCGCCGGGTTCGGGGCGGTAGGAAACGCTAGTCATCGAAAGGCATGTAGCGATCCTCCAGCTGGCGGAAGTCCTCTACACGCTGGGCGATCAGCTGCTTGTCGTAGATGTTCAGCGCCATCATCGGCACGAACTCAAAGTCGGGCAGTTCCAGGCGGGCCCACTTGGCCTCCTGCGGGAAGGACAGCCCGTGGATGATCTCCCACGGGTAGAACTGCCCGTTCACGATGTTGCGCACCTCCACGCCCTCACTGTTCACCTTGACGTGCGGGCGCAGCAGGGATAACGCTACGAAAGAGAAGACCAGGCCGATGCCGATGAACCCCCATTGGTCGGCCTTCGTCACCGTCACGCCGGTATCGCCCACGGCCACGACGATGGCCATGAAGATGTGCACCGCCATGATCAGCACGACCAGAATCCACGCCAGCTTCTTCAAGAAGGGCGAGGATACTTCAAGCTCCCAATTCTCCTTATCGCTCACGGCAATCCACCCTACTCTGTCCGGGGTGGTAGCCCCTAAACGCCACGCTCGATCTGGCGTAGCACCAGGGCGGTGTGGATAGCGGCTACTGCTGCGTCGCGCCCCTTGTCCTCCTTCGCATCAACGCCACCCGCACGGTCCACCGCCTGCTCATGGGTGTCGACGGTCAGCACGCCGTTGCCGACGGGCGTTCCCGAGTCCATGCCCGCCCGCGTCAGGCCGTAGGTGACGGCATCGCAAACCACGCGGAAGTGCTCGGTCTCCCCCTGGATCACGCAGCCGTTCGCCACTACGGCGTCAAAACGCTTGCATGCCGCGGCGACGGCAACCGGCAGCTCCAGTGCCCCGGCGACCCGCCACTCTGAGACCTGCGCCCCGGCCTCCTTGGCGGCGGCGATCGAGTGCTCGTGCATCTGGTCGGTGATGTCGGCGTTCCAGGATGCGCTGATGACGGCCACGGTCATGCCATAGGCAGAACCGGCCTTGAGCTGGACGTCGGCGACTCCGTTATGTGCCACGGTTACCGGGCTCCTTCTTTCTTCTAGTGGGTTCTAGTCCAGGGTATCGAGTTGGTGGCCCATGCGGTCGCGTTTCGTGCGCAGGTACACCACATTGTCCTCGTTGGCGTTGAGCTCCACCGGGATGCGCTTGGTCACGTTCACGCCGTGGCTGGCCAGGTCGTGGATCTTGTCCGGGTTGTTGGAGATCAGCGCGACCGCCTGCACCTGCAGGTCCTTGAGGATCTGCGCGGCGGCGCTGTACTCGCGGGCGTCCACCGGAAGGCCCTGCTCCAGGTTTGCGTCGACGGTATCCAGACCCTCGTCCTGCAGCACGTAGGCGCGCAGCTTCGGCAGCAGGCCGATGCCCCGGCCTTCGTGGCCGCGCAGGTAGATGACCACTCCCCGGCCCTTGGCCTCGATGTAGTCCAGGGCGGCGGAAAGCTGGTCGCCGCAGTCGCAGCGGCGGGAACCGAAGACGTCGCCGGTCAGGCACTCGGAGTGTACGCGCACCGGAACTGGCTCCTCGCTGCCAGTGCTGACTGCGCTCACATCGCCCTTGACCAGCGCCACGTGTTCCGTGCCGTCGATGATGTTGACGTAGCCGATGGCCCGGAAGTTGCCGTGGACGGTCGGCAGGCGGGTTTCCACGGCGCGCTCGAGAGTCTGGGTGTGGTGGCGGCGCCAGTCCTGCAGCTGCTCGATGCTGATCAGGGCCAGGTCGTGTGCGTCGGCGAAGCGGCGCAGCTCCGGCAGGCGGGCCATGGTCGTGGGATCTTCCTCAGAGACAATCTCGCAGAGCGCGCCGGCCGGCGCCAGGTTCGCCGCGCGGGCCAGATCTACCGCGGCCTCGGTGTGGCCCTGGCGCACGAGCACGCCCCCGCGCTTGGCGCGCAGCGGCACCACGTGACCGGGGCGGTTAAAGGTGGCGGCGGTGGACGTAGGGTCGGCCAGCAGGCGCACGGTGCGGGCGCGGTCGGTGGCGCTGATGCCGGTATCCACGCCCTCGGCGGCGTCAACAGTCACGGTGTAGGCGGTGCCGCGAACGTCTTCGTTGCGGGCCACCATCGGCGGCAGCCCCAGGCGGTCGCAGTCGGCGCTATCCATGCCCACGCACACATAGCCGGAGCTGTGGCGGACCATGAAGGCCATCAGCTCCGGGGTGGCCAGCTCCGCGGCGAAGATGAGGTCGCCCTCGTTCTCCCGGTCCTCGTCGTCGACGACCACCACGGCCTTGCCCGCCGCGATGTCGGCGATGGCGCGCTCCACGGAATCCAGTTTGATGTCTTGGGGTTCGCTAGTTTCGCTCGTGCTCATTGGTGCCCTCTATGCCTCTTACTGATCGTCCTGCGCGCCGTGCTGTGCCAGCCGCTCGACGTACTTCGCCAGCACGTCGCATTCCACATTCACCGTATCGCCCGGGTTCAGGTCCCCCAGCATCGTGTCCGCCAGGGTGGTCGGGATCAGGGAGACCTCGAACCACGCCTCACTTGAGCCAGACCCGCCTGCTTCGGCCACCTCCGCTACTGTCAGCGACGTGCCGTTGATCGCCACGGATCCCTTCTTGGCCACGTAGCGCGCCAGTTGGGGATCCTCCAGCTGGAAGCGAAACACCTCCCAGTGCTCCGAGGGGCGGCGCTCCCGCAGGGTCGCTGTGCCGTCCACATGGCCCTGTACGATGTGCCCGCCGAAGCGCTGGCCGCTGGCCATGGCGCGTTCCACGTTCACCCGGTCGCCGACGGAAACGTGCCCTAAGGCGCTGTAGTCCAGCGTCACCTGCATCACGTCGGCGGTGAACTCCTCGGGCGCAAGCTCGGCCACGGTCAGGCACACGCCGTTGATGGCGATGGAATCGCCGCGCTTAGCGTCTACCAGCACACCCGGTGCGGTGAAGCGCATCCTTAAAGAATCCCCGGCTTCTTCGATCGCGGCTACCCGCCCGACCTCCTCGATGATCCCGGTGAACATACGCGCTCCTTAAATTTTGTGTATGTGATTACATACACATTATCCCACTGTGGGTTGATCCCAGTATCAGGGGGTGCGCCCGGGCGCGGTCATCGTCCAGCGCAGGTCTTGGCCGAAAACCTGCAGCTCACGCGGGACGAAGCGGCGGATGTCCCCGATCGTTTGGCCGAGGCGGTTCTCGCCATCGCTTAGTGACGCCACCCCCGCCCCCAATACCGCCGGGGCCGCGTAGTACTGAACCTCGTCCACTACGCCGGCTTTCACAAACGCTGCGGCTACTTGAGCTCCGCCTTCCACCAACAGGGTGCGCACCTCGCGCTTCCAGAGTTCCGCCAGTACTTCGTGCACGTCGCGGGTTGGCAGATGCAGGGCGTGCCCGGGCGCGGCGAACACCGCCGCCTCTGCGGGAATGTCGCTAGTCCCCATGATGACCCGCAGCGGCTGTAGCTCCTCGGGGAAGGGCCGCCCGTCAGCATCGCGGGCGGTCAGCCGCGGGTTATCCGCCGCAATGGTTCTGGTGCCCACCAGGATCGCGTCGCGGCGGGTTCTATCCTCGTGCACCGCCACGCGCGCTGGCTCGCCGGTGATCCACTGGCTGGTTCCATCCACTGCGGCCACCCGGCCATCCAGCGTGGAGGCCATCTTCAGGCACACGTGCGGGCGCTGCTGGGCCTCGGAAATCAACCAGGGCTCCACGCTGTACATCTCCGACCACGCGGGCAGCTTTGCTTCATCGCTGGCCGTCGGATGCGGCAAATAGGGGCCGTGAACCTCCACGCCCGCGGCGCGGAGCGTGGCGGCGCCACCCTCAGCAGCTGGATTTGGGTCCGCGAAAAGGAAGTCCACCCGCTGTATGCCGGCACGGATGAGGGCCTCTGCGCACGGGCCATTGCGGCCAGTGTGGTTGCAGGGCTCCAGGGTGACTATCGCCCGGCCACCCCGCGACTTCTCCCCTGCCTGCTGCAGGGCGCCGACCTCCGCGTGCGCCCCGCCGGGGGCCTGCGTGAACCCGCGGCCCACCACCTGCCCGGAGGAATCCTCGATCACCGCGCCCACCGGCGGGTTCGGGCTGGCTAGCTGGGCCGCTTGCCAGCCGAGACTGTGGGCGTCAGAAAAAAGAGAAAGATCCATAGAGCTACTTGGCGCTGGCGCGGATCTCATCGACCGCCGCGGCGGGGTCCGGCTTGCCAAACACGCTGGAACCGGCGACGAACACGTCCACGCCCGCGGCGGCGGACTCGGCGGCGGTCTCAGCCCCAATGCCACCGTCGATCTCAATGAGGGTATCCAGGCCGTCGGCATCGATCCGGCTGCGCAGCTTGCGGACCTTGTCCAGTACCTCGGGCATGAACTTCTGGCCGCCGAAGCCGGGCTCCACGCTCATGACGAGCACGAGGTCGAAGCGATCCAGGTGGTCCAGCAGCGGCTCCACCGGGGTGTTGGGCTTGATGGAGATGCCCGCCATCGTGCCGTGACCGCGCAGCTTATCGGCCAGAGCGATGGCGGTATCGACGTCCGCGACGGCCTCCAGGTGGAAGGTCACGGACTGGAAGTCGTCGGCGTAGTCCTCCGCCCACTTCTCCGGGTTCTCGATCATGAGGTGCACGTCCAGGTGCTTGTCCGTGTGCGCCAGCAGGGACTTGGCCACGGGCAGGCCGAAGGAGAGGTTCGGGACGAAGTGATTGTCCATCACGTCGATGTGCAACCAGTCGGCGTTCGGCACGCGGGCAACCTCTTGGGCCATGTTGGCGAAGTCGGCGGCGAGGATGGACGGGGCGATCAGGGGGGTGCGGGGATTGGACATGGGATGGGCTTCCTCACTAGTGGACTATTGGCTTGTGCTTGTGCTCGGGCTGTTGCTGGCGGGGCGCAGGGCGGCGAAGAACATCGCGTCCGTGCCGTGGATGTGCGGCCAGAGCTGTACAAACGGGGCAGTTTGGGTGGTGTTCGTATCAGCCAACTCAGGCAGAAACTCGGTGACATCCAGGATCTCTGCGCCCGTGCGGGCGGCGACGGAGCGGACGACCTCGGAGGTCTCCTTGGGGTGCGGCGAACAGGTGGAATAGATCACCACGCCACCGGGGGCCGTGGCAGCAAGGCCGCTGACCAGCAGCTCTCGTTGCAGCGTGACCAGCGGGGCGACGTCCTGCGGATCCTTGATCCAGCGAGCCTCCGGGCGGCGGCGGAGCGCGCCCAGGCCGGAGCAGGGCGCGTCGATGAGCACGCGCGCGAAACCTCCCTCCGGGGCATCCAGGCCGATGGATTCCAGCTTCCGGCCGTCGCCGACGTGCACGCGCACGGGCAGGTCGCGAGTCGTCTGCTCGATCAGCTTCGCGCGATGATCTGCGATCTCAATTGCATCCACGGTGGCCTGCTCCAACATGGCCACTGAGGCGATGAAGGCGGTCTTGCCGCCCGGGCCCGCGCACAAGTCCAGCCAGCGGGCAGGCAGGTTGTCGGCGACGGGAACGCGGGTGGTGGCCAAGCCGATCAGCTGGGAGCCTTCGTCCTGCACGCTAGCCATCCCCTCGCGCACCGGGGCGACTTCGCCTGGGGCGCCCTCGTCCAGGTACACCGCATAGGGAGAGAACTTGCCCTCCGTACCGCCGGTGATCAGCGCCAGTTCCTCGCCGCTGATCTGTCCGGGACGGGCGGCCAGGTGCACGATCGGGCGGGCGTCGTCGGCCGCCAGGGCGCGCTCGAGCTCGGCGCGGCCGGCGTTGGTCGCGGGGTCCACGCCCAGCGCATCGGCGAAGACCACGGCGATCCACTCGGGGTGCGCGTTGCGCAGAGCTAGGTCGGCCAGGCTGTCGCTGGGAGCTACGCGCTCGATCCACGTCTCCGGTTTCTTGCGCGTCAGCGCGCGCAGCACGCCATTGACGAACCCGGAGGCCTGGCCTGCTCCGAAGGCCTTCACCAACTCCACCGAGGTGTTCACCGCGGCGTGGTTCTCCACCCGCGTGCGCAGGATCTGGTACGCGCCCAGGCGCAGGGCGTCCAGCGCCACCGAGTCGATCTTCTCAATCTTGCGGCCGGCCGCATCTTCGATGATCGCGTCGAGCAACCCCCGCGCCCGCAGCGTGCCATAGGCCAACTCGGTCGCAAATGCGGCGTCACGCCCCTTGATACCCGACTCCCGCAGCGCCTTGGGCAGTGCGAGGTTGCCGAAGGCACCGTCGACCGTGACATCGCGCAGCACGCCGAAAACCACGTCGCGCACCTTGTCTCCGGATCCCCGCGACCTGCTCTTTCGCTGCCTGTGCTCGGGGCGGCGCTGTTGGTAGCCCGTCGCCTTCTTGCGCTGCCCCTCGCCGCTGCGGGCGGATTCGGAACGAGACCTGAAGCCTCCCATGGCCTTACTCCCCCGTCTCCCGCGCGCTGAACGTCGGGCGACCCGCCAGCAGTTCTTGCTGCCCGCGCGCCCACGCCGCGGCTTCCATCATCTTCTTGCCGGGCGGCTGGATGCGGGTGATCTCTAGAGCGGCAGTGCCGGTGCCGACGAAAACCTTCTTTGGTGACGCCACCACTTCGCCGACGCCAAGCCCAGTGACCTCTTCTGTGCTACTGGGCAGCAGCATGCCGATCTTGTATCGCTGGCCGTCCAGCAAGGTCCACGCACCGGGGGCGGGGGTGTGCGCGCGGACGACGCGCTGGATCACCTCGGCCGGTTGGGACCAGTCAATCTGCGCGTCCGCGGGGTGAATCTTCGGTGCGTGGGTGGCCTGCGAATCTTCCTGCGGGGAAAGCTCGGCAGTGCCTTCGTCCATGGCGACGAGCGTATCGGCCAGCAGTTCCCGGCCGGCGTAGGTCAGGCTGGCCAGCAGGTCGTCGGCGGTGTCCTCTAGGCCGATCTTCTGTGACAGCTGGGCGGCGACGGGGCCGGTGTCCAGGCCTTCCTCGATGCGGAAGATGGAAGCGCCAGTTGTCTCGTCTCCCGCCGCCAGGGCGGCCTGCACGGGTGCGGCGCCGCGCCAGCGTGGGAGCAGCGAGTAGTGCAGGTTCACCCAGCCGTGCTCAAAGACGTTGAGGATGTCCTTGGGGATCAGGTTTCCGTAGGCCACGACGGCGGCTGCGGTTACCCCCTGCGCTGCGAGGTCGTTCAGAACGGCCCGGGCCTCGTCACCAGATTCAGTTCCGGCCTTGAGGCTCGGCCACTTGTAGGTCGGGATGGCGGCCTCCTCAGCGACCTCCGCGACCTTCGATGGGCGCAGGCTACGGCCGCGGCCCCGCTTGGCGTCCGGCTGGGTAACCACCGCAACGACCTCGATGCGCTCATCGGCGATGAGGTGCTCGAGGGCCACGGCGGCCGGCTCCGGGGTTCCGGCAAAGACGATCTTCACTGCTTAAACCACTCCGATTCGCGGATCTGCTTCATTGCTTCGCGGCGCTGCTCAGCCGAGAGGTGCTGAATGAACAGCACGCCGTCCAGGTGGTCGGTTTCGTGCTGCACGCAACGGGCCATAAGGTCCGTGACCTCCCGATCCACCTGCTCGCCGTCCACGGTTACCCCGCGCAGGCGCACGCGCTGGGCGCGGGTGACGTCCCCGTGGACATCGGGGATGGAAAGGCAGCCCTCGCCGCCGGTCTGGGTCTCCTCGCCCACGGCCTCCCAGGTGGGGTTGATCACGTGGCCGCGGTCGCCGTCGCAATCGAAAACGAAGATGCGACGGGTGATGCCGATCTGGTTGGCGGCCAGGCCCACTCCCCCGTAGTGATCCATGGTCTCCAGCATGTCCTCGACCAGCCGCCGGGTTCCGGCATCCTGGATCTGTTCTGGCTTGACGGGGTCCGCCACGGTCTTGAGAACCGGGTCCCCGAAGTAGCGCATGTTAAGCACGGTCATGGTTATTAACCCTAACCGATGCGCACGGGATCCATGACAACCCGCAAGGCCTCCGGTTGAGCCGCCCGCGAGCCCCGGTGGATGGTCCGCACCGACTGCGCGCTGCGCAGGGCCTGGCCGAGGGCTATCCGCTGGTCGGCGGGCACGCGCACCAGCAGCCTGCGTGCGGACTTTCTGGCCTGTGGGTCGTGAGGGTCGATCCCCGCGGGCAGGCGCACGCCGGGCGGCAGCTCCACCGGACCCAACGTTTCCGCGCCTTCGGGCAAGTCCCACGCCGCCTCGAGCGCTTCGATGGCAGCGGTGGTGCCGTCGATCGCGGCCACGCTGAAGGCGGGCGGGAAGGCGGCCTCGGCCCGGTGCGCCAGCTCCGCGCGTGCAGATCCGACGGGATCCCAGCGGATCAGTTGCTGAGCCGTCGGCAGGTTCGCTGCCCCGGCGAAGACCACCTTGCCGCCCTGGCTCCGTGGGGCGACGAGGGCGGCGGCCTCCATCCAGTGCCGGAGCGCGGTCTCCGCGGCGCGGAGATCCTGCCTGCCCAGCAGGATCCACGGATCCACCAGGATCGCCGCGCCGTACAGGCCGCCCTCCACGGTAGGTTCCGCCCCGGGTGTGGCCACGACGATACTTTTGCGCAGCCGGACGCTATCCACCACGTTCTTACCGCCGCTGGCGATGATCGGCACCCCGGGGAATGCCCGCCCCAGCTCCTCCACCGTCCGGTCGTGGCCAATCACGGACAGTCGCACGCTGTGGTTGCCGCAGGCGGAACACGTAAACAGCCCGGCGGTCAGCCCGCACCAGCGGCAGCGCGGCGGGGCGGCCTCGGCGCTCGTGGGCAACTCCAAAGGCCCGATGCAGTGCCGGCAGCGGGCGGGCGTGCGGCACTTCGCACACGCCAGCGCGGGCGCGTATCCCCGCCGTGGAACCTGCACCAACGCGGGCACGCCGTTATCCACGCACTCGCGTAGCGCCTCGAAGCCCATGGAGGGAATGCGCGCCCCGGGCGCGTGAAGCTCCCGCTCCGTCGCACTATCGGTCTCCCCCATGCCGCGGATCCACGGCATGGCATCGTGCAGAACCTCCCGCGTAGGAAGCAGCGGATACACCAACCCGCTATCGACCCACTGCTGCACCTCGGCCGAGCGGTGCACCCCGGCGATCAACAGCCCCGCCCCGGTGCGCTGGGCGTGCAACGCCAGCGCCTCCCGCGCGTGAATGTACGGGGCGCGAGGATCCACCAGGTTGTCGTCAGCCTCGCCTACCAGAACCATCAGTCGGGGCGCGACAACGGGCAGCAACGCCGCAGAGCGTGTGCCCACCACCACGCGCGCCTGGCCCGCGAGAACTGAGAGGTAGCGGCGGTAGCGCGCATTCGGCCCCACCTGTGCCGTTAGCTCCATCACCTGGGCGGGGTTCATGTGCTCCTTCAGCCCCGCCACCAGTCGATCCACCAGACGTTGGTTGGGAGTCACCACCAGTACGCTCCCCTGCGTATTCCAGGCCACGGCGGCGGTGATGGCCGCGATGAGGGTGGGGATGTCGCGGCCTGGGGGCGTCAATAAACAAGCGCGCGCAGCCTTGCCCTCGACGAGCGCGGACAGGTACGCCGCGCCGTGAGTGTAGGGCGCCAAAGCCTCCTCGGCGGCAGCGTAGGAATCGGTGGCGGCCTGCTCGACCGACTGGAGCTTGGCCCCGAGGTCCTCCCAGGCTGCGCCGTCGGCGAACAACCCAGCGTTCTCCGCCGAAGCGTGGCGGGATGGCACGACGGAACGCAAGATGTCCGAACGCACGCCCGCGTAGCGCTCGGCGAGCGTGTTCACGAGCTCCCACAGGGGCTTCGGCAACACTTCGATGGGACTGATCACGCGCTCCAGCTGGCGCAACTCGCCAGGGTGGTCGCTTCGGCGGCGGCGCTCGATGACGAACGCATCGACCAACCGGCCGGAGAAGCGAACGCGGACGCGCACACCCGGCTGGGCATGCGCGTCCATGTCTGCAGGCACCGCGTAGTCGAAAAGCCGGTCGAGGTGTGGCACGCCGAGCATCGGCAGTACGCGGGCGACGGGCTGGTCCACTGTGCTTTAAACCTGCTTAACCTGCTTAAACTACTGAGCCTGCTGAGCGGCGGCGACGGCCTTCTGCAGCGCCTCCACCCGGTCCGTGCGCTCCCACGGCAGGTCCAAGTCGGTGCGGCCGAAGTGGCCATATGCGCTGGTCTGGGCGTAGATCGGGCGCTTCAGGTCCAGCTCCTGCAGGATCGCGGCCGGGCGCAGGTCGAACACCTGGCGAACGGCATCCTGGATCGCCTCGACCGGTGCCTTTTCGGTGCCGAAGGTCTCCACGTACAGGCCCACCGGGGTCGCTCGGCCGATGGCGTAGGCCACCTGCACCTCCGCGCGGTCGGCCAGGCCGGCGGCGACGATGTTCTTGGCAACCCAGCGCATGGCGTAGGCGCCGGAGCGGTCCACCTTGCTCGGGTCCTTGCCGGAGAACGCGCCACCGCCGTGACGGGCCATGCCACCGTAGGTGTCGACGATAATCTTGCGGCCGGTCAAGCCGGCATCGCCCATCGGGCCGCCCAGCACGAAGGAGCCGGAGGGGTTCACCAGCAGCGTGTAGTCGGTGTCCGCCAGGTTGCCGCTTAAGCCCGCCTCGTCCAGCACGTACTGGACGACGTGGGTGCGGATCTGCTCGTGCAGCCACTCCTGCTCGATGCCCGCGTCGTGCTGCGTGGAGACCACGACGGTATCCAGGCGCACCGGGGCGCCTTCCGCGTCGTAGGCGAAGGTCACCTGGGTCTTGCCGTCGGGGCGCAGGTGCGGAACGATGCCCTTCTTGCGCACCTCCGTCAGGCGGCGGGACAGGCGGTGTGCCAGCGCGATCGGCAGCGGCATGTACTCCGGGGTTTCGTTGGTGGCGTAGCCGAACATCAGACCCTGGTCGCCGGCGCCGAGGCGGTCGATCTCATCCAGCTCCGTGCCGCCTTCCGCGTCGTGCGAGCGGTGCTCGAGGGCGGTATCGACACCCTGGGCGATCTCCTGGGACTGCTCGCCGATGGCCACGCTGACACCACAGGTGGAGCCGTCGAAGCCCATGTCGGAGCTGTTGAAGCCGATCTCCAGCAGGGTCTTGCGCACCAGCGCGGGGATCTCTACGTAGGTGGTGGTGCGAATCTCGCCGACGACGTGCACCAGGCCGGTGGTCACGACGGTCTCAACGGCCACGCGCGCCTCGGGGTCCTTGGCAATCAGCGCATCGAGAATCTTGTCGGAGATCGCGTCGCAGATCTTGTCGGGGTGCCCTTCGGTGACGGACTCGCTACTAAACAGGCGCAAAGACACGTGGATTTTCCTTTTATACGTTTGAATTACTGAAGACTTTTAAGTCAATGGACACATACTAGACCAAGCTGTCTGTATTTGTCACGTAGCTGCCTAGAGAGTCTCGCACACGGCCTTCCAGATAGCGGCAGCGACCCCGGTCTTTGGCCCCTGCGGCACGTCGATGACCTCACCGTCCGGGCGCAGGATCCAGCCCGAGCTATCCGGCTGGCCGAAGACCTTGCCGTCGCCTACTGCGTTGCACATCAGCATGTCGCAGCCCTTTTTCTCGAGCTTCTTGCGGGCGAAGTCGAGCGGGGTGCTGTTTTCGTCGCCGGTTTCTGCCGCGAAGCCCACGATCTTTGTTGTGGACGCCACGTCTCCCCGCCTGCGCGCCTCAACCACGCCCGCGAGGATGTCCGGGTTCTCGGTCAGCTGGATGGTGGACAGGTCGGCCTCCGAGCCTTTCTTCATCTTCGACCCCGCCATCTCTGCGGGACGGTAGTCGGCCACAGCCGCGGCCATGACCACGACGTCGGCGGTTGGCGCGTGCTCCATGACGGCCTGCTGCATCTCGCGGGCGGTCTTCACCCGCACCACCTCAGCGCCGATGGGAGTGGGCAGATTCTCGGTGACACCGGCCACCAGGGTGACCTCGGCGCCGCGCTGGGCGGCAACCTCCGCTAGCGCGTAGCCCTGGCGGCCGGAAGAGGCGTTGCCGAGGTAGCGAACGGGATCCAGGGGCTCGTGCGTACCACCGGCACTGATGACGACCTTCTTGCCCTCCAGGTCGCGGGTGAAGGCCTCGCGGTCTGCTAGGACGGTGAGCGCCAGCTCGCCAATCTGCTCCGGTTCCGGCAGGCGCCCCGCACCGGTATCCGTACCCGTCAACCGCCCGTGGGCGGGGTCCAGCACCGTTAGGCCGTGACGGCGCAGCGTGGCGACGTTGTCCACGGTCGCCGGGTTCAGCCACATCTCGGTGTGCATCGCGGGTGCCAGCACCACGGGGCACGTGGCGACCAGGCAGCTGGCGGTCAGCAGGTCATCAGCGCGACCATGGGCGATCCGCGCCATCAGGTCCGCGGTGGCCGGAGCCACGACGATCAGGTCAGCCTCCTGCCCCAGGCGGACGTGTTGCACCTCGTCCACGGCGTCAAAAACATCGGTGGCCACCGGCTGGCCCGAGAGAGCCTCGAAGGTGGCGGCACCCACGAAGTTCAGTGCAGAGCGAGTGGGAATCACCCGCACCTGGTGGCCGCGCTCGGTGAAGTAGCGGACCAGATGAGCGGCCTTATACGCAGCAATGCCGCCCCCTACGCCGATGACGACGCGGAGCGGCTTGGTGTTCAATTCAGCTGATGCAACGTTCACAACGAATCAGCCTAGCTGGTTTAACCCTCGGTGTGTTCCAACAGATCCCGGTTAATCTCGCGCAGGGCGATGGACAGCGGCTTCTCGTGAACATCCGGGGTCACCAGAGGTCCGACGAACTCGAAGACGCCCTCGTCGACCGTCTGGAAGTAGTCGTTGATCTGACGTGCGCGCTTAGCGGCGAAGATGACCAAGGCGTACTTGGAGGAGACCTTCGTCAGCAGCTCGTCGATCGGTGGATTGGTGATGCCTACAGGAGGATCGAACACGCTATCGTTCGCATTCACGTCCTGGTTTTCCACGGTATTCACCTTTTCTTTGGTGGGTTGTTTGATTATTTATTTAGTTCTTCAAAGCGCGGGACTGGAGTGTGCGTCACTGGAGCTTATGGGCTGTATTGTTCCCTCTGCGGCCAGCTAGCGAAGGATCTCGCTGATGGCTGCCACAGCCTGATCCACGTCGTCGTTCACAACCACGTGATCAAACTCGGACTGCGAGGCCATCTCGACCTTCGCGGTCTGCAGGCGGCGCTCTATGACGTCCTGCGTCTCGGTTCCGCGACCGGTCAGACGGTCAACCAGTACCTCCCAC
This sequence comes from Corynebacterium sp. ACRPH, assembly GCF_022347285.1. Lineage (GTDB taxonomy): Bacteria > Actinomycetota > Actinomycetes > Mycobacteriales > Mycobacteriaceae > Corynebacterium. The sequence goes on from NZ_JAKRND010000001.1 coordinate 162,003, forward strand.
GACGGCGGAGCCAGGAAGACGGTCTGCACCTGGGGCAGCATCTTCTTGACGTTGCGCGCGCCCTCGAGGTCTACCTCGACGAGTACCGGACGGGATTCAGCCAGCGCCTTTTCGATGGGTTCGCGCGGCGTGCCGGAAAGCTGTAGGCCTCCGTGGATCTCCGCCCATTCGAGCATCTTGTCTGCCGCAATGTTCTGTTCGAACTGTTCGCGGGTGACGTAGATGTAGTCCTCGCCATCGACTTCGCCAGGTCGCGGGCCGCGGGTCGTCATGGACACACTGAAAAACAGGTCCGGAACGTCGGTGCGCAGGCGCCGCACAACAGTGGACTTACCCACCGCAGAAGGGCCCGCCAGTACGACGATCCGTCCGCTATTCAGGTCCTGACTCAAGACTATTCCTCGAAACCGAAGTGCTCCAGCAGCGCACGGCGCTGACGGTCACCCAGGCCGCGGATGCGACGGGTCTCGGCGATCTCAAGCTGCTCCATGATCTCCTTGGCCTTCACCTTGCCAACCTTCGGCAGGGAAACCAGCAGGGCGGAAACCTTCATCTTGCCCAGGGTCTCGTCGGTCTCGGCGTCCTTCAGGACCTGCTTCAGGTCGGTGCCGCCACGCTTCAGCTTCTCGCGCAATTCTGCGCGTGCCTTGCGTGCCTCGGCTGCCTTCTTCAGCGCTGCTGCGCGCTGCTCATCGGTCAACTGGGGAAGTGCCACGGGTGCCTCCGTTAAATTTTTCTCGTCTTAAAGGATGGAAAGTTTTTCTGGTCTATAACCAGCATGCTGTAGAGCCCAAACGGTATTCCAAGCAACGCTGGATATTAAATCCTCTCGGTGGAAAATGCCAAGCTGACACACCGAGATTCATTTTTCGGACTCATGTTCTCGACTACTGTACACGCTTCACCCGAACCGCCTATATGTGCAGGCGGGGCGCTACGCGAGCAGCTTTCAAACAATGTGTATCAGTGTAACACCTGAATCCATGAAGAACAGCAAAAGCCCCTGCTAATGGCCGATTATGGCCATCAGAACAACGGGACCGAAAGCCACAGCTCTAGAGCCGTAGCGTTGCCGCCTGCTCGGCCACGGCGTTGCGCAGATCCGCAACCTCAGGCCCTGCGCGCAGTACGCCGCGGGAAACGTTGGGCGATACTAGTGACGCCGTCTGGTCTCCCCCGGCGATACGTCGCACATCGTCCATGGTGCCTCCCTGGGCGCCGACTCCCGGCATCAGAACCATGCCGCCCACCTCGTCCAAGCGCGGCGGCTCCGCCAGAGTCGCGCCTACGACTACGCCGAGGTTGCCAGCCCCAGGATGCTGGGAGTTTTCCGCGGCCACGCGGTCCACAATGTACTGGGCCAAGTTCGTGTCTGTGTCGTCGAAGTAGGAGCGTTGCAGACCCCGCGCCTCCGGGTTAGATGTGGCGGCCAGGACGATCACTCCCCTGCCGTGCTGCTCACCCAAGTCGATAACGGGGCGCAGGGAGTCGAAGCCCAACCACGGGGATACGGTCACAGCGTCGCTGCACAGCGGGGAATCCGGATCCAACCACGCCCGTGCGTACCCGGCCATGGTCGAGCCAATGTCGCCCCGTTTGGCGTCGGCAATAACCAACACCCCGGCCTTCCGCAGCTCCGCGATCGATCGCTCCAGCACGGCCAACCCGGCCGAGCCGAACTGCTCGTAGAAGGCCACCTGGGGCTTGACCACACAGGCGACGTCCGCGAAGGCCTCCACGCAGGTCTTGCTGAAGGCCTCCAGTCCGGCCACGTCGGCCTTTAAGCCCCAGTCCTCCAGGATGCCCACGTGCGGATCCATGCCCACACAGAGCTGCCCGAACTCCTGGGAACGCTCCAGGAAGCGCTCGCCGAAGGTTGGGCGGCCTACCGAACTCGCACTCGCGGTCACGAGTGATCGACCTCCTGAATGGCGCGCACGGTCGGCTCGGCGCCCTGCAGGGCCTCGATACCCTGGACGGCTGCCACGGCTCCCTGGACGGTAGTCACGCACGGCACGCCCATGTTCACCGCAGCGGAGCGGATGTCGTAGCCGTCGTGACGCGCCCCGGCGGATCCGGCCGGCGTGTTCAGAATCAGGTCGATGTCGCCGTCCTTGATCCAGTCGCCCACGGTGCGCAGTGGCTCGCCGTTAGCATCGACCAGCGGGGTGTTCTCCGCGGCGGCGCGGCGCTCGTCGGATATCTTGGCCACGACCTCGCACTCCACGCCGTTGCGGCGCAGCATGGCGGCGGTGCCCTGGGTGGCCAGGATCTTGAAGCCCAGCGAGTACAGGCGCTGGATTGGCAGGAGCACCGTGCGCTTGTCGCGGTTGGCCACCGAGACGAAGACGGTGCCCTCGGTCGGCAGGTCGCCGGTGGCTTCCTGGGACTTTGCGAAGGCGGTGCCGAAGTCGTCGTCCAGGCCCATGACCTCACCGGTGGACTTCATCTCCGGGCTCAGCAAGGAGTCCAGCACGTGGCCCTCCGGGCTGCGGAAGCGGTTGAAGGGCATCACGGCTTCCTTCACGGCGATGGGGTGGCCCTGCGGCAGGGAGCCGCCGTCGCGGTCGTGCGGCAGGATGCCCTCCTCGATCAGGTCCGGGATGCTGGTGCCCAGCATGATGCGCGCGGCGGCCTTGGACAGCTGCACGCCCGTGGCCTTAGAGACGAAGGGCACGGTGCGGGAGGCGCGCGGGTTGGCCTCGATGACGTAGAGGATGTCGTCCTTCAGCGCGAACTGAACATTCATCAGACCCTTCACGCCGATGCCGTGAGCCAGCTTGGCGGTGGCCTTGCGCACCTTGTCGATGTCCTCCGCGCCCAGGGTCATCGGCGGGATCGCACAGGCGGAGTCGCCGGAGTGGATGCCGGCCTCCTCGATGTGCTCCATCACGCCGGCCAGGTACACGTGCTCGCCGTCGCACAGGGCATCCACGTCGATCTCGATTGCGGAGTCCAGGAAGCGGTCCACCAGGACCGGGTGGTCGTTGGTGATCTCAGTGGCGCGCTGGATGTAGTTGGACAGGCTCTCGTCGTCGTAGACGATCTCCATGCCGCGTCCGCCCAGCACGTAGGACGGGCGAACCAGCACCGGGAAGCCGATGCGGGCGGCCACGTCGTGTGCCTCCTCCACGCTAGTGGCGGTGCCGAACTCCGGGGCCGGCAGGGCAGCCTGCTCCAGCACCTTGCCAAACTCGCCACGATCCTCGGCCAGGTTGATGGCCTCCGGGGAGGTGCCAACGACCGGCACGCCAGCGTCTGCCAGACGCTGCGCCAGGCCCAGCGGGGTCTGGCCACCCAGCTGCACGATCACGCCTGCGATCTCGCCGGACTCGGCCTCTGCGTGGTAGACCTCCATGACGTCCTCGAAGGTCAGTGGCTCGAAGTACAGGCGGTCGGCGGTGTCGTAGTCCGTGGAGACGGTCTCCGGGTTGCAGTTGACCATGACGGTCTCATAGCCCACGCGAGACAGCTCCAGGGCGGCGTGCACGCAGGAGTAGTCGAACTCGATGCCCTGGCCAATGCGGTTCGGGCCGGAGCCCAGGATCAGCACCTTCTGCTTGTCCGGCTGCGGGGCAACCTCGGATTCGGCGGCCGGATCCAGCTCGTAGGAGCTGTAGTGGTACGGGGTCTTCGCCTCGAACTCAGCGGCGCAGGTGTCCACGGTCTTGAATACCGGGCGGATGCCCTGGGCCCAGCGCAGTGCGCGCACGCCGTCCTCGCCCGCCAGCTCCGGGCGCAGCGCTGCAATCTGCTTATCCGACAGACCCATGTACTTCGCTTCGCGGAGAAGGTCGACGTCCAAGACTGGGGCGTCAATAAGACGACTGCGGAACTCCACCAGACCGGCGAGCTCGTGCAGGAACCAAGGGTCAATGCCGGAGGCCGCGTAAACCTCCTCGACGGTGGCGCCCAGGCGCAGGGCCAGCTCCACGTCGTACATGCGGCCCTCGGTCGGGCGCTTCAGGTCCTCCAGCACGGCCTGCTTGTCGGTGGCGCGCTCGCCGGCGAACTCCTCGTCCGGAACAGTCCAGAAGCCGGCCTGCTTGGTTTCCAGGGAACGCATGACCTTGTTCAGGCCCGTGATGTAGTTGCGGCCGACGGCCATGGCCTCGCCGACGGATTTCATGGTGGTGGTCAGCGTGTCGTCGGCACCGGGGAACTTCTCGAAGGCGAAGCGCGGGGCCTTGACGATCACGTAGTCCAGGGTCGGCTCGAAGGCGGCTGGGGTGACCTCGGTGATGTCGTTGCGAACCTCGTCCAGGGTGTAGCCGATGGCCAACTTGGCGGCCAGCTTCGCGATCGGGAAGCCGGTGGCCTTGGAGGCCAGGGCTGAGGAACGGGACACGCGCGGGTTCATCTCGATGGTGATGATGCGCCCGTCCTTCGGATTCACGGCGAACTGGATGTTACAGCCGCCGGTATCCACGCCGACCTCGCGCAGGATGGCGATGCCCTGGTCGCGCATCACCTGGTACTCGCGGTCGGTCAGGGTCATGCTCGGGGCGACGGTCATGGAGTCACCGGTGTGCACGCCCAGCGCATCCACGTTCTCGATGGAGCAGACGATCACGACATTGTCCTTGCCGTCGCGCATCAGCTCTAGCTCGAACTCTTTCCAGCCGAGGATGGACTCCTCGATCAGAACGTTGGCCTCCGGGGAGGCAGCCAGGCCGCCGCCGGCGATGCGCTCCAGGTCCTTTTCGTTGAAGGCCAGGCCGGAGCCCAGGCCACCCATTGTGAACGACGGGCGAACGACGACTGGCAGACCCAGCTCGGCGACGGTCTCGTGGACCTCGTCCATGTTGTGGCACACGCGGGAGCGGGCGGAATCGCCGCCGATCTTCGCCACAATGTCCTTGAACTTCTGGCGGTCCTCGCCGCGCTCGATGGCGTCGATGTCCGCACCGATCAGCTCCACGCCGTACTTGTCGAGGATGCCCAGGCGATCCAGCTGGATCGCAGCGTTCAGTGCGGTCTGGCCGCCCAGGGTGGCCAGGACTGCGTCGACCTTGTGGCCGGCGGCCTGCTGCTCCTGGAAGATTTTCTCGATGTACTTCGGGGCGATCGGCTCGATGTAGGTGTTATCGGCGAACTCCGGGTCGGTCATGATGGTCGCCGGGTTCGAGTTGATCAGCGTAACGCGCAGGCCCTCTTCCTTGAGCACGCGGCAGGCCTGGGTGCCGGAGTAGTCGAACTCGCAGGCCTGGCCGATGACGATCGGGCCGGAGCCGATGACGAGTACGTGGTTGATGTCTTCGCGACGTGGCATTGGTTTTCCCTTTAATTCGGTGTTACTAGCTGTTGCTGGCTGTTGCTTAACTTGGCTCTGTTGCGTTAGCTGTTCTTCTCGAGGTTCGCGAAGAACTTATCGAAAAGCGGGTTTGCGTCGTGCGGGCCGGCTGCAGATTCTGGGTGGTATTGGACGGAGAATGCGCTGCCGTCCAGCAGTGCCACGCCCTCGACGACGTCGTCGTTCAGGCAGGTGTGCGTCACCTGCGCCTCGCCGAACGGGGTGTCGAACTTCTCCAGCGCCTTGCCCTTCAGGGCGAAGCCGTGGTTCTGCGCGGTGATGTCGATCCGGCCGGTCTGGTGATCTAGCACCGGCACGTTGGTACCACGGTGGCCGAACTTCAGCTTGTAGGTCTCCATGCCCAGAGCGCGGCCGAGCAGCTGGTTGCCGAAGCAGATGCCGAAGAAAGGAATCTTGGCCGCCAGGATCTTCTTCAGCTCCTCCACCGTCGCGTCGGCCGTCGCTGGGTCGCCCGGGCCGTTGGAGATGAACACGCCCGTGGCGTTGTACTCGGCCATCAGCTTCTGCACCTCTTCGAAGCTGGTGTTGGAGGGCACGACCACGCTGCGTACGCCGCGCTTGGAGAACTCCCGCGGGGTGTTCGTCTTAATGCCCATGTCGTAGGCAATGACGGTGTACTTGGTCTCCCCCTCCGGTTCCACCACGTACAGCTCGTCTGTGCTGACGTCCGCCGACAGGTCCGCACCCGCCATGGACGGCTGAGCCTGCACCTGGCTGAGCATGTCCTCGTCGGAGGTGAGGGCGTCACCGCTAAAGATTCCCGCGGCGACGGAGCCCTTGTCGCGCAGGTGGCGCACGATGGCGCGGGTGTCGACGTTCTGGATGCCGATAATGCCCTGGGTCTCCATCTCGTCAGTCAGGCTGCGGTCGGCGCGCCAGTTGCTCACGGAGCGGGACAGGTCGCGGATAACCAGGCCGGCGACCCAGATCTTGTCGCCGCGGGACTCGGAATCCTCGTCGTTCCAGCCCGTGTTGCCGATCTGCGGGGCGGTCGCCACCACGATCTGACGGTGGTAGGAGGGGTCGGTCATGGTCTCCTGGTAGCCGGTCATTGCGGTGGTGAATACTGCCTCGCCCAGGGTGCGGCCCGTCGCGCCGAATGCGCGGCCGCGGAAGATCTTCCCGTCGGCGAGAACCAGTGCTGCTGGCGTGTAGCTCATTGTGCTTGTTTCCTTTAACTCTTAGCTGTTGTGTTTGGTTCTTTTTTATTGACGCCCACTCGTGGGTACTTAGTTCACCGCTGAGCCGTTCTTGCAGGTCACCTTGCCTCGCAACAGCGTGGTTGTCACCTTGACCGGCATTTCCATTCCCTCGTACGGAGTGTTGCTGGCCTTGGAGGCCATGTCCTTTCCGTGCGCCGTCCACTTCTGGTTCACATCCACCGCGCACAGGTTCGCCGGCTCTCCTACCGCGATCGGGCGGCCGTGGCCGGGCAGCTTGGTGATCTCCGCCGGGCGCTCGGACATCACCTTGGCGATGAAGCGCCAATCCTCGTCGCCGTCGATGACGAAGATCTTGGCGATCAGCGCCAGTGAGGTCTCGATACCCAGCATGCCGGGGCGAGCATGGTCGAACTCGCAGCACTTGTCCTCGGAGCCGTGCGGGGCGTGATCGGTGGCCACGCAGTCGACGGTGCCGTCGATCAGGGCGGCGCGCAGGGCCTCCACGTCGCGTTGCTCGCGCAGCGGCGGGTTCACGCGGTTCACCCCGTTGTAGGTCTCCAGCCGCGCGTCGGTGAGCAGCAGGTGGTGTGGCGTAACCTCCGCGGAAAGAGGAATGTCCTGGGACTTCGCCCAGCGCAGCAGCTCCACGGTGCCTTCCGTGGAGGCGTGGCAGATATGCAGGCGGCCGCCATAGTCGCGGGCCATGATGGCATCGCGGGCGACGATGGATTCCTCGGCCACGCGCGGCCAGCCACCCAGGCCCAGGCGGGCGGCGGTCTCGCCCTCGTGGGCCACGGCGCCCTCAGTCAGGCGGGGCTCCTCGCAGTGCTGGGCCAGTAGCACGTCCATACCCTTGGAGTATTCGATGGCGCGGCGCATAAGGCGGGGGTCGTCGACACACTTGCCGTCGTCGGAGAACATGCGCACCTTCGCGTCGGAATCGGCCATCATGCCGAGTTCCGTGAGCTCCTTGCCCTCCAGCCCCTTGGAGATCGAGCCGACCGGGTGCACGTCGCACAGGTTCGTGTTCTGGCCCTTGAACCACACCATCTCCGCGATGGCGGGGTTGTCCGTGACCGGTGCCGTGTTCGCCATGGTGAACACGGCCGTGAAGCCGCCCTGGGCGGCGGCCGCGGAGCCGGTGGCAATGGTCTCGGTATCCTCGCGACCCGGCTCGCGCAGGTGAACGTGCATGTCTACCAGGCCAGGAAGCAGCACCTGGCCGTCCAGGTCCAGCACCTCCACGCCCTGCGGTGCAGAGCTAGCCAGGTCCGCGCCGATCTCGGCGATCACGCCGTCCTGGATCAGCACGTCCTGCTTCTCCCCCTCGCCGTAGAGCAAAACGCCACGCAGCAGCACTGCGTTCTCGGCGCCGGTGGGGTGGCCCGCCAGCTCGCCGGTGGCCGGGTACTCGGGGGTCATCGTCAAAGCTCCTTCATCGAAAGTCTTCTTATCCGTCTGTGCCATGTGCGCCTAGCCCTCTTCTCCAACTAGCAGGGTGAACAGCACCGCCATGCGCACGTGCACGCCCGCGGTAACCTGGTTCAGCACCACGGTCTGCGGGGCATCGGCAACGTCGTAGTTGATCTCCATGCCGCGCAGCATCGGCCCCGGGTGCATGATGATCGCGCCCTCCTGCATACGCTCCGTGCGGGCCTGGGAAAGGCCGTAGCGAGTGGCGTACTCGCGGTGCGAGGGGAAGAAACCGCCGTGCATGCGCTCGGCCTGCACACGCAGCATCATCACCACGTCCGCGTCGGCGATCTCGCTGTCGAAGTCGTAGCTCACGCGCACGCTGTCCGGTTCCGCACCCCAGTGCTCAATACCCAGCGGCACCAGCGTCGGGGGTGCCACGAACACCACCTCCGCTCCGAGGGCTGTGAGCAGCTGCGCATTCGAGCGAGCCACGCGGGAGTGCAGGATATCCCCGACAATCACTACCTTCGTGCCGCTAATCTCCCCGATGCGGTTGCGCATCGTGGTGGCGTCCAAAAGAGCCTGGGTGGGGTGCTGGTTGGAACCGTCACCTGCGTTGATGATGGCCGTATCGTCCAACCAACCGGCTACCTGCCGAGCCGCGCCGGAAGACGGGTGGCGCATGATGATCGCGTCGGCACCCACGGCCTTCAGGGTCAGCGCGGTATCGCGCAGGGACTCGCCCTTCTTCACCGACGAGCTGGAGGCGGAGATGTTGATGACGTCCGCGCTCATCCACTTGCCCGCGGTCTCGAAAGAAGATCGGGTGCGGGTGGAATTCTCGTAGAACAGGGTGAAGATTGTGCGCCCGCGCAGCGTAGGCAGCTTCTTCATCTCGCGGCCCTCGAGGGCCGCGGCGAAGCGGTCGGCCTCGTCCATCAGGCCTAAGATCTCAGACTTGTTCAGATCGGCAATGCTAATCAGGTGCCTCATGGCTTAGTTGCTTCCTTCCCCAGTGCCTGGCCTGCGGGTCAACACCACGTTGTCTACCCCGTCCAGCTCCGCGAGGTTCACCGTCACGTCCTCGTCCGCGGCGGTCGGAATGTTCTTGCCCACGTAGTCCGCGCGGATCGGCAGCTTGCGGTGACCGCGGTCGATCAGCACCGCCACCTGGACGGAATACGGCCGACCGATGTCCGTGAGTGCATCGAGTGCGGCACGGATGGAACGGCCACTGTAGAGGACGTCGTCGACCAGGACGACGATGGCGTCATCAATCCCCTCCGCGGGAACCTTGGTGGGTTTCAGCGCGCGGTGGGTGGTGTTGCGCAGGTCGTCGCGGTACAGGGTGATGTCCAGGGAACCCTGGAACACCTCTACCCCCGTGAAGTGCTGAATCTTCTCGGCCAGGCGGGCCGCAAGCGGCACTCCCCCCGATGGAATGCCGAGTAGAACTACGCGCCGGGAGTCTTCCCCATCCAGCGCCGTCTTTTCAATAATCTGGTGCGCGATGCGCGCGACAGTACGGGAAACCTGATCCGCGTCGAGTAGGGTGACGCCAGCTTCCCCAGCCGTCGAGTTCATCGTGACCTCCTTTCCCGCCTCTCTGTGCGGTCCGTTAAAGGACGTCTACTTTTTGACGACTAGAAGTCTATCACGCTTCGCCGGACTCTTTGACGACCCCGTCGAGCAGCCCGTCCAACTCGTCGGACTCCTCGGTTGCGGCGGACTCGCCTTGCTCAGCCTGCTCAGCTCGTTGAGCGGCGGCCGCGTCGGCGATCTTCATGTCCGCCTGCAGTTGCAGGTCCTTGTTGATGCCGTCCAACACCGCGTGGATGTAGCTGGGCGCCTTGTCGTGGGAGTATTCGCTGGCCAGCTCCACTCCCTCAACCACGGCAACCTGCGGCGGCACGTCGTCGTTGAACTTCAGCTCCCACCCCGCCACCCGCAGCACCGCGCGGTCGACGGCGGGAAGGCGATCCAGCTGCCAATCGCTGGAAAGGTGGAGCGCAATGGCCTCGTCCAGCGCGTCCAGGTTCGTTGCCACGCCGGGCACGATCTGCTGGGTGTACTCCGGCACGGGCTTCACTTGGTTCGCGGAATCCTTGGCCAGCGAGATGCGCTCCTCGACGATCTCCACCGGGTCGATGTCACGGAACTCGGCCTCGAACAGGATGTCTACGGCGCGACGCCGCGCCTTGTAGCGCGAGCCGTGGCGCTTGAAGGAAGCCGCCTTAGCTGCGTTGCTTCCAGCTGTGTGTTCCTCAGTCATGGGTGAAAAACAGTCGCTGACCTAGTTGTTTACGCGGGACAGGTACTCGCCGGTGCGGGTGTCCACCTTAACGACGTTGCCGGTCTCGAGGAACAGCGGCACCTGAATCTCGGCGCCGGTCTCCAGGGTGGCGGGCTTGGAGCCGCCGGTGGAGCGGTCGCCCTGCAGGCCTGGGTCGGTGTGCTCGATCTTCAGCTCCACGGATACCGGCAGCTCGGCGAACAGCGGCTCGCCCTCGTGGAAGGAAACCTGGACGCTGGTGTTCTCTAGCAGGAACTTCGCGCCTTCGCCCATCAGGTGCGGAGCCAGCTCGATCTGGTCGTAGGTCTTCTCGTCCATCAGGACGAAGCTGGTGCCGTCGTTGTACAGGTAGGTCATGTCGCGGCGGTCAACGGTAGCGGTCTCCACCTTCACGCCTGCGTTCCAGGTCTTGTCGATGGTCTTGCCGGAGACGACATCCTTGAGCTTCGTGCGCACGAAAGCGGGGCCCTTGCCCGGCTTGACGTGCTGGAATTCGACGATCTGCTGCAGCTTGCCATCAACCTTGAGGACAAGGCCGTTCTTGAAGTCAGCGGTGGTTGCCACGAATGGTCTCCTTATTGAGATTGCGATTGCGAGTATTAAAAATTTTTGGCTGCTACAGTCTAGCAGCCGCCCAAACCTAAACGACGATGAGTTCCGTCGGCGAGACGTTGAAGCTACGCGCCCCATCGTTGGTGATAACGTACGTGTTCTCGATGCGCAGGCCCGTCTTGCCGGGGATGTAGATGCCCGGTTCGACCGTTACCGTCATGCCTTCTACTAGCTCGTCTTCGGGATTGACGCCCGCCGCTGCCCGCGGGGCTTCATGCACGTCGAGGCCCACGCCGTGTCCCGTGGAGTGCACGAAGAATTCCCCGTAGCCGGCGTCGGTGATCACGTCGCGGCAGGCGGCGTCCACGTTGCGCAGCGCCACCCCCGGGGCCAGGATCGCCTCGCCGGCCTTCTGGGCGCGGTAGACCACGTCGTAGAGTTCGCGGGCCAGCTCGTCGGGCTCGCCCACGCAGACCGTGCGGGTCTGGTCGGAGGCGTAGCCGTCCAGGTACACGCCGAAGTCCACGGTCACCAGGCCGGGAACGATTCTTTCGCGGGAGACTCCCGCGTGCGGCTTGGTGGCGTTCAATCCGCTGGCCAGGATCGTGTCGAAGCTCAGCCCGTCGGCGCCGGCGGTGCGCAGCTGAAACTCCAACTCGGCTGCCGCCTGGATCTCCGTGATGCCCTCGCGGATGCCGTCGTCCTCGATGAAGGAGCGCCACACGCTGTCGGCCAGCTCGCCGGCCGCGGCCAGAGCCTCAATCTCCAGTTCGTCCTTGACCAGGCGCAGATCCTCTACCACTGAGGAAAGCACCGGCGGGTTGTCCAGTGCCCGGGCCTGCCCGTAGTCCAGGCTGGGTTCCACGGCGAAGTCCTTCCCCGCAAACTCGGCGGCATGGTCGAACAGCTTGCCGCCGATTTCGATGGAGATGTCTTCCGGCTCGCCGGTCTCGACGCGGATCTGCGTGTCGTAGCGCCCGTCCGTCAGCAGCAGATGGTGGCCGTCTTCGCGGATCACCATAAGCGCGTTGGAGCCGGAGAATCCGGTCAGGTAGCGGACGTTCTTCAGGTTGCTGATCAGCAGGGCCGCATGCGCTGAGTCCTGGATTCTTGCTGTGGCCTTGTTGCGGCGGGCGCGATAGGCGGCAGAAAATTCTTTAGACATAAACTTCCAACTCTCCTTCCGACAGTTTCTACTGTGCGAAGAACCGCAGGGCGGCGACGTATCCGTAGATGCCCAGGCCGGCGATCACTCCGCTGGCCAGGGGGCTTAGGTAGCTGTGGTGGCGGAACTCCTCGCGTGCGTGCACGTTCGAGATGTGAACTTCCACGAAGCCCGCTCCGTCGGCGATCTCCGCCAGCGCGTCGCGCAGCGTGACGGATGTGTGGGTAAAGCCGCCGGGGTTGATGATTACCGCGGCTCCCTCGTCGGCGGCGCGGTGCACGCGATCCAGCAGCTCGCCTTCGTGGTTGGACTGGAAGAAGTCTACCTCGATGCCCAAGGACGCCGCCTCGCGGGCCAGCAGGTCCTCCACATCGGCCAGCGTGGTGGTGCCGTAGACTTCCGGCTGGCGTTTGCCTAGGCGGTTGAGGTTCGGGCCGTTGATCACGCACACCTTCGGCGCCTGCGGCTGTGCTGCATTCATCGCTGTCTCCTCCTAGTTGGTTGTCTCTAGTTGGCTGTCGCCCCTCTTAAGCTTTCACGCTAGCGGCGTAGGCCGCGCGCAGCAGCTCCTCGCTGGGGCCTTCCAGGCGGGTGGGCTTGCCGATCTGCTCGAGCACCACGAAGCGAATCTTGCCGTCCTTGTTCTTTTTGTCGCGCCCCATCGCCGCCAGCAGCTCGTCGAGCTCGGCGCCGTCGTAGCTGGTCGCCAGACCTATCGCGTTAAGGATGTCTCGATGACGCCGAACGTCTGCCTCGCTCAGCAACCCAGCCGCCTTGGCCAGTTCCGCATCGAAGATCATGCCCACGGCAACTGCCTGGCCGTGGCGCCAGCGGTAGTCCTCGTGGTGTTCGACCGCGTGGCCGTAGGTGTGGCCGTAGTTGAGGATCTCGCGCAGGCTGGATTCCTTCAGGTCCACCGCCACAACGTCGGCCTTCACCTGGATGGCTCGGGCGATCAGCTCCGGCAAGCTGCCGTGCGGATCCAGCGCGGCCTGCGGGTCGGCCTCGTAGATGTCCAGGATCTCCGTGTCCGCAATGAAGCCCGCCTTGACGATCTCTGCCGAGCCGGCGACCATCTCTGCATCCGGCAAGGTTTCCAGAACCTCCAGGTCGACGATGACCGCGCTGGGCTCGTGGAAAGCGCCCACCAGATTCTTGCCGGCGGGCGTATTGATGCCGGTCTTGCCGCCGACTGCAGCGTCCACCATCGCCAGCAAGGTGGTGGGATAGTGCACGACCTTGATCCCGCGCATCCAAGTGGCGGCGATGAAGCCCGCTAGGTCCGTGGCGGCGCCGCCGCCCAGGCCGATGATGGTATCGGCGCGGCTCAGGCCAACTTGCGCGCAGACATCCCAGCACTCGGCGGCGGACTGCGCCGTCTTCGCCGACTCTGCGTCCTCGATCTGGTGGGTGTGCGCGGCGTAGCCGGCATCGGTCAGGCGCTGGGACAGCTCGGCGGCGCGGTCTGCGAGTGCGGGCTGGTGAATGATCAGGTAGTTGGCCGTGGTTCCCGCGGCCTTCAGGATCTCCTCGGTGGCGAAGTCGATGCCCCGGTCGATGACCACTTCGTAGGGCGACTGGGAGGCCACCTTAATGCGCTGCTGCTGAAAGTCTGCGGGCTGTGTGTTGGTCATGGTTGGAGAGGATCCTTATGTGAATTCTGATTACGGGGCCGGAATATTGGACCCGGACTAAATGGTCCGGGTTGGGTGGGAAGCATCGCGCTCGTTGAGCCGCTCCAGGCGCACTTCTTCGATGAACATCAGAATGTCGGTGACCACGCGGCGGGGCTCCTTGCCGTCGCAGCGCACCATAAAGTTGGAGACTTCCTCGTAGTACGCCGACCGCTGCGCAAAAAGCTGCGCGTACTTGCCACGCGGGTCGGCGACGTTCAGCAGTGGGCGGGTGTTAGAGCCGGACGTGCGCCGCACGCCCTCGTCGATGGAGACGTTGAGGTACACCACCGTGTGGTCGGCGAGCAGCTTTCGGGTGCTTTCGGTGACCACTGCCCCGCCCCCGAGGGAGACGATTCCGTCGGTCTGCAGGGCTTCAGCCACCACGATGGCCTCTTGTTCGCGAAAACCCGGCTCCCCGAGCTCGCCCATGATCTGGTTGCAGGTCTTGCCGAGCTTCTCCTCGAGCATGTGGTCGGTGTCCACGAGCTGCAGGTTTAGCGCGTTGGCCAGGCGCTTACCGATGGTCGTCTTACCGGAGCCCGGAAGCCCCACCAGTACCGCGCGGGGGCTCATCGGATTTCTCCGTCCGCCACTTCCCCGTCGGCCAGTTCGCTGGCGTCAGCGGACCAGTCGAGGCGGGTATCTACGTATTCCAGGTAGGACTGCACGTTGCGCTTAGTCTCCTCCACGGAGTCGCCGCCGAACTTCTTCAGTACGGCGCGGGCCAGCACCAGGGCGACCATGGTCTCGGCCACCACACCGGCAGCCGGCACTGCGCACACGTCGGAACGCTGGTGGATGCCCGTGGCGGCCTCGCCAGTGGCCATATCCACGGTCTTCAGCGCGCGCGGGACTGTGCTGATCGGCTTCATGGCGGCGCGGACGCGCAATTCCTCGCCGTTGGTCATGCCGCCTTCCAGTCCTCCGGCACGGTTGCTCAGGCGGTGTACGCCACCGCCAGCAGCTGCCTCCATCTCGTCGTGCGCCTCGGAGCCACGGCGGCGGGCCTCCTCGAACCCATCGCCGATCTCCACGCCCTTGATTGCCTGAATGCCCATAAGAGCGGCGGCCAGCTGGGCATCCAGGCGCTCGTCACCGGAAATGTGGGAGCCCAGGCCGATCGGCAGGCCCTTAACAACGACCTCGACGATCCCGCCGAGGGTATCGCCGGACTTCTTGGCAGCCTTGATCTCGTCGATCATGGACTCTTCCGCTGCGGAATCGAAGGCGCGCACCGGTGAAGCGTCGATGCCTTCAAGGTCGGAGAACTCCGGGCTCGGCCCCTCGTAGGGCTCCGAGCGGCCAATGCTGATGACGTGCGAGAGCACCTCCACACCCAGCACCTCGCGCAGCAGGGCGCGGGCAAAAGTACCGGCTGCTACGCGCGCGGCGGTCTCGCGGGCAGAGGAACGCTCCAGAATGGGGCGTGCCTCTACGTGGTCATACTTCACCATGCCGGAGAAATCGGCGTGGCCCGGTCGCGGGCGGGTCAGCTTCGCGCCGCGGCCACTGGCCATCTCCTTTGCGACCTCCGGATCGGACTCATCGATCGGGTCTGCGGACATGATCGTGGTCCACTTCGGCCACTCAGTGTTACCGATCATCACGGCAACCGGGCTGCCCAGGGTCTTACCGTGGCGCACACCGCCGACGAAGGTCACTTCGTCCGCCTCAAACTTCATACGCGCGCCGCGACCGTATCCCAGTCGACGGCGTGCCAGCTGATAAGAAACGTCTTCCCGAGTTACCGACAAACCGGCCGGGAGGTTCTCGATTATCGAAATGAGGGCCTGGCCGTGCGATTCACCTGCAGTAGTCCAACGAAGCATAAAGAGCATGATACAGGCCATATGCAGCCTTAGCTTCAATGACGTCCCGGATTATTAACGGAAGATTAATGACGCCACCACCACCGCCCCCGACGCCACCAACATCGCTGGGCCGTGGGGACTCGCCCGATCCCCGCCTCCCTGGTGCCCACCGTGGAAGAAGCAGTGCAGCACACCGCTCACCCCAATCGCAGCCAAGGCCCCCAGAGGAGTAGCGAGAGCTGCCAGAGTTCCCGTCGTAAGCGCAAGCTTTGCATCTCCGCCACCGGCTACCAACCGAGGATGTAGCAGTGGAAGTCCGAAGGCAACCACCCACCAGATCACACCGCCGAGTAAAGCCCAGCTGTTAAGACCGGGGATGAGCACAGGCATGACCCCGGCGGCGGGTATCGCGGGAAGGGTTAGATAGTTGGGCAAGCGGGAGGTGCGGGCGTCAATAGTAAAAAGGGCGATACCCCACGGCACGAAAGGCAGCAGCGGCCACCAGGGAAGAAGCGAAGTCGCATACACGCTTCGGAAGAATAGCCAGGCGCGCGGACAGACCCCGTGCGCACGGCCTCGAGAAAGTCCGGCCTGTGGATAGCGAAAAGTTATCCACAAGGGCGAGAAACTAGGCTTGCCCCTTGGCTCGCAGCACGGTATCCAACATCAGCCCCTCCGGAGCCGGGTGGCCCGTGAACAGGCGGAACTGTTCCTCAGCCTGGCCCGCCAGCATGCGCAGACCGTCGGCGTGCGGGATCGACTTCGCCTTGGCCGCGGAAAGCAGCGGCGTGGGATAGGGATCGTATATCACGTCCACGATGCCCGCGGCCGCGCACAGCCCCTCGGCCAGCTCCTCGGCGGCATGGGCTGGGATCGTGGAGATCACGGCGGCGGCATCGGCGCAGATCCCAGCGATGTCGGCCTCCTCGAAGCGGGACCAGGAAAAATCCATGCCCATAGTTTCCACCATGGCCTGCAGGTTCAGGGCGCGCTCGGAACGCGCCAGTACCGTCATCTCGGTGACCCCGGCTGCCGCCAGTGCTGCAACGGCCGGGCGGGCAGTGCCTCCGTTGCCGACGATCACCGCTTTGGCACCCTGCAGAGCGGAAGTGTCCCCGTCGTAGAGGTGCTCCAGGCAGCGGGTCACACCGTCCACGTCCGTATTGTCGGCCAGCCACTGGCCATCGCCCTGCGGCACCAACGTGTTGGCGGAGCCGATCTCCTGGGCACGGTTCGTCGCCAAATCCGCCAACTCCAAGGCCGCCTGCTTGCCGGGCATCGTCACGGAGAAGCCGCGGACCTGGTCGCCGGACTCGCTCAACAGGCGGCGAATATCGCGCGATTCCCCCGCCTCCACGCGGAAGTAATCCATCTCCAACCCCAGCGCACGGTATCCGGCGCTGTGCAGCTGCGGGGACAGCGAGTGCTCGATCGGGCTGCCCAGCACCGCGCAGCGCATACCGGGCGTCTCCAGGAACTCATCTACCGACAGCACGTGGCCTGCGGCGGACATACAAATTCACCCTTTGCTTATGAAGATTGCTCTTGAGTCTCGGCTAGTTTTAGCCAGTGCTAGCTAGTTCTGGCTAGCTAGCGGTTTAGCTCGAAGACTAGCGGTTCGAATCCAACACACCGTTGCGGCGGGATTCCTCAATAGCCCGTTCGTGGGCATCGAAATCGCGGTTGAAGACCGTTCGACCGTCCTTGTCCACCGTAACGAAGTACAGCCAGTCGCCCTCGGCCGGGTTCTCGATTGCGTGCAGAGCCTGTAGGCCAGGCGAGGAAATCGGAGTTTCCGGCAGGCCCTCCTTGGCGTAGGTATTCCACGGGGTCGACCGCCTACGATCCTCGTCCGTGGTGGCGACCTCAACTTCGCTCAGGTCGTAGTTCACCGTCGAGTCGAACTCCAGCTTTTGGTTTTCGTGCAGGCGGTTCAGGATCACGCGGGCGACCTTGTCGAAGTCGCCTTCCGGAGCCTCGCGCTCCACCAGAGATGCCGCCACCAGCATATCGTAGGGGCTTAAGCCAACCTTTTCTGCGGAAGACAACAAGCCGGTGTTTTCGTACTGCTCCTTGGAAGTCTTCAGCAGAGTCTTGAGGATTTCTTCCGGGCTGCTGGTCGGGTCGAAGAGATGCACGCCGGGAGAAATCAAGCCCTCGATGCGCTTCGGATCATCGCCGCGCGCATTCACCTTATCCAAAGCCCAGTCAGCGATCTCTAGCTGCTCCGGCGGGGTCTGTGCCGCCGCCTTCTGCAGATCCTCGACGGACACACAGTTTTGTTCGTCCTGGCAAGTCTGTTCGGAGACCAACGTGAAGATACCCTTGCGGTTATCTCCGTCTACCACCTGGACGTCATGGAGGGTCAGGCCATTCGGAATGTCAACCACGCCCCGGCGGCGTTCATCGCTAGACAGCCACTCCAGGGCCTTGTCGGCGGACATCTGCTCTTGCAGTGAGTAGTAGCCTGCCTGCAGCTCCGGTTCCTTACGCTCCGCAGCGGACATCAGCGCTCGGCGGGAACCCACCACGTCCTTTTCCACCAGCTGCTCTGACAAGCTATCCACAGAGTCACCGGGGCTCACGCGAACCATGACGACGTTGCCATTACCCTCACCCTCGTAGTCGCGCACAGCCACAACGTCGCGCTGGTACCAGACGTAGGCACATGTACCGATCAGGAGGACGACCAGAGCGAGAGCCAGCGCGGCGGCAAGCTGACGGCGCCGTCTAAACTTCGGCTGCATTTTACGGGTCGGTCCCATAGGTCAGTGTGGCCTTTCGTACAGGGTTAAACTCTTAGGTTTTCTCTTTGACGTCAGATACAAGCTGAGCCTGACGGTGTTAAGCGTCGCCGGTCATTTTCTCACGAATTGGTAAATTTTAGGAAAGCGCGCGCCGCCGCGTGTCTAACCACCCCTGCAGAATATGTACCGCTGCTGCCTGGTCGATCTTCTTTCTGCCTTTTTTACTATTGACGCCAGAGGCGTGAAACGCCTGCGTAGCGGCCATCGTAGACATTCTTTCGTCCACCATGCGCAGCGGAATGTCCGGCAATTCATCTTTAACCAAGCGGGCAAATTCCTCGGCATTAAGGGTGCTTTGTGTATGGTTCCCGCGCAGCGCGACCGGCAGACCAACAACGATCTCCACCACGAAATTCTCGCGGCAGATCTCCGCCACGCGCTGCACATCCGCGTCGTCCGCGGTGGCCTGGACGGTCTCCACGGGTGTGGCGAGGATGCAGTCCGGATCCGAGATCGCCACCCCAATGCGCACGGTGCCCACGTCGAGGCCGAGCCTCCGGCCACGGCCGGGGTCGGTGGCTGGGTCTGGCCTTTCGGTCTGCATCAGCGAAAACTCCCCGGCCGACTATCCGCGCAGCGCGCTCTTGACGGCCTCGATGCCGGCGGGGATGCCGGCGGCGTCCGAACCAGAGCCCTGCGCCATGGCCGGCTTACCGCCACCGCGACCGGCAACCTTCTCCCCGAAGGCCTTGACGAGCTCGCCGGCCTTGATGCCCTTGTCCACGGCAGCATCGTTCGCAGCGGCGACGAAAGGAACCTTCTCCCCGTCCACGGAGGCGAATACCACGACGGCGGGCTCGGAGCCCAGGCGGTTCTTCGCATCCATGGCGAGGGTGCGCAGGTCGCCTGCGGCCACGCCTTCCGGCAGCTCCTCGGCCAGGACCTTGACCTCGCCGATAGTCTCAGCCTTCTCTACCAGCTGGCCTACCTGCCCCTGCAGCTGCTGGGCGCGCAACTGCTGGATCTGCTTCTCGGCGGCCTTCAACTTGGCGGTGAGCGCGTCGATGCGCTCCGGCAGTTCCTCGCTCGGGGTCTTCAGGCTGGTTGCCAGGCCGGCCACCAGAGACTTCTCGGTGCTGAGGAAGCGGAAGGAATCCATGCCGGTGTAGGCCTCGATGCGGCGCACGCCGGAGCCGACGGAGGACTCACCGAGTACAGAGATCGGGCCGACCTGGGAGGAGTGCTCCACGTGGATACCGCCGCACAGCTCCATGGAGAACGGTCCGCCGATCTCCACGACGCGCACCTCGGAACCGTAATTCTCGCCGAACAGAGCCATGGCGCCCATCGCCTTGGCTTCCTCCAGGGAGGTCTCGATGGTGTTCACCTGGTAGTCGCTATCCACGGCGCCGTTGGCGATCTCCTCGATCTGGTTCAGCTGGTGCTCGGTCAGCTGCTCGCCGTAGTTGAAGTCGAAGCGCAGGTAGCCCGGCTTGTTCATGGAGCCCGCCTGGACGGCTGTCGGCCCCAGCACCTCACGCAGGGCGGCGTGGATCAGGTGCGTGCCGGAGTGCGCCTGGCGTGCCTGGTGGCGCCACGCCTTGTCCACCGTGGCCTGCACCTTCTGCCCCACGGCCAGCTCGCCGCCGCTGACGGTCACGTGGTGTACCCAGACCTTCTTACCGACCTTCTGCACGTCCTCCACCCGGGCAGCACCGGAGGTGGTGGACAGCTCGCCGCGGTCGGCCATCTGGCCGCCGGCCTCGGCGTAGAACGGGGTGCGGTCCAGGATCACCTGAGCGGCAGCGCCCTCCGGGGCAGTCTCCACCAGTGCGCCGTCGCGGATGATGCCCAGCACGGAAGCTTCGTCAGCCAGGTTCTCGTAGCCGGTGAACACGGTCGGGTGGTTATCCACGAATGGACGGTAGATCGTCTGATCCACGTGGCCCAGCTTCTTGGCGTTGTTATCGGCCTTGGCGCGGGCCTTCTGCTCCGCCATCAGGTCGTGGAAGCCGTCGATGTCCACCTTCAGGCCGGCCTCGGCGGCCATCTCCTGGGTCAGGTCGATCGGGAATCCGTGAGTGTCGTGCAGGGAGAAAGCAACGTCGCCCGGGACTGTATCCTCGCCGCGTTCCTTCGCGCCGTGGGCCCAGTTGTCGAACATCTGGGAGCCGGATTCCAGGGTCTTCAGGAAGGACTTCTCCTCGGACAGAGCTACGGCGCGAATGCGCTCGTAGTTCTCGGCGATTTCCGGGTAGGAGGGCGTCATGGTCTCCCGCACGGTGTCCATGAACTTCTCCAGGGTCTCCCCCGTTGCACCCAGCAGGCGGGCGGAGCGGATGATGCGGCGCAGCAGGCGGCGCAGAATGTAGCCGCGTCCCTCGTTGCCGGGGGTCACGCCGTCGAGCATCAGCATCAGACCGGTGCGGGAGTGGTCGGCGATCACGCGGAAGCGCACGTCGTTGGCCTGGTCTGCGCCGTAGTTGGCGCCGGTGACCTCCTGGGCCACGTCGATGACGGGGCGCAGCAGGTCGGTCTCGTACACGTTGTCCACGTCCTGCAGGATGCAGGCGACGCGCTCGATGCCCAGGCCGGTATCGATGTTCTTCTTCGGCAGCTTGCCGACGATCTCGAAGTTGCCCTTGCCCAGGCCCTCGCCGCGCTCGTTCTCCATGAACACGAGGTTCCAGATCTCGATGTAGCGGGTGTCGTCGACGATCGGGCCACCCTCCTGGCCGTGCTCCGGGCCGCGGTCGTAGTAGATCTCCGAGCAGGGGCCGCACGGGCCGGGAATACCCATGGACCAGTAGTTATCCTCCATGCCGAGGCGCTGGATTTTGTGCTCGGGTACGCCGATCTTCTTGTTCCAGATCTCCGCAGCCTCGTCGTCGTCGGTAAAGACGGTGACCCACAACCGCTCCGGGTCGAGGCCCAGACCGCCTTCTTCCACCGGATCGGTCAGCAGCGTCCAGGCGTGCGTGATCGCACCTTCCTTGAAGTACGCGCCGAAGGAAAAGTTGCCCGCCATCTGGAAGAACGTGTTATGGCGGGTGGTAATGCCAACCTCGTCGATGTCCAAAGTGCGCACGCACTTCTGGATGGAGGTCGCCGTGCCGTTCTCAAACGGTGGGTTCTGCTGGCCCAGGAAGTAGGGCTTGAACGGAACCATGCCGGCGTTCACGAACAGAAGGTTCGGGTCGTCCAGGATCAGCGATGCGCTGGGTACCTCGGTGTGCCCGGCCTTGGTGAAGTGCTCGATGAAGCGCTGGCGGATCTCATGCGTTTGCACGGTGGCTTTACCTCGTAGAGTTCTATGTCGACTGTAAATGGAATGCGTACATTCTACCCCCGGGTCAGGAAGGAGCGAACGATAGCCCTAAGGCTACTCAAGCGCGCGGCAATGGTCTTTTCGTTGCCGTGGGTTGTCGGCCGGTAGTACACCGCGTCCTTCAGATCGTCCGGCAGGTACTGCTGCGGCACCACGCCCTTCGGATCGTCGTGCGGATAGACGTATCCCACCGCGTTACCCAGCGCCTTCGCCCCTTGGTAGTGGCCGTCGCGCAGGTGAGCCGGAACGGCCCCGCCTTTGCCCGCCTGCACGTCCCCAATGGCGGAGTTGATGGCCGCGATCACCCCGTTGGACTTCGGCGCGGTCGCCAGGTGGATCGTAGCCTGCGCCAGGTTGAGCCGTGCCTCCGGCATGCCGATGAAGCTCACCGCGTGATACGCCGCCACCGCCACCTGAAGCGCCTGCGGGTCGGCCATGCCGATGTCCTCGCTGGCGTGGATAACCAGCCTACGGGCGATGAAGCGCGGATCTTCGCCGCCTTCCAGCATGCGGGCTAGGTAGTGCAGCGCGGCGTCCGGATCCGAACCGCGGATGGATTTAATGAAGGCACTGGTGATGTCGTAGTGCTGGTCGCCGTCGCGGTCGTATCGCGCCACTGCCTTGTTAAGGGACTTTTTTACTTGTGACGCCACCAGCTCCGCCACTCCGTCCTCCCCTTGCGGCTCGACTCCCTCGGCCGCGGCCTCCAGGTACGTCAGGCTACGGCGGGCATCACCGGCAGCCATGGCGACGAGCTGGTCCATGGCCTCGGGGGTCACCCGCAGTTGGCCGGCGTATCCGCGCTCATCGTCGAGAGCGCGCTGCAGTACGGTGCGGATGTCGGCGTCACTAAGAGAAGAAAGTTGGACGAGCAACGAGCGCGACAACAGCGGCGACACCACGGAAAACGACGGATTCTCGGTGGTGGCGGCGACCAATAGGACGGTGCGGTTTTCGACGGCGGCGAGTAGCGCGTCCTGCTGGGTCTTGGAAAAGCGGTGCACCTCGTCGATGAACAGCACGGTGTGCTCGCCCATGACCAGGCGCTTGCGGGCCTGCTCGATGATCGCGCGGACTTCCTTGACGCCGGAGTTCAGGGCGCTTAAGGCCTCGAAGCGGCGACCGGAGGCCTGGGAGATGAGGCTGGCGATGGTGGTCTTGCCGGTGCCAGGCGGGCCGTAGAGGATGACGGAGGTATCGCCGTGGCCCTCGATCAGGCGGCGCAGCGGCGAGCCTGGGCCCAGTACCTTATCCTGGCCGACCACCTCGTCGAGGCTGCGGGGTCGCATGCGAACCGCCAATGGGGCGTGGGAGCCGGGGTGAAAATACGCCTCGGCGGCGTGCGCGTCGGTTCCGTCTGTGGCACCGGCGCCACTGCCCTGCTGACCTTGGGAAAACAGATCGTCCATCGGCTTTAAGCGGCGGGCGCTACGCTTCGCGCTCGTTCGGGAAGGCTCTCAGCTGCGACAGCACCTTCAACAGAACCTGCGCAAACTCGCCGATCGCCGCGAAGTCTTGGGAGTCGCGGCGGCGGGAGAAACGCTTGATGGCTTCCACCGTCGTGGCCAAATCCTCAAGCTGCTCCTCCGACATGTGGCGGATAGAGCGCGAGACCTCCTGGTTGTCTGATTCATCGCCGAAGACGAACGAGGGGTGCTTGGCCACGGAAAGCCGACCGTAGTACATCATGATCAACGACAGGAAAGCCCAGCCGATGAGGGCGGACATGACCCAGTCGTGGAAGACCCTATCTTCGGAAATGGCAGGCCAGATTTGCTGTGCCTCCGCACGCCAGGCGGCGAGGAACTCCGTGGTCTCCGGCTCGTCCAAAGCCGGGGTGGAATTGTCCTGCGGGAAGCCCGCCACCACGCAGGCGACGTCGAAGGCTGCGTCCCGGAACCCGGCCCATTCATAGTCCAGCAGCACGATGTTGTCCGTGAGCATGACGTTGTCGGGCGCCAGGTCGAAGGGTGTGAAGACAAGGAACTCGGACTTGCTCTGACGCTCGACGGCCTTGGTGGCGTAGCGCTGCACCACCGGGTCGATGGTCAGGCCGTTCGAAATCATGAGGTCCACGCCAGACTGGATGAGCTCGCCGACGTTGATGTCGGACTCTTCAATCGCCTCGGGACTGATGTGGTGGCGCTGGCACTGGCGGCGCATCAGGGTGGAGTAAGACTGCGCGCCACCGAAAGTGGCAGCGTGCATCTTGCCCAGTGAACGGCCGAGCTTACGCAGGGCTCCGATGCGGGACTTGGAATCTTGCAGGGTCAGCACGTCTGTAAAGCTCGTGCCATCGCCCGCGTCCGACAGAACCAGCAGGCGCTGGTCGATGTCATAAGCCAGCAGTACCGGGCCGGGGCGTACCGTCTCCGCCAGGGTGTTGGTGTACTGGTAGGCCACGACCTCGCGGAGCATGCCCAGGGCATCCGGGCCGAACTCCCCTGCGTCGCCGGCACCCTCGTTGGAGCCATCGCCGGCCCCGCCGCTGCCATCAGCGTTCGCGGCGCCCGCGTCCCCTTCGCTTTCCGGCGGCAGCTGCTTGATAACCACCGTGCGTTCCTGCAGGAAGGGGTCGGCGGAAATCCGGCAGCGCAGAACCATCGAGGAGCCACTCCCACCCAGATCCTGCGGATCGCTGAGTTCGGGTGAACCTCCGAAGCGGTTCGCCAAAACCTGGGTTGCCGCCTCGACAGTGGACTCGACTGATTGCACTACTACTCGCCTACTTTTCCTTCTGGCCCTTGGGGCCCTTCTTCGGCTTGAAATCGATACCGGATTCCTTACGCTGCTCCGCGGAGATCTCGCCCGGGGCGTCGGTCAGCGGATCCACGCCGCCACCGGACTTCGGGAAGGCGATGACGTCGCGGATGGAATCGAAGCCGCCCAGCAGGGAGACGATGCGGTCCCAACCGAACGCGATACCACCGTGCGGCGGGGCACCGAAGGCAAACGCATCCAGCAGGAAGCCGAACTTCTCGCGGGCCTCCTCCTCGGTGATGCCCATGACCTTGAACACGCGCTCCTGCACATCCGGCTGGTGGATACGAATAGAACCGCCGCCGATCTCGTTGCCGTTACACACGATGTCGTAGGCGTAGGCCAGCGCTTCGCCCGGGTTCTCGTCGAAAGTATCCAGGTACTCCGGCTTCGGGGAGGTAAAGGCGTGGTGCACTGCAGTCCAGGCAGAGTGACCCAGGGCCACGTCGCCAGACGCGGCGGCATCCGCAGCCGGCTCGAACAGTGGGGCGTCAACAACCCAGGTGAAGGCCCAGTCGCCTTCCTTGATCAGGCCCAGCTTGTTAGCGATCTCGCCGCGGGCAGCACCCAGCAGGGCGCGGGACGGCTTGGTCTCGCCTGCGGCGAAGAAGATGCAGTCGCCCGGCTTGGCACCGACGTGCTCGGCAATGCCCGCACGCTCTTCGTCAGTAATGTTCTTGGCAACCGGTCCGGACAGCTCGCCGTCCTCGCCCACCAGAATGTAGGCCAGGCCCTTCGCGCCGCGCTGCTTAGCCCACTCCTGCCAAGCATCCAGCTGGCGGCGGGGCTGGTCTGCGCCGCCTTCCATGACCACTGCGCCGACGTATTCGTTCTGGAACACGCGGAAGGTGGTGTTCTTGAAGAAGTCGGTGCACTCAGTGATCTGGATGTCGAAGCGCAGGTCCGGCTTGTCGGAGCCGTAGTACTTCATGGCATCGGCGTAGGTCATGCGCGGGATCGGGGTGGAGATCTCGTAGCCGATCTCCTTCCAGATCGCCACCAGGATCTCCTCTGCCAGAGAGATCACGTCTTCCTGGTCCACGAAGGACATCTCGACGTCCAGCTGGGTGAACTCCGGCTGGCGGTCGGCGCGGAAGTCCTCGTCGCGGTAGCAGCGGGCGATCTGGTAGTAGCGCTCCATGCCAGCCACCATCAGCAGCTGCTTAAACAGCTGCGGGGACTGCGGCAGGGCGTAGAACGTGCCCGGGCGCAGGCGTGCAGGCACCAGGAAGTCACGGGCGCCCTCTGGGGTGGAGCGGGTCAGCGTCGGGGTTTCGATCTCCGTGAAGTCGTGCTCGGCCAGAACCCCGCGGGCAGCCTGGTTAACACGGGAGCGCAGGCGCAGCGCATCGCCCTGGGTCTTGCGGCGCAGATCCAGGTAGCGGTACTTCAGGCGGGTTTCCTCGCCCACCTCGCCGGAGGAGGACGGATCGTCGATCTGGAACGGCAGCGCCGCCGCCTCGTTCAGAACCTCCAGGGCGAACACGTTGACCTCGATGCCGCCAGAGGCCAGGTTCGGGTTCTCGGAACCCTCCGGGCGAGCCTCGACCACGCCGGTTACCTTCAGGCAGTACTCGCTGCGCAGGTCGTGCGCACGCTCCGCCACCTCGGACTCGCGGAAGACGACTTGTGCCACGCCGCTGCGGTCGCGCAGGTCGATGAAAATGACGCCACCGTGGTCGCGTCGACGACCAACCCAGCCGGTCAGGGTCACTTCATCACCAATATTCTCTGGGCGCAGTTCGCCCGCCAGGTGTGTGCGCAGCACGTTCCTATAGTCCTTCCTCGATTTTTAGCCTTTTCGGCCTTACAGCTTACCTTGTCCGCAATAGGGTGTATACGTCGCCCGGGTATGGCACGATTCACTTGTGACTTTTAACAACAATCTGAACAACTATTCCGATCGTGGGCAGCGCGGAGGCACGGGATCCGGCGGGGGCGGATTCGGCTTCGGCGGTGGGGGTGGCAATCAGGGTGGAGGTGGCGGCTTGTTCACCGGCCTGCTTTTTGGCGCCCTCGCCCGCCGCTTCGGCATTCCCGGAATCATCGTTGCCGCTGTTCTCGTGTTCCTCTTCAACGGTGGATTGGGAATGCTGAGCGGGAACAACAGCGCGGATCAACGTGCGGGCGTCAGCAACAGTCGCACGGGCGAAGGCTTCGAGCACTGCAAAACTGCCGAAGACGCCAACAACAACGACGATTGCCGTGTATTGGCCACGGCGAAGTCGGTCGACCAGTTCTGGAGCTCGGCTCTGCCCGAGGAGGCTGGCAAGAAGTACAGCGAGCCGGGCCTGGTGCTCGCCGAGGGGCAGACCAGCACCCGCTGTGGCTCTGCGAACCTCGCTAGTACCGGCCCGTTCTATTGCCCCGGCGACGAGACGGTCTACATGTCCGTCCCATTCTTCGACGAGCTGAAGCAAATGGGTGGATCCAACGGCCCATTCGCGCAGATGTACGTCACCGCCCACGAGTTCGGCCACCACATTCAGAACCTGGAGGGCACCCTGGGCTTGAGCGATTACGATAACCCGGGTGAGGATTCCAACGCGGTGAAAATGGAGGTCCAGGCCGACTGCTACGCCGGAGTGTGGGCCCAGAACGCCGACAAGGGCGAGGACGCTCTGTTGGAGCCCCTCACCCAGGAGCAGGTCGAGCAGGCCATCACTACTGCTCGCTCTATTGGCGATGACGCCATCCAGTCCAGCGCCGGACAAGAAGTAAATCCTGACAAGTGGACTCACGGGTCTTCCGAAATGCGCGTGGACTGGTTCATGCGCGGCTACCAGGGCGGCACCATGAAGTCCTGCCACCAGGACTTCCAGCGCTAAGCCCCGCACACGTAGCCCTGCGGCGCCCCGCCTGCAGCGCTCTTAACGCTGCGGTGGCAGGTACGGGCGCAGCCAGTTCGGCACTGCGCTGGCCGGGATCAGGTGGTTCACCCATCCCCACAGGCCCGCACCGGCGGCGCCCAGTCCGATAATGCCCAGGATGATCGTGGTGATGATGCCTGCCTTAGCGGAGCCGCTGAGCTCCGTCTTGGAACCACCCAAGGACCCGGTGGAACCAGTGGAACCCGAGGACCCGCCCGGCTTGTCCGGGTTGGTCGAGTCGTCAGGGGCCGGGCCTGGCTGCGGGGCCGCGCCCGGGGCGTTGAAGCCCACCTTGATCGGGTCGTGGTCCGAGGCACGGAACACGTTCGGCTCGTAGAAGTCCACTACGTTGTAGTTGCGGCGAGAGTACTCGAAGGCAACTGACTCGTCGGCGTTGATGTCCCACACGTCCGCGCCGGTGGCCATCTCGGTGGCCTTCTCGTTGGCTAGGACGTGGTCCAGGGAGCCCACTCGGCCACCGAATTGGTAGGAATGGCCGGCGTCGAATTTGGTCTCGAGGTTGGTGTAGCCGGCCTCCTCGATGAGGCGGATGGCATCCTCCTTCGCGTAGGCGTTGAAGTCGCCCAGGATGAACTGCGGCTTGTCCTTGAAGTCCGCGTCTTCGCTCAGCCACTTCACGAGCTGGCTGGACATTTCTGCGCGCAGCTGGGCGTTGTTGCCCTGACCATCTCCCTTATCCGCGTCGCCGCGAGCCACGCTGCCCTTGGACTTGTAGTGGTTCACGACGGCGACGAAAGCCTGCTCGTCCTTCGCACCCTTGTTCTTGAACTGCTGCGCCAGCGGCTGGCGAGCGATCTGGTCGAAAGCCTCTACGTCGAGGATCTTGGACTCCCCGACCGGCTCGACCTTGTCCGGCTGGTAGATGAAGGCCGTGCGGATGACATCCTCGTTCTTGGCGACTGTGGCCGGGCTCTTAACGTACTCCCACTTGCCACCGGCCGCGTTGAGCTCGTCGACCAGGTGCTTCAGCGCTGCGTCGCGGTCCTTGCCGAACTTGGCGGAGTTCTGGATCTCCTCCAAGCCCAGGACCGAAACATCCAGGGTGTTGATCGCCTTGACGATCTTGGCCTGCTGATCCTTGAACGCCTGCTCGGAGTAGGCACCGCGAACGTCGCACTTGTCGGCGGTAACAGGGTTCCCCTCGCGATCCTTGTAGGAGCCGCAGTTGCCTTGATCCTGACCCAGATCGGTGAAGTAGTTCAGAACGTTGAAGCTGGCGATGGAGTGGCTGCCGCCGACCTCTTCGGGGCCGTTCTCCTCGGCGGGGCGGGAGTCCTCCCAGCTGATCGGCAGATCCGCCTGCGCGGTTTCGCCCGTGATCTGGGAGGTTGGCTGCAGGGACCACTTGTTGAAGCCATAGGACAGCACCGTCGGCTGGGAGAAGCTCACCTGGTCGCCGGCGCGAAGGGACTTGATGCCCTCGGCGGTCTTCAGGTAGGGCTGCGGGGTGTTCTGCGCATCCTTGTTGCGGAAGAAACTCAGCGTAGCGCCGTCGTCGAGGGTGACTACGCGTTTGGCGTTCTCGGCCTCATAGTCCTGGGCTTCCTTCCCCGGTGCCACCTTGGAGGTCGCCTGGTACAGCGGCTCGTTACCCTCCACAAGATCTACGGAACCGTACTGGTTCAGCTCGTAGTTGTTGGTGACGGTGTAGGTAGCGGAAGGCTGGAACATCATGTGCTCGTTGGCCTCGCGGGTCGCCTCGTCCAAAGGAACAGCATCCGTGATCGGCTCCGGCTTCTCGCCGCAGTCCTTTGACGGGTTGTCGGACTCGGTGTACTCGGCAGAGCCGAGCTGGGTGGACTCGTAGTGCTCCCCCACCTCGCCGGTGACTACGACGCACTTGCCGAGGTCCGCCGGGGTGCCGCCCTTGCCGGTGTAGACGAACACTGCCTGGGATGCTTCGCCAGCCTTACGCAACTGTGTCGCGCCGCCCTCCTGGATGACGAAGCCATCCAGGCGACCCGAAGGGTAGCTTGCGGTGACCCAGCCGGCCGTCTTGACCTTCTTGTCCACCAGCGGGGACTTCTCCCCCGTTCCCTGAATATCGGAGATCTTGTGTTCCTCGGCGTCTCCCGGCTGCTCCGGTTCGCCAGGTTGCTTCGGGTTCTCCGGCTGCTCTGGGTTTTCTGGGTTACCCGGATTGTCCGGGGCTTCCGCGTTCGGATCCAGGGCGTCGCCACCGCTGAAACGCGGCTTCGGATCGCCGACGGTGAAGTCGGCGCTGTTGTCGTCGGTGTCCTTCCCATCTCCATTACGGGCAGCAGCCGTGGTGTTAGAGAGAGCCGCGGTGCCAGCGGTCTCGTTCACCTGCGCATTGCCATAACCCACGATGTCGATTGCTGGGTTTCCAGCGGCCCACTTCTCGGAAGAGTCAGCCAGGACGACGGTGCCGTTCGTACCGCCCATGGCCAAATCGTCCCCGGTGGCGTCAGCAACAAAATCCTGGGTACCGCCCTTACCCGCAGCGCCCTTGATCAGATAGAAGCCCTTCGGCTGGATGGTGCCGGATAGCGCGATCGGCTTGCCGTTGTTGTTACCGCTGGCGGAGAGGTACTGGACGGTCCACCCATCGAGTTCGATCGGCTTATCGGTGGGGTTGAACAGCTCAACGTAGTCGTTCTTCAGGGTCGCGCCCTTGTTTCCGCCGCCGCCATAGACAGCGCTGATGACGACGTTATCGCCGTCCGGGGTAGCCAGGGCAGTCGGGACGGTGAGGACGTTGGCTCCCAGGGCCAGCGCGCTGAAGGTGGCCACGGAGGTGATGGTCTTGAAACGAGCCTTCATGGATCTAGATCCTGCTTTCTGGTGAAGATAGCTCCCGCTGGTGAAGCGGGAGCTAGATGTGATTGGGGATTTGGTTACGGCGGGTTAGATCTTCAGCAGGTCGCGGGCCCACTTCGGCAGGACATGAGTCGGAACGCCACCGTTGTTCTGCACCCATGCGATGGCCGTAGCACCACCAATGATCAAGGCGAGGATGCCCAGGATGGCGCCGATGATGCCGCCGGTGGAGGAACCGGATAGGGAGCCTTCTGCACCCGAGTTCTCGTCCGACGTTGCACCGCAGCCACGATCGACGTCGAGCTTGCCCTCAACCGAAATCGGATAGTTGAGCTTAGAGCCAGCATCGGTGGTGATCTGCAGGAACGCTGCCTCCTCTGGAACAGTCAGGTTGACTTTGGCCTTACCGGTTTCGTCAAGGCCATCGGTGATGGTGTTGTCGGTGTTGGCTGAGGCCTCGCCGATGGTGATGGCCTTCTCCCCCTCGCAGCGCAGGAATTTAGCGGTCGCCGTGGTCGGCTTCTTTTCCTTGCCGGTGTAAGCCAGAGAGCTGAGATTGACGGTGACGTCCTTTGTCGGAGCCAGCACGTTCCCGCGCAGGGCCTCATCGGAAATCTGCGCCTCATCCACGGCAGTGCCGGACAGCTGAACGCCGACGGAGGTCTGGTTCGGGCGCACGGCGATGTCCTTATTATCCTTCAGGTAGCGGTTGAACACATCGATGTCCATCTGACCCGCGTCCTGGAACTTGCCGCCCTTGAATGCATCGAAGCTGTCACCACCGTTCAGCAGGAAGCTGGACCCGGCCACGCGGTACTTTTTGCTCGGGTCAAGAGGCTTGCCATTGACGGAAACGTAGCTGATGCGCTTGCCCTGCTCGGCATCCGGGTCGTATGCGTACTGCACGTTCTTGGACAAGCCCAACGCCAGCATTGCGCGCTCCCCGCCCGGCTTCCACTGCTGTTCGAGGGCCTGCTTCAGCTGCTCACCGGTGATCTCCACAACACCCAGGGAGTTGCCAAAAGGCTGAACTGCGAAAGCCTCTGCGTAGGTCACGTCACCCGAGGCCAGGTCAGCGCGGACGCCACCAGCGTTCATCACGCCCAGGTCGGCCTTCAAGTCGGTCAGCTTGTTAACGCCGTACAGGGTGGCATCCGCGATCATCGAGTTGAGAGAGGACTCGGTACCGCGGTTACCGCCGGATTCGCCGTCGGAGTTTGCGCCGCGGTAAAAGTCGTTCTTCAGGGTGGTAACGACCTTTTCGCCCTCGGTTTTCGCCGATTCCTTTGCCGCGGAAACGATCTTCGCCACGTCCTCATCCGGAGTATCGCCACATACGTCCATCATGTCCTTGGCGCTGCGGTTTTCGGCGGTGACGGACACAACCTTCTTGGCTGCCTTGTCGTAAACGATGTCGATGTCGGCCAGATCCATGCCGTAGTTGGCCGGCTGCACCAGCACTGGCTTACCGTCGAGCTTGCGTAGCACATGGGTGTGGCCGGCAATAACTGCGTCCACGTCCTGGGAGAATTTAGTGTTGTCCATCCCCTCATGCACCAGGCCGATGACTACGTCCGCCTCACCAGATTCCTTCAGTCGCTTGGCTTCTGCGTTAGTCGCAGCCACCGGTTCGGAGAAGCTGAGGCCTTTGATGCCGTCCGGAGAAACCAGGTTCGGGGTGTCCGCAGTGATGGTGCCGACGTATCCGATCTTCACACCGCCTTTTTCGATAACCGTGGACGGCGCCATGTCGCTTCCCTTGACGTTGGCACCCAGGTAGGGGAACTTCGCATCCTTGTCGCCGTTAACACCTACGCGATCCTTCAGGTCTGACCAGCCCTTATCGAACTCGTGGTTACCCACGGCGGAAGCCTCTAGTCCCATGGCGTTCAGCGCATCGAGGGTCGGCTTGTCCTTCAGAATGGAGGACTCGAAGGGAGAACCACCGATGTTGTCACCTGCGGATACGAAGCTGGTGTTCGGGTTGCCTTCGCGTTCCTTGTTCACGTAGCAGGCCATCACGGCCGCGCCGGGCTCGCTGATTTCTCCCTTGCGATCCTTAGCCTGGGAAAGGTGGCCGTGGAAGTCGGTGACGCCGATGATGTTAAGACTAACCTGGTCAGCCTCGGCGGCGTACGCGGGAACATTCAGCCCCGCGAGGGCCAGGGTCGGCGCCATGGCCAGGGTCATGACGGCACGGGAACTGCGGCGAGACAGCTTGAACACTTTGGGTTTCTCCTCGTTGAAACAAATCACTAAAGGTTGCGCAGCAAGGGCGTGCTGCAACGAAGGAGAGCTAACCACCGTTACTTGTTCTTGTCCGCGCAATCCTTTGCGCAAATCACGCTGTGACCAGGCACTTCATGCAAAGTAATGGAAGTATTAAACTTTAATTCATCAAAAATACCCCCGCGTAGTGTTACGCGAGGGTACAGATGTGACCAGTGTTACTTCGGTCTTAAGCTCAGCCGTTCTGCTAGACGCCAGCAGTTTTTTCTGCCGTCTTCTCGGCCAGCAGCTCCACGACGGCGGTCAGATCCACCTCGTGCTGTTCGTGAGCGCCGAGATCCTTCACCGTCACCGTGCCCTCGGCCAGCTCCTTATCCCCCAGCACCAGGGCATACAGCGCACCAGCACGGTCGGCGCCCTTCATGGCTCCCTTCAGCCCGCGGTCGCCGTAGGACATATCGGCGGCGACCCCACGCTCACGCAGGTCGTCCACGATGCCCACCATCCGCCGCTTGGCCTCCGCGCCGAGTGCCACGCCGTAGACATCGACCCTTCTTCCTGTTGACGCCCTCTTCTCCTCCGCTTCGAGCGTCAGCAACGCCCTATCAACTCCCAGCCCGAAGCCGATTCCGGAAAGATCCTGCCCGCCCAGCTGAGCCATCAGGCCGTCGTAGCGGCCACCGCCACCGATGCCGGACTGTGCGCCCAGGCCGTCGTGGACGAACTCAAAGCAGGTCTTCGTGTAGTAGTCCAGGCCGCGCACCATCCGCGGGTTGATGGTGTAACCCACGCCCAGGTCGTCCAGCAGCCCGGTCACGGTCTCGAAGTGTTCGCGGGAGGAATCGCTGAGGTGGTCCAGCATCAAGGGAGCCTCGGCCAGCATCTCCTGCATCTCGGGGCGCTTATCGTCCAGGACGCGCAGCGGATTCAGCTGCGCGCGACGCTCGGTCTCCTCGTCCAGCGGCAGCGTGGACAGGAAGTCCTGCAGCTTCTGCCGGTAAGCGGGGCGGTCGTCCCAGTCGCCCAGGCTGGTCAGCTCCAGACGAAAGCCGTTCAACCCGATTGAGGTAAAGCAGCGGTGCGCCAGTGCGATAACCTCGGCGTCCAGAGCCGGGTCGTCCACGCCGATAGCCTCCACACCCACCTGCTGCAGCTGGCGGTAGCGGCCGGCCTGGGGGCGCTCGTAGCGGAAGAAGGGGCCGTTGTAGACCAGCTTGACGGGGAGCTGGCCGCGGTCCAGGTTGTGCTCAATGACGGCACGCATGACGCCCGCCGTGCCCTCCGGCCGCAGGGTCACCGAACGGCCGCCCCGGTCGGCGAAGGTGTACATTTCCTTCGACACGACGTCGGTGGATTCGCCGACGCCACGGGCGAACAGAGAGGTCTCCTCGAAGATCGGCAGCTCCACGTGCTCGTAGCCTGCGGCGTGCGCGGCGGAGGTGAACGCATCCTTGACCGCCTTGAACTCCGCCGATGTTGGCGGCACGTAGTCCGGCACGCCCTTCGGCGCGCTGAGCGCCTTAAACTTCTCGGCCTTGTCTTTCTGAGCCTTCTGGGACTTCTGTTGCTTCTTCTCGCTCTCAGTCACAAGTAAACAGTCTACTAAACGGCTATTGCACTGCCGCCAGAAAGCTATTGGTGCGCTTTTCCTCCCCGATGGTCGTGTGCGGGCCGTGCCCCGGCAGCACAATGTCCTCGTCGGCGAAATCGGTGGTGAGCTTCTTGAGGCTCAGCATCATGTCCTCGGGCGAGCATCCCGGAAGGTCGGTGCGGCCCACTCCCCCGCGGAACAGCACATCGCCGCCGAAGATCAGCCCATTCGCGCGGAACATGACATGCCCCGGTGAGTGGCCCGGCATGTGATGAATCTCGAACTCCGCGCCGCCAATACTGATGGAATCTCCCAGGTGACGAATGTCCTCAATCGCCGGCATGTTCGCAACGTCGAAGGGCTGCGCCAGCGGGCCGGCGGACTGATCCATCTCTAGCATGAAGCGATCCAACTCGTGGACGTACACCGGCACCCCGAACGCTCCCGCGTCGCGGATGTGGTCGATGTGCCCGTGGGTCAGAACGACCTTCTCGACGAAGAACTTGTGCTCCTCGGCGAGCCTTTGGATGTTCTCGAACGCCCCCAACCCCGGGTCTATAACGACCGCCGGGGAGTTTTCCCCGCTGGTGGCGTCCGAACCATCAATCACCACATAGCAATTGGTTTCGAAAGGGCCGGCAGGAAAAGAAAGGATCTGCGTCGTATCCGGCAGGAGGGTTGCGTCTGTGCTCATGCCACTAAACCCTAGCGAAAACAGCAACGAGCCCGTGCCCCTTCACCCGAATCGGCCAGTACGTAGGGCATAATGGAGCACCGTATCTAGCACAAGAAAGGTCCTAGAAAAACGTGTCTGACAACAACTACCCGAACGCGGCCCAGCGTGACCAGGCGCTGTCGGAGCTAGAGAAAGCTCTAAAGTCCCGCGAGCGCAAGGCCAAAATCGCGCCGCTGGGCGTGGTCGCAGCAACCCTCGCCGTGCTGGTGGTCATCGTCGGCGGAATCTGGTTCGCCGCCACCTACTCCTCTGACGAAGAGGAAGACCAGGTCGCCGAGAGCGAGCAGCAGCAGTCCGAAGAGCCGGATGTGAAGCCCGTGGCGCTGCCGGCAGGCCCCAAGGAGCCCTACGGTGACACGGTGAAGTGCGAGTACAAGAAGGATCCGGAGGGCGAGCTCAGCGACGCCGGACTGCCCAACGGCGAGGACGTGACTGCCAAGGGAACCGAGAAGGTCACCCTGACCATGAACGGCCAGAAGGTCGGCCTGGAGCTGGCCAACGACAAGTCCCCGTGCTCCACCAACTCCTTCAAGCACCTGGTAGAGAAGAAGTTCTATGACTCCACCAAGTGCCACCGCTCCGTGAAGTCCGATTCCATGACGATCCTGCAGTGCGGCGATCCCGAGGGTACCGGCGCAGGCGGCCCGGGCTACTCCTTCGCGGATGAATTCCCGAGCAATGGCGTGGACGAGGACAAGGCCGACTCCCCGGTCAACTACAAGCGCGGCACCCTGGCGATGGCCAACAGCGGCCCGGATACCAACGGCAGCCAGTTCTTCCTGGTCACCGGCGACACCACCCTGCCGCCGAGCTACAACGTCTTCGGCACCATCGACGAGGCCGGATTGAAGGTGCTGGACAAGCTGATGGAAAAGGCGCCTGAGGGCGATGCCTCCCCGTCCGAGGACATCAACATCGAGTCTGCGGTGCTGGGTTAGTTTGCTGGGCTAGCCTTCTGGGCTAGCCGCCCGTCGTGACGCGATAGACGTCGTAGACACCCTCGACGTTTCGCAGCTGGTTCATCATGTAGCCCAGCTGCTTCGTATCCGACACCTCGAAGGTGAAGCGGATCGTCGCCACTCTATCGCCCGCGGTGTGCGAGTTCGTGGCGATGATCGGCACCTTCTGGTCAGAGACCACGCGCGTCACATCAGAGAGCAAACCGTTGCGATCCAGCCCCTCGATCTGGATCGTGACCATAAACACCGCATTGTGGAAGCTGCTGGCCCACGAGACCTCGATGATCCGCTGCGACTCCTGGTGCAGCTTCTCAGCGTTGGTGCAGTCCGTGCGGTGCACGCTTACACCACCGCCCTTGGTGATGAACCCGAAGATTTTATCGCCCGGCACCGGGGTGCAGCACTTCGCCAGCTTCGCGGAGAAATCCGCCTCGCCCTGCACCAGAATGCCGGAACCATCGCCGCGGCCTTCCTGCGGGGTGTTCGCAATCTTCGAGGTCGCCGAGCCCGACTGCAGAACATCATCGGCCTCGGATTCCGGCTCCATCCCCTCAACCAGGCGGTGGCAGACGTGCCCGGCAGTGACCTCTCCCCGTCCAATGGCCGTGTAGAGCGCCTCGACATCCTGGTAGTTCATGTCGCTGGCCAGCAGGCGCAGGGATTCGTGAGTAAACAGGCGGTGCACCGCCAGGCCACCCCGCTGCGCTTCGGCGGCCAGCAGGTCGCGCCCCTTCTCCGCCGCCTCCTCGCGGCGCTCCTTGGCGAACCACTGGCGGATCTTCGTCTTCGCGCGCGGCGAAACGACGATATTCATCCAGTCCTTCGACGGCCCGGAGTTCTGGTCCTTGGAGGTAAAGACCTCCACCTTGTCGCCGGTGTTCAGCTTGGATTCCAGCGCCACCAGCTTGCCGTTGACCTTCGCACCAATGCAACGGTGCCCGATCTCCGTGTGCACCGCATAGGCAAAGTCGATCGGCGTGGAACCGTTCGGCAACGTAATGGCATCGCCCTTCGGCGTGAACACGAAGATCTGGTTCGTCGACAGATCGTAGCGCAGCGAATCCAGGAACTCGTTCGGATCCGCGGCCTCCTTCTGCCAGTCCAGCAGCTGGCGCATCCACGCCATCTGGTCCACCTCTGCGGACTCGCTGTTGTTGTTGCCGCGGGTTTCCTTGTATCGCCAGTGCGCCGCGATGCCGTATTCGGCGTTGTGGTGCATCTCGTGGGTGCGGATCTGCACTTCCAGCGGCTTAGTGTCCGGGCCGATCACGGTGGTGTGCAGCGACTGGTACACGCCGAAGCGCGGGGAGGAAATATAGTCCTTGAACCGCCCCGGCATCGGCTGATATAGGGTGTGGATGGCACCCACAGCCGCGTAGCAATCCTGCACGCTATCCACCAGGATGCGCACGCCCACCAGGTCAAAGATCTCGTCGAAGTCGCGGCCGCGGACGATCATCTTCTGGTAGATCGACCAGTAGTGCTTCGGGCGGCCCTCCACAGTGGCGTGCAGCGAACTGCGCGACATGGCCAGCTCGATCTCCTGCTTCACCTTCGCCAGGTACTGGTCGCGCTTCGGGGCGCGGTCGGCAACCAGGCGCACGATCTCGTCGTACTTCTTCGGGTAGAGGATGGCGAAAGCCAGATCCTCCAGCTCCCACTTCACAGTCGCCATGCCCAGGCGGTGGGCCAGCGGGGCAATAACCTCGAGCGTCTCGCGCGCCTTCTTCGCCTGCTTCTCCGGCGGCAGGAAGCGCATGGTGCGCATGTTGTGCAGGCGGTCGGAGACCTTGATCACCAGCACGCGCGGATCCTCCGCCATGGCGACGATCATCTTGCGGATGGTCTCCGCCTCCGCCGCGGATCCCAGCACCACCTTGTCCAGCTTCGTCACGCCGTCCACCAGGCGGGAGACCTCGCTGCCGAAGTCGCGGGAGAGCTCCTCCAGGGAGTAGTCCGTATCCTCCACCGTGTCGTGCAGCAGCGCCGCTACCACGGTGGTTGTGTCCATGCCGATCTCCGCGGCGATCGTCGCCACCGCCAGCGGGTGCGTGATGTAGGGCTCGCCGGACTTGCGCTTCACGCCCTCGTGCAGCTTCTCGGCGGTGGCATAAGCGCGGTTCAGCAGGGCGAGGTCGGCGCGTGGGTGAAAGCGCCTGTGCACGGAAATGAGCGGCCCCAGTACCGGGTTGATCTTTGGCTTACCGGTGCCGGTGAGGCTTCGCGCAATGCGAGCCGCCATCCACAGCGAACCCTTCTCGTTGCTCATAGCCGCTTAAAGTCCTGCCTGTTTCTTCTCTTCTCTTTATTGACGCCACCTGCGCCAATTACCCCTGAGGGCTATCAGACGGCCTGGTCGACCACGTAGAGCGGAAGATCCTTCAGACGATCGCGACCGTCCAACGCGGATACTTCGAGCACCACGCCGAGTCCGCAGACCTTTGCCCCGGCGTTTTCCAACAGCTCGCGCGAGGCAGCGAGCGTACCGCCCGTAGCGAGCACGTCGTCGATGAGGAAGACGTTCTTGCCCTGCAGCGGGATCGCGTTGTCAGCCGGGATCTCTAGTGAGGCCGTGCCGTACTCCAAAGCGTAGTCCACATGGTGGACAGGGGGCGGCAGTTTGCCGCCTTTTCGAACTGCCAGGATGCCCACGCCCA
This sequence comes from Corynebacterium sp. ACRPH, assembly GCF_022347285.1. GTDB lineage: Bacteria > Actinomycetota > Actinomycetes > Mycobacteriales > Mycobacteriaceae > Corynebacterium. Next base: position 200,072 of record NZ_JAKRND010000001.1, read on the forward strand.
GCTCGTAGGCGACGGCACTTCCGAGCAGGAAGCCGCGGGCATCCAATCCGCCGATCAGATCGATGTCAAAATTGCGGCAGTGCTCCGCCAGGTCTTGCACCAAGAGCTTGAAAGAATGCGGATCTGCCAGCACGGGGGTCAGGTCTTCGAAAACAATGCCTCGCGAGGGAAAGTCCGGGACAACCCGGATGCTGCGGCGCAATGCGCTCGCCGCGCTTTCTGCTCGCTGCGGTTTGCTGTCTTGGCCGGCGTGGTCGGCGTGGGAGGCGGAAGTCAAGCTCTTGGGTCTCTTTCTCTCTTTTGGCTGCGAGGGATCTGCGGCGGCACGGGCATTTCCTACCTTAACGCCCCAGCCAGCCTTACAGGTGGGGGCTTACTTGCTGGGTTCTTCCTCTTCGGGAGCTACGGGGGGCTCACTAGCGTCCGTTCCCTCTGCCCCGTCGCTGCCTTCGTCAGAGGCACGGCCGGTCGCCACTGGCTCGTCGGACTCCACCCAGCGATCCATATTCCAGCTCACCCCAGTATCCGAGGAGCTATCCAGAATGTTAGCCGCATGAACCTCGGCCAGGATGGTGCGCGGCTCGGTGACCAGCGGCAGGGTCATGGCGTCGTCAGCCAACGCAGTCTCCGCACCCCGGATCTCCTTGAGCCCGGAGCCCGGCGTGGCGTTCACCGCCGAATTCCGACCGTTAGCGGAACGGGTGTCGAGGGCAACGTCGTAATCCACGCCCAGCAGGCCGTAGTCATCGGCCGAGCGGGGCACGGGTTCAATGTTTACCCCTGCCTTGGCGCACTGGGACTTAAGGGCGTCAACAATCTTCTTATACCGCGGCACCGAATCGAGGAAGCCCAGGCGGATAGTCATCCCGTCGAGCTTAGAGCGAGCCGCATCGACATTGACCTTGGTGTTCCGCCCATTGATGTCGTCCAAGTAGGCGCGTAGCGGGTGCTCAGTGCCGATCACCCGCAGGCCGGTTGGCTGCACAGCGGCGCCGGCCTCCTCCTCCACGGCCTTAGCGATAGCCTCGCGGTCGATACAGGCATTCAGGGCCTTGCGAGTCTCGGGGGCTTGCAGCGGGCCCAGGTCGGAGATCCGCAGAGTATCCACGCGCTCCGAGTTGCTCTCAACCACGCGGAACTCATCACCGTTTAGCCCGAACTCCTCGGCCACCTTGCCAGGGGTTTCCCCGGCGCCGCGGTTAGTATCCACCACGGAAAGCTGATTGTGCTCCGCCAGCTCCTTTACGTCCGCCCCCTGCGGCCAGAGGTACACCGGAGACTGGGCGGGTTCCACGCCGTTCCACTCGGGATTCTTCTCCAGCTTCAGCGAGCCATCTACCTTCCGCGCGGTAATCTTGTACGGCCCGGAGGTCGGCACCCGAGAAGGATCAGTTTTCGAGAAGGTGAACACATCCTGCCAGGCCTTACCCAGCTCCGTCAGCGCTTGTTCGTCCTTATTTTCAATGGCGGATACAACGTCCTCCACCCCGGCCTTCTCGGCCACGGTATGGGAAGGCAGCACCGTGCCTGGACCGAACAGCTCGCGGTAACGTTCACCTCGCTTGTCGGCGAAGTGCACACTGAACTGCTTGGCGCCCGCTGCGCAATCAATCTTCTCCACCTGGCCGAACAACGGCATGTCAGAGCCGAAGAGATCCGGGCGAGAGTTGGCCTGCAAGCTCAGCAGAAAGTCATCGCAGACCACCGGCTTTGAATCCGAGTAGGTGGCCTTCTCGTTGATGGTGTAGTCCACCTGTCGAGGATTCCCGGGGGCCGGCTTAGCCGTCACCAAGTCGCCATTCGGCAGGTTCTGTCCGCGCGGCCCGGCGATGAAAGCTCCCGGGTAGAGGCGGGCGGAAACCTTCGCGGCATCCGTCGCCACCCCCACCGTCGTGCCCGCGTTGGAAGTCACCAGGTCGCTCGTGAGCACGTACCCAAACTGCTCCGGAGGGTTACTCAGCGGGGAGTCCCCGGAGCAGGCAGCCAGCCCGGCAGTAGCCAGGGCTGCGGTTAGCGTCAAGGCTGCGGTAGACCGTACTGCATGCCGCTTGCGGTTCACTGGTCGCCTTCCTTCTTCCAACACATCTAAACGTTTAGGGCCTGCGGATTTTCCCAGCTACATGCCAGGGCGCCAGGACCTTCCGGCATCTTCGTTGTGGGTCTCGCGCTTGAAGTCCTCCGTGGAATCATCTGCCAGGCGGGCATTCGGGCTGGATACACTACGCTTTCCGGCCTTCTTCGCCTCGTCTGCATCCGCGCCTGCGGCGGAAACGCTCACCTTTTCGCTGGTGTCTTCGGCAGTCTCCACGGCGGCGTCCTCATCAGAAGAACCCTCCTTCGACACCGCGAGGGAACGGGCGCGCTCTACTCGAGCCTCGTGCTGCTTGTACTTCTGCTGGCGCATCTTGAACGTCACTAGCAGCGGTGCAGCGAAGAAGATGGAGCTAAACGTACCGGCGATCACGCCGATGAACTGCACCAGAGCAAGATCCTTCAGCGTGCCCACACCCATGATGCCCACGGCCACGATCAGCAGCGAGGCAATCGGCACGAGGGAGAAGATGGATGTGTTGATCGAGCGCATGATCGTCTGGTTGATGGCGAGGTTCGTTTCCTCGGCATAGGTGGCGCGCGTCGAGCCAAACAGGCCGGACGTGTTTTCCTGCACCTTGTCGAACACCACGACCGTGTCGTAGAGCGAGTACGCCAGGATGGTCAGCAGGCCGATCACGGTAGCGGGCGAAACCTCGAAGCCGACCAGCGCGTAGATACCGGAGACGACAGTGAGGTCGATCAGCAGACAGATGATGGCCGCGGCGGCCATGTCGCGCTCCATGCGGACCGCGATGTAGAGGAACACCGCCAGCAGGAATACGCCCAAGGCAATGAGCATCTTCTTGGTGATGCTGCTACCCCACGACTCGGAGACGGTGGAATCGCTAATCGCATCCTGGGTTACTTCGCCCACATTGTTCTTCGGGTGGTACTCGTTAAACAGCGCCGAGCGGGCCTCGCGGATCTGCTCCTCGCTCAGGCGCTCGGAGGTGATCTCGATGGACTCGGCATCACCGCTACCGACAGTCTGAGTGGACTGCGGGGCGATGCCCGTGGCCTCCTCGAAGACCTCGGAAACGCTAGATTCGGTGGCCCCGCCTGCCGGTGGCATCGTCATGCGCGTACCGCCCTCGAAGTCGATGCCCAGCGAGAAGCCGCGCACCAGGATGGACAGCAGACAAGCTACTACCACCGCGACGAGGATGCCATAGAGGCGACCGCGGTTCTGCACAATGGCGAACCCGCCGTTGCCGTTATAGAGCTTCTCGAAGAAGCCCGCCGCCTCGGTATCGGGCGCGTCGACCGGGGTGGCTTCGGCCGCCAAAAGCTCCGCGGACTCCACGGCCTCGGACTCTTTCACGCTTAGGGTTTCGGGGTTACTCACTTACTTCCCCTCCTTGTCGTCGGTGGCCGGGGTGTCTGCCTTTGTGGACGCCTTAGATTGCGAATCATCCGGGTCTTCAGCCTTCTCTGGCTTCTCTGCCTTGTCGGCCTTATCAGCCTTCTTGGCCGACTTAGCCCGCACGGCGCGCTCGTGGGGCTTCCGCCCGTACTTGCGCTCCGCAACGCGGTAGGCCGCGCCCAGGCCGTTAAGCTTCGGCGAGGCGAAGTGCGGTCGGCGGGACATCAGGATCAGCAGCGGGGCGGTCAGCAGGAACGCCACCACCAGGTCGAACACGGTCGTCAGACCCAGGGTGAACGCGAAGCCCTTGACGTCTCCGACAGCCAAGAAGTACAGAATCACGGCGGCGATCAGGGAGACGATGTTACCCGTGACGATGGTGCTGCGGGCCCGCTGCCAGGCGCGTGGCACTGCGGAGCGGAACGTAGCGCCGTTCTTGATCTCGTCCTTGATCCTCTCGAAGTAGATCACGAAGGAGTCGGCCGTGGTGCCCAGGCCGATAATCAGGCCGGCGATGCCCGCCAGATCCAGGCTGTAGCCAATCCAACGCCCCAGCAGAACAATGAATCCGTACACCAGGGCGAACGCCGCGACGAGGGACACGATGGCCACAACACCCAGACCGCGGTAGTAGGCCAGTGCGTACAGGCCAACCAAAACCAGGCCCACCAGACCGGCGATGATGCCGGCCTTCAGGGAGGCGGCACCCAGCGATGGGGAGATCGTGGTGGTAGTGCCACCCGGCTCGCCGTTCTCACCGACGAAGCTCAGCGGCAGCGCGCCGTAGCGCAGGTTATTGGCCAGATCCTGGGCTTCCTTTTCGGAGAAGCTACCCGTGATCTGGGAGACCTCGCCCGGGGGCGTCGGCGACTGGATCTCAGGTGCGGAAATGACCTTGGAGTCCAGGGTGATGGCCACTCGCTTGCCCATCATCTGCTGGCCGAGTGCGTACCAGGTCTCGCCACCCGGGGTCTGCTCGCCGGTCTTGAACTTGAAGGTGATGGCCATCTGCGCCGAATTCGGTTGCAGGCCGCCGGTGATCTGCGAGTTCGTGTCGATCATCTCGCCGGTCAGGCGCTCGCCGTTCTTCTCGTCGGTCTCGCCTTTCAGCAGCGGCGCCGGGCCCAGAACCATGGGGCCCTGGTCGCTACAGGTGACCAACGGCTTGTCCGCATCGTCGGAGCCTGCCATGGGATCGTTAGCTTCACAGTCCAGCAGCGCACCGGCTGCCTGTTGTTTGTTTCCGTCCATGCTCTGGCGGTCTGCCTTCAGCACCTCGACCTGCTTGTCGCGGCGTTCCTGCTCCTCGACAGAATCCTTTGGCTCCGCCGGTGGCTTGGCGGAGACCTTCAGTTCCTTCGGCGCATCCTCCAGGCCGAGCTGTGGGAATGCCTTAACCATTTGCCCAAGGCGCTCGTTGGCGAATTCTGGGGTGATAATTCCGTTCTCCACCCAGCGGTTCGCCATCTTCTTCAAGGCCTGTGGGAAGTCCTTGCTGGGCTGCCCCGGCTGCGATTCGGGGCGGAACAGCAGCTGCGAGGTCTTGCCCAACGAGCGCGCCTCGCCCGCGTCCGATCCAGGAACGGTAATGACCAGGTTGTTGCCGTCGGTCACCACGGAGGCACCGGAAACGCCCATGCCGTTCACGCGGTTTTCCAGAATGGTGCGCGCCTGGCTCAGCTGATCCGGCGTGGGCGTATCCCCCTGCGGAACCAACGTCACTCGGGTACCGCCCTGCAGGTCGATACCCAGCTTGGGCTCGAAGGATTTGTTTCCCGTAAACATGATCAAGCCCAGTACGATGAGGACGAGCACCACGAATGCGGCGAGCGCCCGCTTCGGCCACGCGAAGCCGCCCTGTGCAGCAGTTCTCTTTTTCTTCTTTGCCACCGCTTTAAGTCTCCTGCAATCCAGCCGCGAACACGCGCGGCCGGTGTACTAAAAAATCTAACCCCGTGATACTAACGCCTGGGTTCGGACAAACGGAATACCGAACCAGCTAGTTAGTCTTCTTTTTCTTCGGTCAGCTGCGTCTCTTGCTGCGAGCCCGGCTCCACAGAGTCGACGGTCTCCAGGATGGAAACCTTCTCCCAGGTGGTCACCACGCCTGTCGCGATCTCCAGGTCGACGGTCGTATCCCCCACGTGGACCACGCGGCCGTGGAGGCCGGAGGTGGTCTTTACGACCATGCCCGGGCCCAGCTGATCCTGAAACTGGCGGATCTGCTGAATCCGCTTGTTCTGCTTGCGGATCTGGACCAGCGGCAAGCCGACGAACACAAGTAGGACAAGGACGATGAGAATAATTTCAAATGGCATAGTGACAATTTTGCCATATGCCCGTTCCACATCCTCTTTACCCCGCTATAGCCCGATTGTGCCCTCAGGCGGTTCCAAACCGATGTGCCGCCACGCCGCCGCCGTCGCTACGCGCCCTCGCGGGGTGCGGCTGACCATTCCGGCGCGCACGAGGTAGGGCTCGCAGACTTCCTCGACCGTTGACGGTTCTTCGCCTACCGCCAGCGCAAGGGTATTGACGCCCACAGGGCCACCACCGTGGCCTTTCACCAGGGCTTCGATGACCGCCCGGTCGAGCCTATCCAGACCAGATTCGTCCACGTCGAAGACCAGCAGCGCGGCACGCGCAACCTCGACGGTGATCTTTCCGTCGGCATTCACGTCCGCGAAGTCGCGCACCCGGCGCAGCAGTCGGTTGGCGATGCGCGGGGTTCCGCGGGAACGGGAGGCGATCTCCGCTGCGGCGTCACCAGTAATTTCTACCCCCAAGATTCCCGCAGCGCGCGTGACGACCCGGGTTAGATCGGCGGTGTCGTAGAACTCCATCTGGGCGGTGAAGCCGAAGCGGTCGCGCAACGGCCCGGTGAGCATTCCCGCACGGGTGGTGGCGCCCACCAGGGTGAACGGGGCGATCTCGATGGGGATGGAGGTGGCGCCCGGGCCCTTGCCAACGATCACGTCGATGCGGAAGTCCTCCATCGCCATGTAGAGCATCTCCTCGGCGGGGCGGGCCATGCGGTGAATCTCGTCGATAAACAGCACGTCGCCCTCCATCAGGTTGGAGAGCATGGCGGCCAAGTCGCCCGCGCGCTCGAGGGCGGGGCCGGAGGTCATGCGCAGCGAGCTGCCGAGCTCCTGGGCGATGATCATCGCCATGGTGGTCTTGCCCAACCCGGGCGGGCCGGCCAACAGCACGTGATCGGGGGCTACCCCGCGGGAGCGCGCGCCGCCCAACACCAGGTCCAGCTGCGTGCGCACCTTCGGCTGGCCGATGAACTCATCCAGTGACTTGGGGCGCAGCGAAGTATCAATGTCCGATTCCCCGGCGGACCGCTGCGGGTCCAGATCCGCGTTCTGTGCAAAGCCTTGGCCACCGGGTGCGGCGCCCGGCCCCACGCCCGGTGGAAGTTCAAACTCTGTGCGCTCGGTGTCGCTCATGGTCTCCAGTCTCCCCTATTCTTCAGCAGCGTACTTGGGCTTGCATGTGCCTATTTACATGTGCCTATTTAATTGCCGCCAGCGAGGCGCGCAGCAGCCCGGAAGCATCCGGGGCTTGCGGGGCGGACCATTGGGCCAATACTGCGTCGATGGTGGTACCGGCCTTGGACTCCGTGAACCCGAGCCCCACGAGCGCCTCGAGGACCTGTTCCCGCACGTCCGCCGCCACGGCCTGGCCATCCCCGGCAACGCCCGCGGCACCGGCCACTCCGTCACCCCCAGCATCTGCGATCTCTACCAGGTCCGCGACCTTGCCCTTCAGGTCCACAGCCATGCGTTCGGCCAAACGCTTGCCCACGCCGGGGGCCTTCTGCAGCTTCTTGTGGTCGCCGTTGGATACCGCCCGGGCGAGTTCCTGCGGGCTAATAACCGACAGGATCGCCAACGCCAGGCGTGCGCCCACGCCGGAGACGGACTGCAGGGTGGCGAAGGCGCGCTTCTCGTCCGCATCCTTGAACACGTACAGCGTCTGCGAGTCTTCGCGCACCACCATCGTGGTCGTCACGAAGACTTCCTCACCCCGCGGCAGCTCCGCGATGGTGGTGGCGGTGCCGGTGCACTGGTAGCCCACGCCCGCGCACTCGATGGTCACGTAGTCCAGGCCCTTATCAATCACAGTTCCGCGCAGCGATGCGATCATGGTTTCCCCTTTACTAGATGGTTCAGTGGCGCCCGCCAGCAATGGCATACGGCCAGCGCCAGCGCATCGGCCGCATCCGGCGGCTTGGGTGCTTCGCTCAGCCCCATGATACGGGTAATCATGCGCGTCATCTGCGCCTTATCCGCCCGGCCGTTGCCGCTGATGGACTTCTTCACCTCGCTGGGGGTGTACATGTGCACATCTACCCCGCGCTTGGCGGCGGCCAGCATCAACACACCGGAGGCGTGGGCGGTGTTCATCACCGTGGAAACATTGGAGCGCTCGAACACGCGCTCCAGCGCCACTACGTGCGGTTGGTAGTCGTCAAACCACTCCTCCACCGCGTCGAAGAGCTTGTTGAGGCGCCGCTCCACCGGCATGTCCGACGGAGTGCGCACCACCCCCACGGCCACGGGGTACACGGCCCGCCCCTTCCCCGCCTGCACCACGGATAGTCCGCAGCGCGTCAGCCCAGGGTCTATTCCCATCACGCGCAGCCCGGCCAGCGAGGTCGGGCCACCGGTGGGGCTACCCCAGGCGGAATTATGTGGAGTGTTCATCGTGTAGCTAAGAATAGCACACGTGTTTTAATTATTCGCTGTCCAGCTCCGCCAGCACGTCATCCGGCATGTTCATGTTGGTGAACACGTTCTGCACGTCGTCGGAATCCTCCAGCGCGTCGATCAGGTTGAACACCTTCTTCGCGGTGGTGGCGTCCGCCGGAACCTCCATGGACGCGCGGAAGTCCAGCTCGATGGAGTCGTAGTCGATCTCGGCATCCTTCAGCGCGTCTCGAACCGCGTTGATGTCGGAAGACTCGCACACGACCTCAAACTTCTCGCCGATGTCGTTGACCTCTTCCGCGCCGGCGTCCAGCACGGCGAGCAGGATGTCGTCCTCGGTGTTCTCGCCCTTGTCCAGCACTGCCACGCCCTTGCGGGTGAACAGGTAGGAAACGGAGCCCGCGTCCGCCATATTGCCGCCGTTCTTGTTCATGGCGGTGCGCACGTCGGTAGTGGCGCGGTTTCGGTTATCGGTCAGGCACTCGATGAGCATGGCCACACCGTTCGGGCCGTAGCCTTCGTACATCACGGTTTCCCAGTTAGCGCCGCCGGCCTCTTCACCGGAGCCGCGCTTGCGAGCGCGCTCGATGTTGTCGTTGGGCACCGAGGACTTCTTGGCCTTGGTGATCGCGTCCTGCAGCGTCGGGTTTGCGCTGGGGTCACCACCACCGGTACGGGCCGCCACTTCGATGTTCTTAATCAGCTTGGCGAATTCCTTGCCACGCTTTGCGTCGTTGGCAGCCTTCTTGTGCTTGGTAGTTGCCCATTTGGAGTGGCCGGCCATGATCCTCTTTCGGTAGTCGGGTTCGTCTGTTTCGCTTCCATACTAGACCCCTACGGTGTAGCCGCCGTCACGCACGTCGCTTTTTCTTTATGACGCCCCCACGTCCCAACCGCCGAAGCTATGCGGCAGCTATTCCACGCCGTACTGCTTAACCATCCGTAGGAAGTACTCGTGCACGCGGTCATCCTCGGAAAGCTCCGGGTGGAAGCTGCATCCCAGCACGTGCCCCTGCCGCACGCCGACGACCGTGCCATCCGGCAAAGTGGACACAACTTCTACCCCGTCGCCCACTTCCTCCACTTTGGGTGCGCGGATAAAAACGGCCTCGACGGGCGTGTCGATGTCCCCGAACGGCAGCTGGGTCTCGAAGGAGTCCACCTGCCGGCCGAAGGCGTTGCGCCGCACTGTGATGTCCATGGCGTGCAAGCTGTGGGCGTCACTACGAGTGTCCAAGACCCGATCGGCCAGCAGAATCAGCCCAGCGCATGTGCCGAACACGGGCAGGCCGTCGGCAACCAGCGTCCGCAGAGGCTCCAGCATTCCGCCGAGTTCCAGCAGCTTGGACATGGTGGTGGACTCGCCGCCGGGCATGATCAGCCCGTCGAGGCCTTCGAGGTGTTCGGGGCGGCGAACAGCACGGGCCTCGTGGCCCAGGCGCTCGATACTACGCATGTGCTCGACGAATCCGCCCTGCACGCTCAACACACCAATGATCATCTGCCTACTGCTCCTTTTGATCCTTCAACGGCACCGACTGGGCACCGTCGCGCAGGGTGCGGGTCAGCCCCTCCTGGGTGACCACGGCCACCAGGTCGCCCTGCTGGTTGAAGATCCTCCCGTGGGTCAGCGCACGGCCACCGTGGGCGGACGGGGAAACCTGGTCATACAACAGCCACTCGTCGGCGCGGAAGGGGCGCAGGAACCACATGGCGTGGTCCAGCGAGGCCTCCTGGAACTCCGCCGGGCGGTGCGGCACCAGCGCCGACGACAGCAGGGTCATGTCCGACATGTAGGCCAGGGTGCAGACGTGCAGGGTGTCGATATCCGGCAGCTTAGACTTCGTGCGGAACCACACCACCTGCTGGGAGGCCGTGTACTTGTTGTGCTCGTAGTCCTCCGACGGGACGATGCGCACGTCCCAGTCGGCCCATTCGTCGCGGAACAGGCGCTGGACGCTGGTTAGCGACTCGGTATCTATCGCAATCGACTCAGGATCCGGCACCGCGCGCATCTCGTCGGAGTGCTGCGGGCCGTGATCGTCGCGGATGTGAAAGCTGGCCTGCATGCTGAAGATCGCCTTGCCGTCCTGCACAACTTTCACAGAACGGGAGACGAAGGACCGACCGTCGCGGACACGGTCGACCAAGAACACCGTCGATGCATCGGGGTTGCCCGGGCCAACGAAGTAGCCGTGCAGGGAGTGCACGACGAAATCCTCGCTGACGGTGCGGGTGGCCGCGACCAGGGCCTGCGCGGCAACCTGGCCGCCGTACGTGCGCGCCAGCTTCGACGGCAGCGGGCTGCCGCGGAAGATGTCGCGGTCGATGCGCTCTAGATCCAGGACATCCAGGATCTTCGGACGGTGCGGAGACATTACCAGCCGCGCTCCGCCAGACGGTGCGGCTGCGGGATCTCGTCGACGTTGATGCCGACCATGGCCTCGCCCAGGCCGCGGGAGACCTTGGCGATGGTAGCCGGGTCGTCGTAGTTCTGGGTGGCCTGCACGATGGCGCGGGCGCGCTGCTCCGGGTTGCCGGACTTGAAGATGCCGGAGCCGACGAAGACACCCTCGGCGCCCAGCTGCATCATCATCGCAGCGTCAGCCGGGGTGGCGATGCCACCGGCGGTGAACAGAACGACCGGCAGCTTGCCATTGGCAGCAACCTCGCGCACCAGCTCGTAGGGAGCCTGCAGCTCCTTGGCGGCCACGTACAGCTCGTCCTCGGCCATGGAGGTCAGGCGGTTGATCTCCGCCCGGATGGTGCGCATGTGGGTGACTGCGTTAGAGACGTCACCGGTGCCGGCCTCGCCCTTGGAGCGGATCATGGCCGCACCCTCGTTAATGCGGCGCAGCGCCTCGCCCAGGTTCGTAGCGCCGCAGACGAAGGGAACCTCGAAGTCGAACTTGTCGATGTGGTTCTTGTAGTCGGCCGGGGTGAGTACCTCGGACTCGTCGATGAAGTCCACGCCCAGGGACTGCAGAACCTGTGCCTCGACGAAGTGGCCGATGCGGGCCTTGGCCATAACCGGGATCGAGACGGCATTAATGATGCCCTCAATCATGTCCGGGTCGGACATGCGGGAAACGCCACCTTCGGCGCGAATATCGGCGGGCACGCGCTCCAGCGCCATAACGGCGGTAGCGCCGGCATCCTCGGCGATCTTTGCCTGCTCCGGGGTAACGACGTCCATGATCACGCCGCCCTTGAGCATGTCGGCCAGGCCGCGCTTCACGCGAGCGGTACCGGTGTTCGCAGCAGAAGAGTTATTGGTCACGATGCTTAACTTCCCATCTATGAAGAGTTTTAGATCGGCTCTAGTCTAACCTGTCTACTTTCCAATCCCACTATCGGGATTGGATTAGAACTTACCCTCCGCTGAGCCCCCGTTATCGGCGGAATCTTCGTTGGGTGCGGGGCTGGACAGAAGGGCTTCGTAATACTCCGGCAGCGGCGCCCGGCCGGCCAGGCGCAGGGCGCGCACCAGCGGGCGGGAACGCACACTCAAGGTATCGGAGACCGCATCGTTGTAGAAGCGGGCCGCCAGATCTACCTTCGCCGAGGCTTCCAGGAAGTTCGGGTTGGTCCACACTTGCGAATCCAGCTCGCTCAGCAGCTCGTTCTCCGCCTCGCTCCGCGCGCCCATGTCGGTGGCCCGCAGTGCCACGCGGTTCACGTGCGCCACGTCCTGCCCTAGCTCCGGCTGCAGCGTGGCAACCACGCTCGAGCGGGAGTGCAGCGCCCCCTCCAGACTCACGCGCGCGGAGTCCGTGCGGATGTGCAACCGGTTCAGCCGGCTGGCCATCCCTGAAGCCCACACGCCCGCAACGATCGCGAGGATCAAAACCACCGCGACAATGAAGCCCCACACGGGAATCGTGATCATGCGAGTGTCACCTTTCGCCCCTTGACCGTCACCGTGTCATACACCTGCTCCACCTGGTCGGTGACCGTCTGCCAATCGAAATCTACGGCGCGCTGCGCCCCGGCCGCGATGAGTTTGCCTCGGCCCGCGTCGTCGCGCAGCAGGCCGATAGCCTTCTCGGCCAGGTCCTCGGCCGAACCATTGCGGAACAGGCGCGCAGACCTTCCGTGCTGGCCGACGGCTTCAAAGGCCGGGATGTCGCTGGCCAGCACCGCCGCCCCAGCCGCCATGCCCTCCACCAGGACGATGCCGAAGCTCTCGCCGCCCGTATTCGGAGCCACGTAGACATCGCTTGCGCTCAGCGCGCTGGCCTTGTCCGCGTCGCTGACACGCCCGAGAACGCGCACGTGGGTGTCACTAGGTTTAGCGCTGGACCCCAACCCCACACAGACGGACAGACCGAGTTTCCGCACGCGCTCAACCAGGGCGTCAATGTCGCCGCCACCGGCGATCAGCAGTTCCACGTCCGGCACCTCCGCGACGATCCGCGGCATGGCCTCCAACAGGATCTGCAGGCCCTTGCGGGGTTCCTCGAAACGGCCCAAGAACATCAGGCGCGGACGCGGCCGGGGCTGCCCAGTTGTTCCCAGCCCGGCCAGGGGTTCAGCGTTCCGGTAGACGGAGGTCTCCACGCCGTTGGGGATCAGCACCGGGTCGCCCGCCAGGTTCTCCACCTGCCAGCGGCGGGCCTCCTCGGAAACCGCGATGCCACCGTGGATGCGCTCCAGGTACGGGCGAAGGAAAGGCAGCGCCACTTTAAGGATCTTCGACTCGCTGGCCGAGGCGTGATACGTCGCCACGATCGGCCCTTCCGCCACGGCCATGGCCATCATCGAATAGGACGGGGAGTTCGGCTCGTGGATGTGCAAAAGGTCGAACTGGTTATCGCGGATCCACTGCTTCAGGTGCTTCTTCGTCCGCGGGCCGAAGCTCAGGCGTGCGACCGAGCCGTTGTAGCGAATCGGAATGCTGGAACCACCCAGCTCCACAAAATCTGGCAGCCCCTCGGTGGATTTGCCGGGGCCGATCAGGCTGACTTCGTGTCCGCGCTTGCGCAGCTCCGTGCACAGGTCGATGGCGTGGATCTGCACGCCGCCCGGTTCGTCGAAGGAGTACGGGCAAACCATTCCTACCCTCATTGGCCCTGCCCTTCCGGCTGGTCTTCTTCACCCAACCCCAGGCGCTTGCGGCGCGCCTCCGATAGGTCCGAGAACCACAGCGGCTGCAGCATGTGCCAATCCTGCGGATCCATGGCGATGCCGCGGGCAAAGTTATCCGCCATCTGCTGGACGATCTGCTGCAGGCTCCGCCCTTCCACCTCTACGGGAGTGACCTCGTGCTCCCAGGTCTCCGGCGTGCCTCGACGCTCGGGACGGGGGTCCGTGGACCCGCCGCGGAACGCCACTCGCGCGGTGAACAGGTTCGCCCCGGTGCGCTGTGCCAGCAGCGCCGCCCCGGCAGGCATGGAGGTCTTCTCCCCGAAGAACTCCACCTCTATCCCGTGGCCGGTCAGGTCGCGCTCCCCCATCAGGCACACGGTCCCGCCGCCGCGCAGCACTTCCTCCATCCGCTCCAAGGGCGGCACGTCCGCGCCCGTCAGCGCGATGATCTCAAAGCCCAGCGACTCGCGATAATCCACGAAAGCCTCGAACAGGATCTCCGGCTTCAGGCGCTCGGCCACGGTGGTGAAGGTCCCGTAGTGGTGCACCAGCCACACCCCGGCCATGTCCCAGTTGCCCGCGTGCGGCAAGGCGATGACGGTGCCCCGGCCGGATTCGGCACTCGCGTGCAGTAGCCCCAGCGAGCCGGGCACGAAGTTTCGGTTGAGCTCCTCCGCCAGCTCGCGTCCGGCCATCGCCGGCAGCTGGAAGGCCTCGCGCCAATAGCGCATGTAGCTGCGCATGGAGCGGCGCACCAGGTCGCGCGTGACGTTCTCCGGCCCGACGATTCGGGCGAGGTTGCGGCGCAGTTGTTCTGGGCCTTTGCCCTTTTTGGACGCCACGTCCGCGCCCCATTCGAACAATGCTTTCGCCACCGGCTTCGGCAGCTTGGAGGTTATCTTCCAGCCAGCGATATACGCCGCGGCGGATAGCCGCTCGCCCATTAACCCTCACTCCCCTCGGCGGGGAACTCGCGGGCCCCTTCTGGGGCGGCGATGGTCTGGGACGCGGCGTCCGAACGAGCAACAATCACCAACCGCTCGACAACCGTGTACAGCGAACCAGCGGCGAGGATCCACAGCCCCCACGCCAGAACGTGAGGCACGCCGAGGCCGCCGATACCGACGGCGACCAGGGAAATAATGAGGCGTTCCGGCCGCTCGATGAGCCCTCCCACGACCTTGATGCCCGAGGCCTCCGCGCGGGCTTTGACGTAGCTGGTGACCTGGCTGGCGACAAGGATGACCAGGCAGACGCTCATCATCACCACGTTCGCGGGCTCCTGCAGGCCAAACCAGAGAACCAGGGCGCCGAAGATGGCGCCGTCGCTGAGGCGGTCGCAGGTGGCATCTAGCGTGGCGCCGAAGCGGGTGCCGCCGCCGCGCATGCGAGCCATCGTGCCGTCCACCATGTCGGTGGCGACCGTCAGACCGATGAGTACGGCGGCGGCGAAGTGGTGACCAGAGGGAATCAGCCAGAGCGCGAAACCGATCGCCAGCAGGGTGCCGAAAACGGTCACTGCATTGGGGGTAATCCCCATCTTGTGCAGCACCCGGGCGATCGGTTCAATGATGACCGCGGCGGGGCCACGGCCGTGCACGCTAAGCATCGCTGAAGTTATTCTCCCTAATGGTTTGAACCGCTAGTCGGTGGAACGGGTAACGCTTTCCCAGGCCTTCGCCAGCAGCGCACGGGTCTCCCGCAGCGTCTGTGGCAACACCTTGGTGCCCGTCATGACTGTCATGAAGTTAGCATCACCGGCCCACCTGGGCACTATATGTTGGTGCAGGTGTGTCGGAATGGAGCCTCCGGAGGCCTTGCCCAAATTGAGGCCAACGTTCACCGCATCGGGCTTGGAAACCGCCCGCAGTGCCTTCAGCGCAATCTTCGTAAACTCCGCCAGCTCTGCGGTTTCTGCGTCACTGAGCTCCGTGTAATCGGCCACTTGGCGATAAGGAACCACCAGCATATGGCCGGGGTTATACGGGTACAGGTTCAGCACGCAGTAGACGGACTTGCCGCGGGCGACAATCAGCGCCTCCTCGTCCGAAAGCTCCGGCAGCGTGGCGAAGGGGTCGGCAGATCGCTTGGATTTGGCGATGTACTGGGAGCGGTAGGGCGCCCACAGTCGCTCCAGCCCGCCTTGCAGGTCGGGTTGGGAGCCCACGCCTAAGTCCACATACGCTTCGGTCTGCTGTTGCTGCTGCTCCACTGCGGTGTTAAGCCTCCACCAACGGCTGGACCAGCTCCGAGCTTGGCTGGTCGTTGCGGCGCTCAGCGATCCAGGTGGAGATGATGCGCAGCGCATCCTCGCGCGGCACGCCATTGACCTGGGTACCGTCCAGGAAGCGGAAGCTCACCGCGTTCGCCTCCACATCGCGCCCACCGACCAGCAGCATGAAAGGCACCTTGCCGGTGGTGTGGTTGCGGATTTTCTTCTGCATGCGGTCGTCGGAGGTATCGACCTCCGCGCGGATGCCCTGAGCCCGCAGGTCTGCGGCGAAGTTCTCCAGGTACTCGTTGAACTCGTCGGCGACCGGGATGCCCACGACCTGATGCGGGGCCAGCCATGCAGGGAACGCACCGGCGTAGTGCTCCAGCAGCACGCCGAAGAAGCGCTCGATGGAGCCGAAAAGCGCACGGTGAAGCATGATCGGGCGCTGCTTGGAGCCGTCCGGCGCGGTGTACTCCAGGTTGAAGCGCTCCGGCAGGTTGAAGTCCAACTGCACGGTGGACATCTGCCAGGTACGCCCGATGGCGTCGCGGGCCTGGACGGAGATCTTCGGGCCGTAGAAGGCCGCGCCTGCCGGGTCCGGCACCAGCTCCAGGCCGGACTTGGTGGCCACGCGCTCCAGGATCTGCGTGGAACGCTCCCAGATCTCATCGGTACCCACGAACTTGTTCGGATCCTTGGTGGATAGCTCCAGGTAGAAGTCATCCAGTCCGTAGTCGCGCAGCAGGGAGATGATGAACTCCAGCACGGTGGTCAGCTCCTGCTCCAGCTGATCCTCGGTGCAGTAGATGTGCGCGTCGTCCTGGGTGAAACCACGGGCACGGGTGAGGCCATGAATCACACCGGACTTCTCGTAGCGGTACACCGTGCCGAACTCGAACAGTCGCAGCGGTAGCTCGCGGTAGGAGCGCCCGCGCGAGGCGAAGATCAGGTTGTGCATCGGGCAGTTCATGGGCTTGGCGTAGTAGTCCTGCGCCGGCTTGGTGACGTTGCCCTCGTCGTCGGTTTCCCCATCCAGCTGCATGGGCGGGAACATGCCGTCGGAGTAGAAATCCAGGTGGCCGGACTTCTGGAACAGGTCGCCCTTCGTGATGTGCGGGGTATTGACGAAGCTGTAGCCGGAGGCGATGTGGCGCTTGCGGGAGTGCTCCTCCATCTCCAGGCGCACGATGCCGCCGTCCGGGTGAAATACCGGGAAGCCGGAGCCGATCTCGTCGGGGAAGCTGAACAGGTCCAGCTCCTGGCCCAGGCGACGGTGGTCGCGCTTCTCGGCCTCTTCCATCATCGTCTGGTATTCCGCCAGGGCTTCCTTCGACTCCCAGGCCGTGCCGTAGATGCGCTGCAGCCCGGCCTTGGACTGGTCACCGCGCCAGTAGGCGGCGGAGGAACGGGTCAGGGCGAAAGCCGGGATGTAGCGGGTGGTCGGCACGTGCGGGCCGCGGCAGAGGTCGTACCACTCGACCTCCCCGGTGCGCGGGTTTACGTTGCTGTAGGCGGTCAGCTCGCCGGTTCCGACCTCAGTGGCTTCGTCGGAGTCCGGATCCACGTTGCCCTTGTCGGCAATCAGTTCGGTCTTGAAGGGCTCGTCTGCGTACTCCGCGCGAGCCTGCTCTGCGTCGGCATAAGCCTTGCGCTCGAACTTCTGGCCGGACTTAATGATCTTCTTCATCGTCTTTTCCAGCTTGTTCAGATCCTCCGGGGTGAAGGGCTCTGCAACCTGGAAGTCGTAGTAGAAGCCATTGTCGATGGCCGGGCCGATTCCCAGCTTGGTGCCGGGGAATTCCTTCTGCACTGCCTGCGCGAGCACGTGGGCGCAGGAGTGGCGGATTACGCCGCGCCCCTCATCGGTGTTCGCCGGAACGGCGGCGACTTCCGCATCCTGCTGGGGCGCCCAGGAGAGGTCGCGCAGCTGGCCGGCATCCTCCCCCTCGGTCTCCTTCACACAAACGATGGCTTCCGGACCCTTGTTGGGAAGGCCCAGCTCGCGCATGGCGGCTCCGGCCGGGGTGCCGGCCGGAACGCGGAAAGTAACGGCGACTGGGGTGATTTCGGGGGTACTCACTTGTGGATCGTGCTCCTTCTCGGGCTTTAGTGACGGTCACATACCTGGTGACAGTCCTCAACGCCCGTAGATTCTACCCCTCCAGGATCTCTTGCCCCCAGTACGCCCCGTTTTGCGTGCCGGGAAGTACCCAGAACACCGCTGAACCGACGTGGGTGATCCACGTATTCAACCGGTCCTTCTCCGCGAGGCGCTTCTGCAGAGGCGTGAATGCCTCGTCCGGGTCGGCCTGGAAGCAGATGAAAATCAGCCCGCTGTTGCCCAGGGGCGTGACTTCGTTGTCCCAGTTGTAGGCGCGGCGCCGCATATGGGTGCCCTCGCCTGCGGAGATGCCCACGTGGCTGCGCTCATCGATCATCGGCAAACCATCATCGCCGGTCTTGTTCAGATCCACCGGGTCGAACTCGTCCTTCGCTCCCGCCGGTGCACCAGTGTCTGCGTGCCGTCCGAACACGACCTCGCGGGACTTGCGATCCAGCTGCTCCCACCCCGGCATGTCGAACACGATCCGGCGGACAACCATGGCGCTGCCGCCCTGATCGTCCCAGATAGATTCGTCGTATTCTTCGTCGGTGCGGGGAATGGCGGTGCCATCCTTGAAGCCCAGCAGGTTGCGCGGGGTTTCGCCTGTCGGCGAGTCCACGAATCCGCGCTGGGTCCACTTCGGCGTCGCATAGTCACGACCGCCACGGGTCAGCACGCGCGCGGCATGGCTCACGGCCGTTAGGTCGTCGCCACAGATCTGCAGGACCACGTCGGCGCCACCAAAGTCCGGGTCGAGCTTGTCTCCCTTGAACTTCGGCAGCCCATTGAGGTTTTTCTTCACCCAGGAAGGAGCCTCGTCGATCAAGCCCGCATCCTTGATCAACTTGGGGCCCCACCCCGCAGTCACCGTTAGATTCTGCGGAGCGATCGATAGCTCGTGCTCCAGATCCGCCAGGGCGATCTGCCCCTGAGTCATGGAGCGCGCATCACCGGTCCAAATGCGCATCAGGCGTTCCAGGTTCTTCTTCAGCCCACCGCGCGGTAGCCCGTCCCTCTTGAGGTTAAAGGCCACCAACAGCGCGTGGTTCTGCGAGTCTTCCCGGATGCCCGCCTGGTGCGGGCCGTCGAAATCAATCTTTCTTATTGACGCCCCATCGCCAGCACCACCATTGCCAGCTGTTCCAGCAGAGTCTTCTGCCGTGCTGCAAGCTGCCAGGACGGATGCGGCGCCGGTCATTCCCAGTCCCGCAAAGAAGCCGCGGCGAGTGACTTTCACACCTTGGGCAGGCTCGGGGGTGGGGGCGTCAGAAATGGAAGAACGAAAACGTGCGGGGTCATGCATGGGTATTAGTGCTCGTGTCCGTGCTCTTCGCCGTGCTGCATGCCGTCCATGCCTTCCATGTTGCCGCCGTGCTCCATGCCTTCCATGTTGCCGCCATCTTCGTCACCGTAGTGCTCGTGGGTGGACTGCTGGACACGCACCGGAACGTTCTCCAGCTTGTATTCATTGCCGTCCTCGTCGACCAGGGTGAAGGACAGAGCATCGCCGGCGGCGATCTCGTCGGAGACGTCCATGATCATGATGTGGTTTCCGCCCGGCTCCAGCACGCTATCCTCGCCCGCGGGGATAGTCAGGCTGGAGATCTGCTGCATCTCACCGTCAGCGTTGACCTCGTGCAGCTCGTACTTCGCACCGTCAATGTCGCCCTTCACCTCGGTGATGGTGATGTCCTTGTCGGTGGTGTTGTGCAGAGTGCCAAACACAGACGTCATGTTCTTGTCTGCAGGCTTGGCGGTGACATAGGAGTCCTCGAACTCCAGCGCCTGCTCGTCGGCAGCCTTGTCGTCCGCGGACCCAGCAGATTCAGTGGACTCTGCGGACTCAGTAGCCTCCGCCGAGGTGGAAGCGTCGTTCTTGTCTTCCCCATCGTCCGAGCACGCGGAAAGGAACAGCGCACTGCTCAAGGCGACGGCGGCCACGGCTGCGGCGCGCTTCTTGGTGTTATTCAGGGAGGTCAGGGACATAACAAACCTTTCAATTAAAAGGCGTGCGGGCTTCCCAACCATTGCCGTGTCCGGGGCTCAATCCCGGACACGCTATACGCGATCTCTAGCGTTTCGCGTGCTAGTTGGTGGCACCCGACGCGGATGCTGCGCCGGTGGCGGTTGCCTCGGCGTTATCGGTGGCCACTTCAGCGCCGTCCATCTCAGTCTCTACGGAAGCGTCGGTCTCCTCCGCATCGGTAGCGTCGGTCTCTTCAGCCTCGGACTCGGACGAGTCGGTAGCTGCTTCCTCGGTGGACTGGATGCTCGGGCTAGCCGGGCCGGTGGTTGCGGTGTCCTCGCGCTGGTCGCCGTCATTCTCATTAGGAGGGGTGCAAGCGGACAGTGCAAGGGCGGTGGTCAGAGCCAGAGCGGCAGCGGTTGCAGAGCGGAACTTCTTCACGGGAAATCTCCTGATCAGGTAATCGTCAACTAATCGGACATGAGGAACGCTCTACCCTACTGTCGGCTAGTCGTCCTTCAAGTCGCGAAAGCGTGCGATGGCGATTGCCAAAGCACCCACAACTACGACGATACCGCCCAAAGGCAATAACCAAGAAGGAACACTCAGGGACTGCTCCCCCTGTGCCCCCTCCTCGGAGCCCCCTTCGGACTGGCTTCCGCCGCTGCTGCTACCTTCGCCGCCATCCGCGGAAGCCAGATTGAACTTCAGGCTGCCACGGGTGGAGTGACCGTCGGAGCTAGTGATCTGGTAGCCAACGGTGTACTCGCCACCGTCCTTCTTCTCCTGCACATCAGCCGGAACATCGACGGACAACTCCCGGCCATCGGCCGTCGGCTCGTCGCGGAAAAGCACCTCACCATCGTGCGACAGCGCGATGGTGTTGAAGCCCTCCTGCGGCTCGCCCGAGAAATTCAGGACGATCTTTTCCGGCAGATGATCGACCGTGGAGTTGGCCTCCGGGGTGGACTTCACCACGACGTCATGGGCAGAGGCTGGAGCACTGAAACCCACGGAAACGGCGGCAACCATTCCAGACGCCGCGAGGATGCGGGCGAAGGGGCGTCCAAAAGAAGAAAAACGGCGAGGCATGTAAACGGTGAACCTTTCTGTCACGACACTGCTGACACCATAGCGCCGAAAAGACTGAGCTCAATCCTGCGAGTTTTCCAGCGCTGTGGAAGTAGTCGGGCACCGCGGGCAAAGAGTTCCCAGGCCATACCCCCTCGGGGGGTGTCCCTATGTTTTTGTCAAGCGTCAGGCCGATGTTGACGAGTACAGTCTTGGGAGTAGTTTCTTAGGCGTGCCTAGGAGCCGACCAGCGTGTGCTGGTCGGCTTCGTTTTGGGCTTTATGCGGCGACGGGGCGTGGCGGGATTTCGCGGAAGAACTCCTTGTTTTTCAGCATCGCGTAGATGACATTGCATCGGCGTCGTGCCAGGCAGATGACTGCTGCGTTGTGGCGTTTTC
>NZ_JAKRND010000020.1 GCF_022347285.1 Corynebacterium sp. ACRPH
GGGCGGGCCGGTACGCGCCCAGTCCCTCCGGGGATTTGCACCTGGGGAATTTTCGGACCGCCGTGCTGGCGTGGTTGTTCGCCAAGCACGAGGGGCGCGAGTTTCGGATGCGAATCGACGATATTGATTCTCAGCGCTCGTCGGAAGAAAGTGCAGAACAGCAACTACTGGATCTTTCCACTATGGGGATTGGGTACGAGGGGAGGCTGTGGCGTCAACAAGAGTGCTGGTCAGAGTATGAAAAAGCGCTACAGGCTCTGCGAGAAAAGGGGCTCGTGTACGAGTGCTACTGCTCGCGGAAGGATATCGCCGAGGCGGTCCGCGCGCCACATGCCGCGCCGGGCGCGTACCCGGGAACATGCCGCGACCTGGGAGAATCAGAGCGGGCGGCCAAGCGCGCGGAGTTGGCTGAAAGGGGGCGAGTGCCGGCGTTGCGGTTGCGCGCGGGCGTGGACGAGTGGGAAGTGCGCGAGCGGTTCGCCGTGGGAGCGGACGGCGGAAGCGCGAGCGATGGAAGCGCCGGCGGGGTGTACCGCGGGGTGGTGGACGACATGGTGCTGCGGCGCGGCGGGAACGTACCGAAGGCGTCGGCGGGTGGCGGAGATGCTGGAGCGTCGGCTGGCGGACATGCGGGCGCAGACGCGATGGGCGGAGAGGCCAACGCGGGCGGAGGCGCGGGCGCGCACGGCGAGCCGGTGAACCGGGACTATGCCTACAACCTGGCCGTCGTCGTCGACGATGCGCTGGCCGGGGTGGGGCAGGTTGTGCGCGGGGATGACCTGCTGAGTTCCGCTCCGAGGCAGGCGTATCTGGCTCACCTGCTGGGGTTGCCGCCGGTGGAGTACGTCCACGTTCCTCTGGTGCTGGGGCCCGACGGGAAGCGCTTGGCGAAGCGGGACGGGGCCGTCACGCTGCGGGACTTCCCCGGCGGTGCGGAGGGGATGCTGCGGTGGATCGCGGAATCGCTCGGCGAAGCAGTGGACATCTCGGCGGCTGAAGCAGCGGGAGCAGCCGGGGGCATCACGCCCGCCGCGCTGCTGCCAACCTTCCGGCCCGAACTACTGCCCCGCGAGCCCGTCATCTGGCGCCCCACGGGAACGCCCGCGGACTAGCTCGCGCGGCAAGCAGGCGGCGCGGAAAGCTGAAGCGTGAAGTAGGCGGGAACGCTCGCAGACTAGCGCACCGCGCGCGGGCGGAACTTCGGCGGGATCTTCTTCTGCGCGGCCTTCCGCGCGATCTCGGCGTTCTTGCTCACCAGCAGGCGCGCCTGGCGCAGGCGCTCGCGGGCGAAAGTCCGCCGCTCGCCGGACTCCCACGTCTCGTCCACCAGCTTCTTCGCCAACGCCACCGAATCCGGCGAGCGCTCAATGATCTGCCGCGCCAGCTCCTCCGCCGCAACCAGTGGATCCTCCACGGCCCGAGCCAGGCCTAGCTCTGCGGCACGCTCCCCGGAGAAGATCTCCCCTGTCATGGCCAGTCGCTTCACCTGGTCAATCGGCAGCAACTGCTTCAGGGACATGATCCCCGACATGTCCGGCACCAGACCCCATTTCGCTTCCAACACTGACCAGTGGGCGTCATTGCTCGTAAACCTAAAGTCCGCGCCACAAGCGATCTGCACGCCACCGCCAAAGCAATAGCCTTCCACCGCGGCAATCACCGGGAAAGGGAGGCGACGCCACGTCCACGGCGCCTCTTGGAATGTGTTCGTGCCTCGCAGGGGACGCGGGATGAAATGCGAAAGCATGCGCGGCGGGCTTTTCAGCGTATCTGCGAAGTCGAGGCCGGCGGAGAAGTTGCCCTCCGCGCCGGAGAGGATGACCACGCGGACGGAGCGGTCGCGGCGGAGAGTGTGCGCCGTGGAGATCAGCTGCTGGAGCAGGTCGATCGTCAGCGAATTCAGCTTGCGGGGGCGGTTCAGGCGGACGTTGACGAGGCCGGGGATGGACTCGGAGTATTCCGTGGTGACGAGCTGGTCGGTGCCGGGGGCACTCGAGGTGCGGGGCGCGGTGGGAGTGCTGCTATCAGTCATGCTCTTCAACCTAAAACACGTCGGACGATGCAGGGTGAGATTTGGGAAACCCAGCAGAGTCTCCGGGTTCGCCGGGGATAGGCAGGGGAAAGCAAAACCGGCGCCGGGATCGTTACCAGATCACCGAGCGCCGGTTGTTCACTATGTGAGATTTGGCGGAGGATGTGGGATTTGAACCCACGAGGGATGTGACTCCCGCACGCGTTCCAGGCGTGTGACATAGGCCGCTAGTCGAATCCTCCATGTCGAACGGCAAAACACACGGAAAAGCCGTGGCTTCGACGTACTCATGAAAGGGTACACAACGCTGCCTTTAGATTCCAAATCCGGTGCTAGGGGTTGGAAAGTGGGCGTCGATAAATAAGAAAGAACGAGCCTTTGGAACAACGAGCGCGCGTGGGCTAGTATGGGCAACGGATTCCGCGCGGCGTGTATCTTGTGAACTCCCCCAGGGCAGGAATGCAGCAAGGGTCAACGAGCTCTGACGGGTGCGCGGGGTCCCCTTTTTTATGCCCGCGCTACAGCCAGTTCTTGCGCTTAAACCACCACCACATCAGCAGAATCACCGCAAGGTTCAGCAGCAGGCTGTAGTAGTAGCCGTATTCCCAGTGCAGCTCCGGCATGTTGTCGAAGTTCATGCCGTACACACCCGCGATCATCGTCGGCGGCGCGGCCATACCGATGATGGACGAGATCGTGCGCATGTCTTGGTTCTGACGCAGAGAAATGATCGCCGAGCTTGCCTGAATAAGGGAACTCAGGCGCTCGTCGAAAGAGTCGATCTTGTCCTTGGCCAGCATGGCGTGGTCCAAGACGTCGCGGAAAAACGCCCTGACGTGCTTGGTTGTCAGATCCTTGTGGTTTTCGATCAAAGCGCGCAGCGCCGGGATCAGCGGGCCGATGGCGTGGCGCATCTCCAGGATCTCGCGCTTCAGGGTGTAGATATTCTCGATGTTCGTCTCGGCGCGGAGGGTGAAGACCTCCTCCTCCAAGTTGTCGACGCGGTCTTCCAGCGCCTCGGAGATGCGGGTGTACTCGTCGACCAGGTAGTCCGTGATGGCCCACGCGATGGCCATCGGACCTGCGTTGCGCAGCTCGGGCGCCTGGTGCAAGCGGACTTCCGGGTCGGGCAGTTCTGTATCGTGAGCGATCACGATGATGAACTTCTGGCTGATGACCATCTGCACCTCACCGGTTTGGATGAGGTCACGCCGGTCGATGAGGTCCTTGTTGCCCGCGTACTGCACGGAGCGGACGACCGTGAACAGCTGGTTTTCGTAGCGCTCCAGCTTGGCGCGCTGGTGGGCGGTCACGGCATCCTCGACGATGAGTTCGTCGACGTCGTAGCGCTGCGCCACCTTCAGCATCTGCTCTTCCGAGGGTTCCTCTAGGGTGACCAGCACAAAGCTGCCCCTGCTGGGGGTGGCTAGCTCCTCGATCTCTTTCAGCGCGGTGGCATAGTTCGCCTGGCCGGGGGTTTGCTTGCCCTCGACGTAAAGGCGGCACTCGCGGATGGCGCGTTCGACGGGGACCCGGACTCGGTTGGGTTCGGTTTTAGCCATAGTGGATCCTTTCCAACTATTTCAACTACATCCGGCGAGAACTGACGCACGGTAACTTTTTGCAAACTCTATGCACCTTAGCCCGTCGATATCCTATCGCCCGCAAGGTAGCCCCGCAGGCGCTGAGTTTCGCCGGGGCTGTGGCGCCGGGCGGCGCCGGGGCACGCTCTGGCGGGGCGGTGTCCGGCGCGTCCGTTAGACTGGCAAAGGTAAGCCACACCGAGGGTAAACCCCAGCACGCCACAAGCGGGAGAGAATCTACATGAAGATCGAAAACGTAAACGCAGAGCTCCTCCTCAGCATGAAGGAGGACGTCCGCCAGGCCTACGAAGAGCTGCACTCCAAGGGGCTCAACCTGGATCTCACGCGCGGTAAGCCTTCGGCAGAGCAGCTGGATTTCTCGGTGGATTTGCTGAGCCTTCCGGGCGAGAACTTCACCTCGCCCTCCGGAGTGGATGTGCGCAACTACGGCGGTGGGGTCGGCCTGACGGAGATCCGCCAGCTGTGGGCGGACGTCCTGGGCTTGCCGGTGGATAACGTCATCGCCGGGGACGCTTCCAGCCTGAACATCATGTTCGACCTGATCAGCTGGGCCTACACTTTCGGCACCAACGATTCCGAGCGCCCCTGGTCGGCGGAGGAGAAGCTGAAGTGGATCTGCCCCGTGCCGGGCTACGACCGCCACCACTTCATCACCGAGCTGTTCGGCTTCGAGATGCTGACCGTCGACATGACGGATGAAGGCCCGGACATGGACCAGGTGCGCGAGCTGGCGAAGGACCCGGCCGTGAAGGGCATGTGGGCCGTGCCGATGTTCGCCAACCCCACGGGCGTTACCTTCTCGCAGCAGACCGCCGAGGCTCTGGCTGCTATGGAAACCGGTGCGCCGGACTTCCGCATCGTGTGGGATAACGCCTACGCCGTCCACACCCTGACCGACGAGTTCCCGGAGATCATCAACATCCTGGACGTCGCCGAGAAGGCGGGCAACCCGAACCGTTTCTGGGCCATGTCCTCTACCTCCAAGATCACTTTCGCGGGCGCTGGCCTGGCCTTCTTCGCCTCCTCCACGGAGAACCTGGAGTGGTACAAGAAGATCGCCAACGTGCGTGGCATCGGCCCGAACAAGGTCAACCAGCTGGCTCACCTGCAGTACCTGAAGGATGCCGAGGGCGTGCGCGACCTCATGCGTAAGCACGCGGGCTCCCTGGGGCCGAAGTTCACCCGCGTGGTGGAGATCCTGCAGCGCCGCCTGGGCGACCTCAACGTTGCCGAGTGGACCGTCCCGGAGGGCGGCTACTTCATCTCCGTGAACCTGTTGGACGGAACCGCTGGCCGCGTGGTGGAGCTGGCGAAGAAGGCCGGCGTGGCTCTGACCGCTGCGGGTTCGACCTACCCGCTGAAGCAGGATCCGAACGACCGCAACCTGCGCCTGGCTCCTTCCATGCCGACGATCGAGCAGCTGGAGGTCGCCATGGACGGCTTTGCCACCTGCGTTCTCTACGCCGCGATCGAGATGGTCGAGCACGACGCGGGCCAGCGTTAACCCGGCGCTAACCAGCACCTTCAAACAGCAAGCAGGAGGCCACCATCAACACCGACGAAACACTGGTTTGGATCCAGGGGCTACTCCCCGGCGAGCCGACCGTCGCACGCCGCAAGGTCGCCGATTCCTTCCCCGAGTTCGCTGTCGCCGAGGTGTTTCTTGGTGACGCCCCCTCGTCCCAGAACGGCACACCCCAGGAGGGCGACGACGAGCCCGTGCTGGCCGAGACGGTTGCCATGACCATCGACGCCGGACGCATGGAATCCGGCCTGGAGACCGAAGACTGCTCCGACCTGCGCGTGGAACTGCTGACCGTCGTCAGCGGACACGACGATACCGCCGCCGACCTGCTGGCCCACGCCGCGACGATGATCTCCCAAGACCCTGGTCACTGGCCGCCGCAGCCTGGCACCATGCTGCCGAACGTGGTGCAGCAGATGGATGCCGATTCCGAGCGGAAGATCACCGCCCGCAACGGCCTGCTGGTGGTTCCCTATGTGTGGGACGAGGGCGTGCCGCACGTCCACGAGGTCACCTCCGGCGGCGCGGGCCGCCACTCGAAGGAAGGCGAGACCGAGGTGGAGTTCACCCACCCGGGCCGACTGACCATCGTCGCGCAGCTGGTGATGCTGACAGACGAGGAGCTTGAGCTCGCGCAGACGGCAGGTGTGGCCGCGGTGCAGGAGCGGTTGGTGCGTGAGGGCGTCAATATCAACAACATATGGCGCTAGGCGACCGCAACGGGTCGTCTTAGGCGGAATGTAGGGTAGGTTCGTGGCACTTTATAGGAAATATCGTCCGGCGACGTTTGCCGAGGTCGTGGGACAATCCCACGTGACCGAGCCGTTGTCGGTGGCGCTGGATAGCGGGCGGATCAACCACGCATACCTGTTCTCCGGGCCGCGCGGTTGCGGCAAGACGTCGTCGGCGCGCATCCTGGCCCGCTCGCTGAACTGCGTGGAAGGGCCGACGTCCACGCCCTGCGGAAAGTGCGAATCCTGTGTATCGCTGGCGCCCGGCGGGCCGGGGAACTTGGACGTCACGGAGCTGGACGCCGCCACGCACAACGGCGTGGACGACATGCGCGAGCTGCGCGAACGTGCCTTCTACGCGCCTGCGGAATCACGCTACCGGGTGTTCATTATTGACGAGGCGCACATGATCTCCACGGCGGGCTTCAACGCCCTGCTGAAGATCGTGGAGGAGCCGCCGGAGCACCTTATCTTCATCTTCGCCACGACGGAGCCGGAGAAGCTGCTGCAGACGATTCGCTCCCGAACCCACAACTACCCATTCCGCCTGCTGGCGCCGCCGGATATGCGCGGACTATTGGAGTCGGTGGTGTCCGGCGAGGGCGTGCCTGTGGAGGATGCGGTGTATCCGCTGGTCATCCGCGCGGGTGGCGGTTCGCCGCGTGACTCGCTGTCGATTATGGACCAGCTGCTGGCCGGTGCTGGGCCGGAGGGCGTGACGTACAACCGCGCGCTGGCTCTGCTGGGCGTGACGGATTCCACTCTGATCGACCGTGCTGTGGATGCGCTGGCGGAGCACGATTCCGCCGCACTGTTCGCAGTGGTCGACGAGGTGATTGATGCGGGGTACGACCCGCGTCGCTTCAGCGAGGACCTGCTGGATCGTTTCCGCGACTTGCTAGTGGTGCAGGCTGTGCCCGATGCTTTCGAGCGCGGTCTGGTGAACGCGCCGGAGGAATCTCGCGACGTGCTGCGCGAGCAGGCGGAGAAGATGGGCCAGGCGACGCTGACGCGCTGCGCATCCCTGGTGAACGAGGGGTTGGCGCAGATGCGCGGCGCCACGGCTCCGCGACTGTTGCTGGAGATCCTGTGCGCACGCATGGCGCTGCCTGCCGCTGGCATGACGGTGGAGGCGCTGGCGCAGCGCGTGGAGGCCCTGGAGAAGGGGAATGGCGGTGCGGGCGGCGCGGGAGCCGGAAGTACAGGCTCCGGCGTGGGCAGCAGCGGTGCTGGCACCCGCGCTGGCACGGGTGTAGGCACGGGTGTGCGCGGTAGCCGGGCGGAGATGTTTGCCCGCCGCAGGAAGGCCGCGCAGGACGCAGCGCAACAGCCCGCATCGGAGCAGCCTGAGCCAGCTCAAGCTGAACCGGCACAGCGTGCAGAAAATGCGCCGGAGCAAAATCTGACAGCAGGACAGGAGCCAGCCGCGGTGCAGCCTCCGGCTCAGTCCGTTGAGCCCCCCGAGGCGGTTGCGGAGAATTCCCCGGTGAAGGAATCCGCACAGGAAGCCTCGCCGGGGACTGCGCAAGGTACGGAGCGGGGGACGGAGCCGGAGACTGCGCAAGAGACGGCAGAGGAGTCCCCGGCCATTGCCGAGGCGCGCCGGGCCCGCGACATCATGCAGCGTCACCGCCAGGCCAGCGCCGCGGAGTCTGCCTCTGCAACGGAAGAGCCCACACCAGCGGATACTGCCAAAGCAAGCTCGGAGGCATCACCGGCAGGCTCCGAACCGGTAGAGGTTTCGGTAGAGGCTTCGACGGAAGCTTCTGCGGAAGCAGCCGCCACGATTGATTCGGACTCCTGGGCGCGCATCATGGACGCCGTCCACGGCCTGGACCTCAGCGCTTGGATCGCCCTGCGGGGCGCCTCCCCGCGCGCAGCCCAGCCCACTCCAGGCGAGGTCCACGTTGACCACCACACCGGTTCACTAGCGCGGCTAGTCAGCGGGCCGAAAAATGCGGAGGTGTATTCACAGGCTATCCAGGACGTCACAGGTAGCCCCGCCCGCATCGTCGTCTACGTCGGCGACGAAGTGATTGGTGCCGGTGCCACCGGTTCGAGCGGATCGGCCGGATCGGTCAGGGGCTCTGAAGGAGCCAAACCTGCGGGAGGCGATGAGCCGGGAAAATCTGAACCGGCGGCGGCACAGCCCTCCGCCGGTGAGGGACAAACGCCAGCCTCCACACCGGCGAACCCAGTGCCAGCGGAAACCCCGATGGACGCAACGGCCTCCCGCAGTGCAGCCTCCAGCGCTCTGGAGCGCGCCCGCGCGATGGAGGAAGCGATGCGCAAGGCCTCGCACTCCCACCGCAACGCTGGCGCAGCTGCGGACACGGGTGCAGCGGGTGCCGCTGCTGGCAGCCGGGGCGCAGCAGGAACTGGTGCCGGGACTGCAGGCAATTCGAGTGAATCCGCCGCGCAGGAGGATCCGAACTCCGGCTGGCGCGCCCGCGCTGAACGAGCCAAGGCCCGCAAGAAGTACAACATGGAAAACGGCTTCAACGGCGTCCCCCTGCCCGACGAGCCGCCAGTTGATGCCTACGGAGACGCACCCGTTGATACCTGGGACGGCAGCGCGGCCGCTAGCGCCGCTGCTGACCTAGGTGCCAACCCAGCTGCCGCCCCAGCTGCCGACGTGCCGCTCCCGCCTGAACCCTCCGACCCCACCGACCTGTCGGCGCCTTCCGATCAGTCTGGACAGCCTGGCTCCGCCGTGCCGCCTGCGGCATCTGGACCTTCCGCACGGGCGGGAGAACCTCCGGCCCGAGCCGCTAGCCACCAGCCCCACGCTGGGATGGGCTCTGCTGGGGACGAGGGGGCGTCACAAAGAACAGAACAAAGCGAACGCGACGAACTACTTGCCGACCTAGAGCGCGCACCTGGCCAGCGCGACCACCGCACGCCGCTGGAAATCGCAGGTGAACTGATCGAAAAGAGTCTGGGTGCGGAGAGAGTTCGCTAAGCGTGAACACAACCACCCGCACACGCGATGGTGCCTAACACGCCTGTCCGGGCCGACCGGTACAGTTGTGGAAGAACTAAAACTCAAGCACGAAAAAGCCGACGAAAGGTAAACAAAATGAGCCAGCCAGACATGAACCAGCTGATGCAGCAGGCCCAGCAGATGCAGGCACAGCTGCAGGAAGCACAGCGCGAGATCGCCGCCTCCACCGTCAAGGGCGAAGCAGGCAACGGCCTGGTCACCATCTCCGTCGCAGGCTCCGGCGAGGTCACCGACATGGAGATCGACCCGAAGATCGTCGACCCCGAGGACATCGACACCCTGAAGGACCTGCTGCTCGGCGCGTTCAAGGACGCAAACCAGAAGCTGCAGACCCTCGCCGAGGAGAAGATGGGTCCGCTGTCCCAGGGCATGAGCGGCCTGGGCTTCTAAGCCTTCTAAGACTCCAAAGCGAGACCTAGTTGTTCGAAGGACCCCTACAGGACGTCATCGACGAATTCTCCCGGCTGCCGGGCATCGGGCCGAAAAGTGCGCAACGCATCGCACTGCACCTGCTGAACGAAGAGCCGGAGGACATCGAGCGCTTCCAAAGCGCACTCGGCCGCCTGCAGCGCGGCGTGACGTTCTGCCGTATCTGCCACAACATCTCCCAAGAAGATGTGTGCCGGATCTGCGCGGACTCCAACCGCGATAAAAGCATCATCTGCGTGGTCGAGGAATCCAAAGACATTCAGGTGATCGAACGCACCGCAGAATACCGCGGGCGCTACCACGTGCTCGGCGGGGCACTCGACCCGCTGAACGGCATCGGGCCGAAGGAACTGAATGTCACGCCCCTGGTGCAGCGCATCGGCGGGGCGCTGCCGGACGTTGCGCTCGGCGCGAAGGGTGGCGGGGCTTCTCTTGGCGACGCCGACACACCCGCCGATGGCGAACCCAGCGGCGCGGACGCAGCGGAAACGGGCAACGCCGAAACGGCTGCCGTCGAAACCGACGTCAAGCCCGACGTCGAGTATGACGAAGCCCCCGAGATCACCGAGGTCATCATCGCCACCGACCCGAACACGGAAGGCGAGGCGACGGCCTCCTACCTCGGCCGTCTGCTGCGAGACTTCCCCGGGCTAACGGTCACGCGCCTGGCCTCAGGGATCCCGATGGGCGGGGACCTGGAATTCGTCGACGAGCTCACCCTGTCCCGCGCGTTCGCCGGCCGCACCGCGCTGTAGCTTCTGTAGCCGCTGGAGCCTCTCTAGCCGTGGTAGCGACGGCACAGAGCGCCGCTGTCGCACGGCAGGACTACAGTGGCGCCCATGAGTAAAAACCCTTTGCACAACGCCCTCCGTCCGCATCGCCTGTCCCGCGCGGCCGGAATTCGCTCCGCCGTATGGGGAACCGTCTTCGGCACCGCAGGCGTGCTGCACTTTGTTAAGCCGGAGGGCTTCGACAGAATCGTTCCGGAGGAACTCCCCGGCACCCCGCGCGCCTGGACGCTCGGCTCCGGAGCCATGGAAATCGCCCTGGCCACCAGCATCGCGGCATGTAGCCTGAAGCCCGAATGGCGCGGCGCGCTGCGCAGTACAATCGCCCCCGCCGCCGCACTCTTCCTAGTCGGCGTGCTCCCCGGCAACATCAAGATGGCCTGGGACTGGCGTGCCAAACCGCAGCCTGCGCGCGCCATCGCCTTCGCGCGGGTCCCCCTTCAGCTGCCGATGATCCTTAGCGTGGCCAAGCTCGGCGCTTAGAGGCGTTCCTTTCTTAGCGACGCCACCTCGCGCTCCAACTGCTCCGCCAGCTCACCCTGGAACTCGGGCAGCTCGTTGAGCGCAACCCCCATCGCGCGGGCTAGCAGCCAGTCCGCCAACTGCGGATTCCTGGCCAGCACGGGGCCGTGCATGTACGTCGCCACGACGGAGCCCTGCACGGCGCCTTCGGCGCGCGTCTGCCGGTGAGCATCCTCGCCGGACAGCCCCGCGGCCTCCGCGCCGTGGGCATCGGTGTTGCCCGTGCCGTGGGTCAAGCGGCCCAATGGCTCCGCATCCGCGCCCAGGATCGTCGCACCCATGTGGTTAGCGAACCCCGTCAGCGGTTCGGTCAGGCCTGCCCCGCCGGTGCTCGCTGCGTTTGCCCTGCCACCAGCGCCAGCCTGAGCTGCCGCCGCCCCGCCGGTCACAGCGGAGGCTGCCGGGGTGGAAGCGATCTCGCCGATCATGCGCTCGGCGAGTTGGGACGTAGTGGCGTCAATAAGACCCAATCCCTCGATCGTGCGACCATGGCTGGTGAAGGACCGGCCAAACACCTGTAGACCTGCGCAAATAGCCAAAACCGGGCGGCCGGCGGCGACCGCGCGGGAAATACCACCGTCACTGGCGAGGTGCTCCGCTGCCAGAACTTGCGCGGTGTCCTCGCCGCCCCCGACGGTGTACACGTCCAGAGTTTCCGGAACGGGTTCGCCCAGGTGGATGGGGTGGATCTCCGCTGACATGCCGCGCATGCGGGCGCGCTGGCGCAGCACCAGGGCGTTGCCATCGTCGCCATATGTGCCCAGCACGTCTGGCAGGATCAGGCCGATGTTCAGCTCAGTGCTCATTTACGCTTCCCCTTCCTTGTCCAGCACCCGCTTCAGATCGCGGAACGCCGTGTAGTTCGCCAGGACCTCCACGCGGCCCGGCGGGCAGGAACGGATCGCCTCGACCGTGTCCTTAATCAGATTGTGTTCGACGGAGGCGTAGCCCAGGCGGACCGCCAGATCCGTGCCGCGTTCGCCCGCGGCCACCACGTGCACGCCCTCGAAGTTTTCAAAGCGCACGTCCCACAGCCACGACAGGTCCTGGCCGTCGGCGACCTGGCCATTCACGCTGATCACGAGGCTATCGGCGGTGCGGTCCACCATTGAGAGAGCCTCCTGCCAGCCGGCGGGGTTCTTCGCCAGCATCAGGCGCACCTCGTGGTCGCCGAAGTGCACCACCGAGTAGCGGCCTGCGACGTTATCCACCTTCTCCGCGGCGGCGATGGCCTGTTCGGTGGAGATGCGGCGGGGGAGCAGCTCGCTCAGAGCCACGGCGGCGGCCACGGCCTGAGTAGCGTTTCCGCGGTTCGCGTTGCCCGGGAGCGTGAGGTTCATCGGGTGGAGCTTGCCCTCGCGGTCGATCAGGCCCTCCTCCGTGATGCGCCAATCGGGCTGTGGCCTGCGGAATTCGCGGCCGTCCGGGAGCTTCTTCGCCGCGTACCAGTCCACCACGCCGTCTTCGCCAGTGCGGTGGATGATCGCGCCTTCGGTGCGCGGGCAGCTGGTGGAATCGCCGGCCCAGCCGAAGCCGGCGCTGACCCACTGGACATTCGGGGAATCCCAAGCGGCGGAGGTTACGGAAACATCGTCGCAGTTCGCGATGACCTGCATGTCGGGGCGAGCCTCTATGCACGCGCGGAGGGTGCGCTCGATCTTGTTGATCTCGCCCACGCGGTCCAGCTGGTCGCGCGAGAGGTTCAGCAGTACCAGCACGTCCGCGTCGAGTTTCTCGGCGATTTTGGGGACGTGCAGCTCATCGACTTCCAGCACGACTGTGTCAGCGTCGCGGCCGGCAAGCAGCGCGCTGATCACGCCCGCGTCCATGTTGTCGCCGCCCTCGTTAGTGCAGACGGTCGCGGCTGTGCGGACGGCGCCGGCCAGCATGCGGGTGGTTGTGGACTTGCCGTTTGTGCCCGTGACCAGCACCGTTGGGCGCTTCTGGCCGCCCTTGCCGACGCCGAGGCTTGCCAGCAGCTGTGGGTCGATTGCCCCGCCGACCAGGCCGCCGATCATGCCGCCGGCCCCTCGCCCTGCCTTTCTTGACGCCCACGTCGCCAGCTGCGCCATGCGAATCGCAACGGAGCTGCGGAACCGCTGCAGTGCGGAGCGGCGTGCGCCGGTTCGATCAGAGTTATCCATGGGGACTAAGTGTACCCGCCGGCGTCTGCTGGAAATTGGAGGCTGGCGCGCCGGGGATGGCAAATCGGAGGGGTGGCGCGCCGGGTGTTGTCCCAAATTCCAGCTCTTAAAACATATCTATTCTGTTTGCGCAGGTCAGCGCGTCGCTATTTTCTGCTTCACTTCCGCTACTTTCGATAACTCGAAGATTTGGGACATTCGCGTCTTTAAGGCCTGCTGTACGGCGCTGCTCAGGGCAGGGTGGGGTCCGATGGGCGGATTGATTCTAAGCCCGTCTGAGCGGTTTTATCGGCGCCCGCGGGGGCGGGTGGTTTCAAATCAGCCTGACGGGCGCGACGAGTTTTGCAACATTTCCGACACTCAAGGGGTGCAATGTCCCAAATCTTCCACTCTGTTTTTATAGCTTTCTATTTGCGCAGGTCAGAGCGGGTGCATATTTTTGCTTCACGCTTGCTACCTGCTGAAAGTGGAAGATTTGGGACATCCGTAACTTTGCAAGCCAGCGGGGAGGTTCCGATGTGGTGTTGGTGGAGCTAGTGATCTCAATGGGGCTAGTGGGAATCGCTTTCACGGCCACCGCTGCTGTTCTTGCCACGCTTGCCGCCGCCTTGGCCGCTGTTCTTGCCGCCACCCCGGCCGTGGCTTTTGCTGCCACCGCTAGTCTTTCAGCCGCTGCCGTCAGACTCGCCCGCCCTGCCGGAGCCACCCGATTTGCCGGAACCACTCGATCCGCCGGATGCGCCGGAGCCCTTGCGGCGCCGACGCCTGCGACGATTTCGTTTGTTGCTAGGCCCGGGGATCTTCCCCTTCTGGCCTCCTGAGCTGTGGCTTCCTCGGCTTTTGCCCTGGTTATGGCCTTGGGAGTTGCCGGAGCTGTCAGACTGGTTGGACTTGCCGGAATCAGAACCGCCAGAACTGGAGTTGCTGAACTGATTGGATTTGTTGGCGCCGGAACTGGAGTTGCCTGAGCCTCCGGCCCCTGAGCTACTAGAACCCGAGCCGCCGGAGCCGCCGGAGTTGGACCCGCCGGGCCCGTTGGAGTTGGACCCACCGGAACCGGAACCGCCGCGCGGGCCGGCGAGCCCGCTGGTCCGCGGGCGGGCGTCCGCACCAGGCTTCGCCGGAACGTCTTCCCTCTCGCCGGGCTGCACGTTATCCAGCAGAGCCAGGAAGTCTTCGTCCCGGATCAGGGGAATGTTCTTCCGGTCGGCGTGCATCGCCTTGCCCCGCAGCTCGTAGTTTTCATTGCACACTACCAGCGAGCTGCGGCGATTCAGCTTCTCGCTATAAGCCAGCCCCGCAGCAACCCCCTGGCCGATCAGCACGTCCGGGTCGATCGACACATCTGGACTGACCACAAATTCCATACCCTCAACCAGCGGCTCCCCGCGCTTCCACGCCCCGGGGTTTACGTAGGGGCGGGGAGAGTTGGCGGCGTCAATACGAAGGCTACTTCGGCGCAGCCCAAATTGATCGGCCGCGAGGTCCTCAGGGTCCAGCACGGTCAGCTCGCCGTTGCGCTGCTGCGCGAGGGCGAGGGCGGCGGTGAGGCGCGCGTTCGCCTCGAGGAGCTCGTCGGGGTCGATGTCTTTCTTGCTTAGTGACGCCACCGCTCCAACCTCTGGCAGCGCCGCCGCAGGGGCCAGCACGGCGGATCGGCCGGAGTTTCCGGGAGCGTTTGCGCTGGTAGAAACGTCAGCGGTGGAGGCCGTATTGATGGCGGAGCTTGCGCTGGGGGCTGCAGTGGAATTGGCAGCGTCGACGGCGCGGTTGTAGCTGGCGACGATGGCGCGTAGGCGGGGGTCAGTGGAATCGATCGCCTGGCGGCGTGCGGTGGCGAGCGTGTCGATGATGGAGACCGGTGCGGGGGTTGGCTGGCGCCGACCCCCGCGACCGCGGCCGCGGCTGCGACGGCCGCGGTTCGCGGAGCGCTGCGACAGTTTGAACTCGTGGGTGATGAAGCCCCACACGTAATCGGACTCATGCATGATGAGCGTGCGCCCGTCCAGGGCCTGGTGGATCAGCTGCGCGCTGGAGTTAAAGCCCAGCGCCTGGGAGAGCTCGTTGACCTGGTAGCCGTGGAGGTGCCAGGGGCCGGCGTCTTCGCCGGGGTTGAGGTGGCGAGTCAGCGCGCCGATTTCTTGGCCGATCTTGATGGTCGGCAGTTCGTCGGGGTTTTCAACGTCGGCGGGGGTTTCCGCGCCAGGGCCGAAGAACACCACGGAGAGCGCCACCAGTCGGGAGGTTTTCGGGTGAATGCCGGAGGTGGAGATGCTTACGGCTGCGAATGGGGCTTCCTCCTTGGAGGGGAGGTCATGCAGGGCGGACTCGAGCGCCTCGCGGGGGCTCGAGTGGTCGTTGTCCTCGCTGGAGCTCCCGCCGGAAGAGCGGGAGTGTGCGCCGGCGCCCCTGCCTGCGTTACCTGCGCTGCCTGTCCTACCTGCGTTACCTGCGCTACCCGCGCCACCGCGGGAATCCGCGCCACCGCGGGAATCCGCGGCAGCTCGGAACTCGGGGGTTGCTGCCGAGTCGGATTGCCCATCGGCCACCTGCTCAGAATATCGCTCGGTACCTGCGGGGGAGTGGTTCCGGGCGGAGGAGTGGGCGTCCGAAGAGCTACCGTCCGAAGCAGTACCGTCAGAAAAAGAAACAGCGAGAGAACCTGCAGGGCGCGTCACCCTGCGGCGCGGGCGCCTGGGACGGCGCGCGCCGGTGTGCTCGGGGCCGGGGGCGGCCGAGTGATCGTTCTCGTTCATGGACTACATACTACCCAGCGGGGGTTTCGGCACTTGCGCCCAGCCTGCGGCCAAGCCGCAAGCCGCAAGCGAGCGCAGCGCAAGCCACCGTCCGCCAGCCGGACCCTAGACTCCCTGGGAAACCCCAGCGGCGGCATCCTGCGAACGGTTCACTGCAGAGGTAATAGCCTTCAGCGAAGCGTAAGTAATGGAGCTGGCGATGCCCACGCCCCAGAACTTGGCGCCGTTGATCTCGGCCAGGACGTAGGCGGCAGCCTCAGCGTCATCGCCCGAGGTGCGGGCGTGCTGGCTGTACTCCTGCACCTCCACGTCGTAGCCCAGCTCTTCCAGCGCGTTGCAGTACGCATTGATCGGACCGTTGCCGCGGCCCTGAACAGTCTTGCCCTCGCCGTTGAACTCGATCTGGCCGGTGACCTTGGCCTCTTCGCCTTCGTTCTGGCCGCCGTCGACGGTCAGGGAGATGGTCTCGATAGGGGCGACGCGGTCCAGGTACTCGCCGGAGAAGATGTCCCACATGGCCTTCGGGTTCACCTCGCCGCCCTCGGCATCGGTGACGGCCTGCACCACGGAGGAGAACTCCACCTGCATCGGGCGCGGCAGCTGCAGGTTGTGGTCGGTCTTCATGATGTAGGCCACGCCGCCCTTGCCGGACTGGGAGTTCACGCGGATCACGGCCTCGTAGGAACGGCCAACGTCCTTCGGGTCGATCGGCAGGTAGGGGACCTCCCACGTCTTCTCGACCATCGCCTCTTGGGTGACTTCCTCGGCGGTGGCGTCCGGGTCGATCTTCTCCGCGATGGCATCCAGGCCCTTGTTAATCGCATCCTGGTGGGATCCGGAGAACGCGGTGAACACCAGGTCGCCGCCGTAGGGGTGGCGCTCCGGCACGCGCAGCTGGTTGCAGTACTCAACGGTGCGGCGGATCTGGTCGATGTCGGAGAAGTCGATCTGCGGGTCCACGCCCTGGGTCAGCATGTTCAGCCCCAGGGTGACCAGGCAGACGTTGCCGGTGCGCTCGCCGTTGCCGAACAGGCAGCCTTCGATGCGGTCGGCGCCGGCCATGTAGCCCAGCTCGGCGGCGGCCACGCCGGTGCCGCGGTCGTTGTGCGGGTGCAGCGACAGGATGATGGAGTCGCGGCGGTTCAGGTTGCGGTGCATCCACTCGATGGAGTCCGCGTACACGTTCGGGGTGATCATCTCGACGGTGGAGGGCAGGTTCAGGATGATCGGATTCTCCGGCGTCGGGTCCATAACCTCGACGACTGCGTCGCAGACTTCCTTGGCGTAGGCGACCTCGGTGCCGGTGTAGGACTCGGGGGAGTACTCCCAGCGCCAGTTCGTGTCCGGGTAGTCCTTGGCGATGGTCTTGATCAGCTCGGCTGCGTCGGTGGCCAGCTTCTTGATGGCCTCCTTGTCCTTGCGGAACACGACCTTGCGCTGCAGCTTCGAGGTGGAGTTGTAGAAGTGAACGATGACGTTCTTCGCGCCCTCGCAAGCCTCGAAGGTGCGGCGGATCAGGTGCTCGCGCGCCTGGACCAGCACCTGGATGGTGACGTCGTCGGGGATCATGTTCTTCTCGATGATCTCGCGGACGAAGTTGAAGTCGGTCTGGGAGGCGGACGGGAAGCCGACCTCGATCTCCTTGTAGCCCATGTCGACCAGCAGTTCGAACATGCGGCGCTTGCGCTCGGGGCTCATCGGGTCGATCAGCGCCTGGTTGCCGTCGCGCAGATCCACGGCGCACCACTGCGGCGCGCGGTCGATGACCTTGTCCGGCCAGGTGCGGTCCGGCAGGGTGATTTCCTCTACCTCTTCGAAGAACGGCTGGTA
The DNA here is from genome assembly GCF_022347285.1 of Corynebacterium sp. ACRPH. Taxonomy (GTDB): domain Bacteria; phylum Actinomycetota; class Actinomycetes; order Mycobacteriales; family Mycobacteriaceae; genus Corynebacterium. The sequence goes on from NZ_JAKRND010000020.1 coordinate 17,366, forward strand.
GCGCGCGTGCGGCATGGTGGAGTTGCGCTGCTTGTTCCAGGCGGGCTGGCCTTCGGGGATGTCACCGTTCGGGGTGTTGATGCGGGCGGGTGCGGAGATGAAAGTGTCGTTAGACATGGGTGGGGGCTCCTGAGAAGAATTGTTTGTTCTTGGTTGTTACTCCCGACCGGCAACGCCAAAGTCCGCGACGGGGTGCCGGTCGGTCGTTGAGCTGTAAACCCAAATCTCTTAGAACCTTTGAGCCCCGCCGCGTCGCAGAAGCAGGTTGCGCGCTGGCGTAGTCATGATCACCACTATAGCCCGAGTATTAGGTGTGTCACAGGAAGAGCTTCCAAAACAGATAAAAACCGCCCCAAATCCCACATTGTGGAAAATCTGTCCCTCAATGTGGGGTGTTTGATGCGGTTTTTTATGGTTCTTTCTTTATGACGCCGCCGTCTCCGCCTCTGCAGTTCCAGCGCCCGTTCCCGGGTTCGTGTTGGCGCCCGGCTCCGAGGGGGAACCTGCGGGAGTGTCCGTGCCTGTGGTTGAACCGGCGCCCTCCGCGGCGCCTTCGTCCTCGTCGATCGACTTGCGGCTGAGGATCACTGTCGAGACCGTCATGACCGCAATGGCGGCCGCCATGTAGGCGTACTCCCAGCCCTCGATCTGGAACTTCTCGCCCAGCACGATGTAGCCCAGCACGAACGCCACCAGTGGCTCCACCACCGTCATTGCCGGCAGGGAGTTCTTCAGTGGGCCGGCGTTAAACGAGGCCTGCTGCACCGCCGTGCCGATGGCTGCGAAGGCGATCAGGGTCCACAGCTCCCAGGAAGTCAGCAGTGTAACTGTGCCGGAGTCGCGGAAAATGTCCACCACGGCTTTCGAAAGTACGGCGACATAACCCATGATCGCGCCGGTGATCGATCCCAGTACCAGCGCGCGCAGCGCGGCCGCCTGCTCCAGCGCATATACAAAGAACGCCAGCAAGATCACCGCGCCGATACTGAGGCAGACCAGCCACACGGCCAGGTCTGGCTCGCGGTGGCCGGCGGCGGGTTTACCGCGCACAACGAGGATGGTCACTGCCACCGTCAAAAGCCCTGCCCATGCTGTTTCGGACGCCGATATTCGTCGCCCGTCGTATTTCGCCGACAGGGGCAGTGTGAACATTAGGGAGAGCACGAGGATCGGCTGCACCACCAGCAGCGTTCCGAATGCCAGTGCCACGATCTGCAGGAGGTATCCGAACAGGGCGCTGGCCACGCCGACCCACCACATGGGCTGCTTGATGGCATCCCAGATGGCGCCGCTGCGATTCTCGCCGGAGGCGACGGCGATGCGGTGGCGCACCACCGTCCCCCAGGCGATGGTGATTGCGGAGCCAAGTGCGAAAACAACTGCGAGCGCGTTGTTTTCGAGCATCGTGGCCCCTCACCTCTTTGTCGACTGTGTACCCTGGGTACCTTATCGGACGCCGGAGGCTGGGTCGGACATTAGTCCGCGACGCGCGTGTTACGCATGTGACGCATGTGGCGCGCGGGCAGGTTGGCGTCAGAAAGAAAAAGAGTTACTCGAACCCTAGCCCCAGGGAAACAGACAAAGTAGTCTAAAGTTTGATTAAGACTAGACCCGGAAGGTGGCAACAACCAGTGGCGCTCATCGTTCAGAAATACGGCGGCTCCTCGCTGGAAAGCGCGGAGAGGATCCGGCGCGTAGCCGAGCGAATCGTGGAAACCAAAAAGCAGGGTAACGACGTGGTCGTCGTCTGCTCCGCAATGGGAGACACCACCGATGACCTGCTGGAACTCGCCGAGCAGGTCAATCCCGTGCCGCCCGCACGCGAGATGGACATGCTGCTAACCGCCGGTGAGCGTATTTCCAACGCGCTGGTGGCCATGGCCATCGCCTCCTTCGGTGCCGAGGCACAATCCTTCACTGGCTCGCAGGCGGGTGTGCTGACCACCGAGCGACACGGCAACGCACGCATCGTGGACGTCACCCCCGGCCGCGTGCGGGAAGCCCTGGACGTTGGAAAGATTTGCCTCGTCGCAGGCTTCCAAGGCGTGAACCGCGAAACGCGCGATGTGACCACCCTCGGACGCGGCGGCTCGGACGCCACCGCAGTCGCCCTGGCGGCGGCGCTCGAGGCCGACGTGTGCGAGATCTACTCCGACGTCGACGGCGTGTACACCGCCGACCCGCGCATTGTGCCGGACGCCCAGAAGCTCGACACAATCTCTTTCGAAGAAATGCTGGAGATGGCAGCCGTCGGCGCGAAGGTGCTGATGCTGCGCAGCGTGGAATACGCCCGCGCATTCGACGTGCCCCTGCGCGTCCGCTCCTCGTATAGCACCGACATCGGCACCCTCGTCTCTGGATCAATGGAGGATATTCCCATGGAAGAAGCAGTACTCACCGGCGTGGCACACGACCGCTCCGAAGCCAAGATCGCCGTCCTCGGCATCCCGGACTCTCCCGGGGAGGCAGCGAAGGTCTTCCGCGCCGTTGCCGACGCCGAGATCAACATCGACATGGTCGTGCAGAACATCAGCAAGATCGACAACAACCGCACCGACATCACCTTCACCTGCCCGCGGACGGACGCCACCCGCGCGATGCAGCTGCTGAAGGGCATCAAGGAGCAGAACGACTGGCAGGACCTTATCTTCGACGACCACGTGGGCAAGGTCTCCCTGGTCGGCGCTGGAATGAAGTCCCATCCTGGCGTGACCGCTGACTTCTGCGAGGCGCTGCGCGACGCGGGCGTAAACATCGAACTGATCAGCACCTCCGAGATCCGCATCTCCGTGTTGATCCGCGACACCGACCTGGACAAGGCCGTGCGCGCCATCCACGACCGCTTCCAGCTGGGCGGCGAGACGGAAGCCACCGTGTACGCTGGGACGGGACGCTAAAATAGCAGCTTAAGCAGATAGAAGAGGTAGATCCCCGAATGACCACCATCGCTGTCGTCGGAGCCACCGGCCAAGTCGGTCGCGTCATGCGCGACATCCTCGTCGAGCGGAACTTCCCGGCGGACAAGGTACGATTCTTCGCCTCCTCCCGCTCCGCGGGTAAGAAGCTGGAATTCCGCGGCGAGCAGATCGTCATCGAGGACGTCGCCGCCACCGCCACCGAGGACCTACGCGGCATCGACATCGCTCTGTTCTCCGCAGGCGGCGGGACTTCCCGCGAGCACTCCCCGCGCTTCGCCGAAGCCGGCGCGATCGTCGTGGATAACTCCTCGGCTTTCCGAAAGGACCCGGAAGTCCCGCTGGTCGTCTCCGAGGTGAACCCGCAGGACGTCAAGAATCCACCCAAGGGCATTATCGCCAACCCGAACTGCACCACCATGGCCGCCATGCCGGTCGTGGGCGCGCTGCACAAGGCGGCGGGCCTGAAGCAGATGCACGTCAGCTCCTACCAGGCAGTTTCCGGCTCTGGACTGGCCGGCGTGGACGCGCTGGTGCGCCAGGTGCTGGACAACCTGGGCGGCGCGGAGAACACCATCGACGAAGAGAGCCTGCGCAAGCTGGTGCACGACGGCTCCGCCCTCAAGGCTGAAGACCTGGGCCCCTACGTGGAGCCCATCGCCTTCAACGCCCTGCCGCTGGCCGGCAACCTGGTGGACGACGGCTCCGAGGAGACCGACGAAGAGCAGAAGCTGCGCAACGAATCCCGCAAGATCCTGGGCATCCCCGAGCTGCGCGTGGCCGGCACCTGCGTGCGCGTACCTGTCTTCACGGGCCACACCATGACCATCCACGCGGAATTCGACCGCGAAATCACCCCGGACACCGCCCGCAAGCTGCTGGCCGAGACCCCGGGCGTGAAGGTCGTGGACGTGCCCACCCCACTGGCCGCCACGGGCATCGACGAAAGCCTGGTCGGCCGCATCCGCCAGGATCAGACCGTCGACGGAAACCGCGGCCTGGTGCTGGTCGTCGCCGGCGATAACCTGCGCAAGGGTGCCGCTCTGAACACCATCCAGATCGCGGAGCTGCTGGTCTAGCGTCGCGCCGGCCTTCGCGCCCCGCCGCTAGGCCTCGCTACCGCAGCACCCCGGCGCACACGGCGCGCCATTGAACGTGCGGCCGAAGTCCGGAACTGTCGCCAGCTCGCCGGTAACCTTCGCCGCCAGATCCCGCGCGGCCTGCTGATCTTCGGAGAGGTTGGCGCTGGAGGCGTCACTACCAACAACAAGATCAACCACCATCCCTGCGAAACCGGCGGTCAAACCCGGGGTGGCAACGCGCACGAAGGGGATGCCCGCCTCCGCGGCGGAATCGCGGGCCTCAGTATCCAGATCCCACTTGACCTCCATGTGGTCGGTGATGAAGCCAACCGGGCACAGCACAATCGCGCGCTTGTTGCCAGCCTCCGCGCGCGCCTCGATGTGATCGCACACGTCCGGCTCCAGCCACGGCACATGCGGCGAACCAGAGCGCGACTGCCACACCAGCTCGACGTCCAGGTCGGTGCCGGCACCCACGTCGACCCCCACAGTCTCACCCGTGTGCGCGGGGCCATCCCCGCGGCCGCCGACGTTCTCGTGGCGGGCCAGCTGGCCAGTCCAGCCGTAATCCGCACCGCTACCAGGGGTATTAGCGAAGCTGCTGGCCTGCTGGATCAATCGCGAGGCATCCAGCACCTGCTGGGAGTACAGATTCCCGCCGAACTTGTGCGGGCCCGCTGCCTTGTCCGCCACCGTCGGCACCGAGTGCGCGGTGAACACCAGGTCGGCCTGCGCGGCCACCTCTTCTCCGTGCTCTGCACGCAGCTGCTCGCGAGCTGTATCCACGGCCTGGGCGAACTCTGCGATGAACGTCGGGTGGCGGTGGAACTGCGGCAGACGTTCCACCTTCGGGGCCTCCAGGCCGGCCTCCTCGCAGGCAGCGATGGCGCGGCGCAGATCCTCCTGATACTGCGAGCAACCCGAGTAACCGCCCCACGCGCTGGTGGCGAAGACGTACACATGGCGGATGCCGTCGCGGGACATCTGCTGCAGCGTGTCCTCTACGTAGGGCTCCCAGTTGCGGTTGCCGAAGTATACGGGCAGGTCGATGTCGCGCCGGGCGAGCTCAGCCTCGATGTTGCGAATCAGCTGCTTGTTCTGGTCATTGATGGGGGAGCGGCCGCCGAGCGCAAAGTAGTGCTCGCCCACTTTCTCCAAACGCTTGCGGGGGATGCCGCGGCCGCGCGTGACGTTTTCCAGGAAGGGGACCACGTCCTCGGCCTTCTCCGGGCCGCCGAAAGATAGCAGTAGCAGGGCGGAGTCGGCGGCGATGGACGGGTTGCTGGGGCTCGTGCTCATGTGAACCAGCCTAGCCCGTCGGCCCTGTTGTTCCTTAAACGCGCCGTCGCACGTGGCTGCACCCGGGTTAGGCCACCCCGAAGCGGCGCTTGTTCTTTTCTTTCTTTGTGACGCCACCTTGTCCCTCGCCAGCCATCTCAACCAAGTCGGCGCGGGCGCGGGCAACGCGGGAACGGATCGTGCCCACGCGGACGTTCGCGATCTTCGCGGCCTCGGCGTAGGTGTAGCCCAGGACCTGCGTGAGGATCAGAGCCTCGCGGCGTTCCTCCTCCAGCTGGTCGATGAGGGCGCGAGTGTCCACCCATTCCGCCCAGCTCTGCCCGCCAGTGGTTTCGGCGGCGGGGGTGGCGCTGGTGGCGTCCTCAATCTCCGTGGCGGAACTGCGGGGGCGGGCCATATCGTGGCGTACGCTATCGACCCACACGCGGCGGGCGAGGGAGAGGATCCAGGTGCGGGCCGTGGAGCGGGCGGCGAAGCGCGGCAGGGCGCTCAAAACACGCAGGTAGGTCTCCTGGGTGAGGTCGTCCGCACGGTCGGTATCGGCCAGGTGAGCCAGCAGGCGCCACACGTCGTCGTGCGTGGCGGAAATGAACTCGGTCAACGCCTGGCGGTCGCCGCTGGCGGCGCGCAGGGCGAGGTCGGTCACAGCGGCATCGTGCGCCTGACTGCTGGTTGCCTGGCTGGTCATGGACAAAGCCTAACACGCGGGGGCGGAAGTTCTGGCAAGGTGGAATGCATAGCCAAAGCTATTAGGTATCTGGAGGTACCCATGACTGCTACGAATAATGACCGCACCAATAACGACCCAATCACCACGGCCAAGGACGTCGCCTCCCGCGGCGTGTGCCCCTACTCCGGGGCTTCGACGAACGTGAATGGTTCCCCGGTCAGCACCGAGGAGCACTCCGCGACCGTGGGCGAGCAGGGTCCGCTGTTGCTTTCCGACGTACACCTGGTGGAAAAGCACGCGCACTTCAACCGCGAACGCATCCCGGAGCGCAACGTGCACGCTAAGGGCTCCGGTGCCTTCGGCGAGCTGACCATCACCGAGGATGTCTCCAAGTACACCAAGGCGGACCTGTTCCAGCCGGGGCGCGTGACCCCGATGCTGGCCCGCTTCTCCACCGTCGCGGGCGAGCAGGGCTTCCCCGATGCGGTGCGCGACGTGCGCGGATTCTCGCTGAAGTTTTACACCCAGCAGGGCAACTACGACATCGTGGGCAACAACACTCCGGTGTTCTTCCTGCGCGACGGCATTAAATTCCCGGATTTCATCCGTTCCCAGAAGCGCCTGGCGGATTCCGGCCTGCGCTCTGCGGACATGCAGTGGGATTTCTGGACCCGCTCCCCGGAGACCGCACACCAGGTGACCTACCTGATGGGCGACCGCGGCATCCCGACGGATTTCCGCCACATGGACGGCTTCGGCTCCCACACCTACCAGTGGATCAACGCCGCCGGCGAGCGCTTCTGGGTGAAGTACCACTTCAAGACCCGCCAGGGCTGGGACTTCTACACCGACGACGAGGCCGCTAAGGTCATTGCTTCGGGCAACTTCGATTCCTCCCGTCAGGATCTTTATGACGCCATCGAACGCGGCGATTACCCGACGTGGGATGTGAAGGTGCAGATCATGCCTGTCGCCGAGGCGGAGGATTACCGCTGGAACCCGTTTGACCTGACGAAGACCTGGTCGCAGAAGGATTACCCGCTGATTCCGGTCGGCCACTTCACGCTGAACGAGAACCCGCAGAACTTCTTCGCTCAGATCGAACAGGCCGCCTTCGCACCGTCGAACCTGGTGCCAGGCATTGGGCTGTCCCCGGACAAGATGCTGCTGGCTCGCGCTTTCGCCTACGCCGATACGCAGCGTTACCGCCTGGGAGTGAACTTCCACCAGCTGCCTTCCAACCGTTCCGTCGTGGCAGAGAAGAACTACTACACGGCCAAGGATGGAGCGGGTAACCAGGAGTTTCCGCCGGCCGGCACTCCGGTGTACTCCCCGAACCGCTTCGAGCGCGGCGAGGGCGCAAACGACGTCAATGACGGTTCCGGTGCTGTCGAGCAGGGCGTGGCGGCAGGTGAATCCCAGTACGGCTTCGGTCGCGGCCAGGAATCCGCAGTGACTGCAGCGGAGGAGCTGGGCCTGTTCGACGACCTGCATGGCACTGACTTGACCCGCGGGGCTTACGTCCGCCACCCGGAGGACGACGACTTCATCCAGGCGGGCCAGCTGGTACGCGAGGTTTTGGATGACGCCGCCCGGGAGCGCCTGGCAAACAACATCGCAGGCGCGATGGACGGTGTGTCTGACCAGGTGGCTGAGCAGTGCTGGACCTACTGGGGCAAGGTCGACGAGAACCTGCGCGACCGGGTGAAGGAAATCTTCACCGGCAAGTAGCCGCCACTGGCCGCAGCGCGGCGCTCGCCGGTTCACGTAGGCTGGGCGCCACAAAGAACCAAACAGACAGTTTTGTCGAAAGGACTGGTTTACTCATGAGCGAGGCACTGTACACAGCAAAGGCACTTTCCACTGGCGGCGGCCGCGATGGCCACGTCGCTACCGATGACCGCCAGATCGACCTGGATGTTCGCCCGCCGAAGGCGCTGGGTGGCTCCGGCGAGGGCACGAACCCGGAGCAGTTGGTCTCCGCAGGTTGGGCCGCCTGCTTCAACGGCGCCCTGCAGAAGACCATCAAGGAGGCTGGCGTGGACATGAGCCAGTCCCCGGAGGTCGCCGTCGAGACCACCCTGAACAAGGTTCCGGAGGGCTTCCGCCTGTCCGCGAAGATCACCGCCACCGTCTTCGGCGTGGATCAGGCCAAGGCCGACGAGCTGGTCGCGGATGCTCACGCATTCTGCCCGTATTCCAAGGCAATGCGCGGCGAGATCGACGTTGAGGCTGTCGCCGTCGTCGGCTAGTTCCGCCCCCGCAAAAGCAAAAACGAGTCCGCCCCCACCAAGGAAGTGGGGGCGGACTCGTTTTCTATTGGCGCTACTGGTCTTGAAGTTGCGCCCGCAGGCGCTACTTGGGCTCCTTCGCCCGCTGACCACCGGACAGCGGCACGGTGTGGTCCCAGTGCGTCGCATGCAGCGCGCGGCCCATCACGTATGAACCGACGGCGCCGATCACCAGCAGCGCAGTGATGGCGACGATCGCGCGGATCAACTCGCCCAGCACAAACCCTTCCGTCGACCAGGAGTAAACCAAGTTGGCGCTGATCAGCAGGGGAAGCCCCACGCCGACAGCTGGACCGACCATGTTGACCTGACTGAGGGCGTCCGGAGCAAGGTACATCGCGCGGGCAGAAACAAAGATGAAGATCGCACCGAGAATGGCGAGCACACCCGCGGTAATCGCGCCGAGCCAACCCGGCTCGCTGAACTCGACCATTTCGCCGGCGGCGGCGAGGACAGTTGTGGACATTTAGCGCCTCCCTCGAGAAATGATGCGGGCATAAGCGATCGTCGACAGCGCGCCGAACAGGCCGGCGAACAGTGCGACCTCATAGGTGATCGCCGTGTGGTGGAAGATCGAATAACACAAAAACAGGCCTGCCATCGCCATAAACACCATGTCGGAAAGGACGGCGCGGCGGGCGTCATTATGCGTAGAAACAGCGCGCCACAGCACCGTAAACAGCGCGACAACAACAATGGCGGCGGCGATGCCCACCAGGATATTTAGTAGGTCCCTGGGCTCCATCTACTTGCCTTCCTTCGGGTTGTTCTTCGGATACAACGGGTCGTACAAGGTCTCTCCCGGTTTGGTGCGGCCTTCCTGGTCGGGTTTGGACGCCCCCAGGTTGTCCCCGCGGAAAGTATCAATATCGGGGGTTGCATTGGAGATCCGGGCTTTGGCGCGCTCGGCGTTTCGGCGGGCGATCTCGTAGCGCTCCTTGCGATCCATGTCGCGCACGTCGGAGGGGTTCTTCTCCTCCTCGTCGGACTGCAGGATCGCGGCGACGAACGCGGCGGCGTGCGGAGTGGAATCCACCTTCTCCACGTCGAAGACCGTCTCGTCGGATGCGCGGCCACCGCGCGAACCGCGGAAGCCACGTGGGCCTGGGCGGCCCTTCTCCACCAGGTACTGCACATCGAAGTGCAGCGGCTTATCCTTCACCGACGGGGCGAGGTGCTCCTCCATGTCCGCCAGGCTGGCCAGCAATTCTTCCGGGTCCGCGCCGTACATGGCGTGTACCGCGAGGAAGCGCTGGACGTGGTCCAGGCCGTGGGTGTTGAACTCCGAGCGGGCCACAGCGAAGGCATCCTTAGTGCTGCGCTCGCCGGCGGCTGCGTCGTAGTCGACCTCCTTCGGGCCGGTTACGCCTAGGGAGAGCGTTCCGGGGGTCATGGTGATCGAGGCGATGAGGGCTGCGATGTCCCGCTCGCTGGTCACGCGCAGCGGGTAGTAGATCACCACCGGCGCGATGTTGCGGCCGGTGCCGAGGGTATCGGTCGCCATGACGACCGACTCCTTGATGATCTGCCCGGTCAGCCAGGCGGCGTACTTCAGCGCGTGGCCGGTGGACTTCACTGCTTGGACAATATTGAACTTTGCCATGGCTTAGTGGCCCTTCCCGTCCTGAGCCTGCTGCTCCTTGTCGGTCTTTACGTTGGCTTTGGCGCTGGCGGCGGCATTGGCTTCGGTGTCGACGTTATCCAATCCGCTCGGCCCGGGCGGCAGGACCGCGCCGACGGCTTCATCCGGATCGCCGAGGACTGCCTCGACATAAGCGGTCGTGTCGGTCAGATTATCGGCGGCCTTGTTGACCTGCTGGAAGATCGGCCCGGCGCCGATGAACATGCCCACGGAGATCAGCATCATGACTGCCGACGGCCACACGTAACGGCGCGGTACGCGCAGCTCCGGGTCGGCCTCGTTGGCGTTCATCTGGCGCCCCCAGAACACCTCGCGCCACACGTAGATCATGGAAACCAAGGCGCCGATGGAGGAGACGATGATTGCGCCGATGACCAGCCAGGTTTTCCACGTGCCGTCCTGGGCCACGCCGAAGACTAGAGCCAGCTTGCCCCACAGGCCGGAGAACGGCGGCAGGCCGACGATTGCCAGCGCACCAGCTGCGAAGACGACTGCGACGAAGCGGTCGCGGCGCATGAGACCGGAGAGCTTGCGCACGCGGCCGGAACCGTAGGTCTCCTCGATCGCACCGGAGGCCATAATGAGGGCCCCGGCGACGATCATGTGGTGCAGCATGTAGAACAGCCCGGCGCTGATCATCAGGCGCGCATCGTGGCTGAGGAATGCGAGGCTGATCAGGATGAACGGGATGCCGTTGACCATCTGGTAGGCGATCACGCTGCGCATCGTGGTTTCGCCCAGGCCGGCGAAACCACCGATCAGCATGCCCAGCACCACGATCACCAGGATGGCCCAGGACCAGGTGGGGTCGCCCTCGAAGATGGTCAGGTACACGCGGAAAATCGCGTAGATGCCGACCTTGGTGTGCAGGCCGGAGAACAGCGCCATCACGGCCGGGGAGGTGGAAGGGTAGGCGCGGGGCAGCCAGGTGTGGACCGGCGCCACGCCCGCCTTCACGGCCAGCGCCAGCAGAACCACGCCCAGCGGGATCACTAGCTGCCACTGGTTGCCGAAGACTCCTTCGGCAAACTCGGTGCCGCGGGGTCCGGCTGCCCCCGCCAGGGCGGCGAGGTTGGTGGTGCCCACCACGGCGTAGACCAGTACCACGCCACTCAGCAGCACTAGGGAGGTCACCAGGTTCACGATGATGAACATCCTGCCCGCCGCCAGGCGAGCCCACGTGCCGGTCATCGCCAGCAGGCCGAAGGAGGGCATCAGCATGACCTCGATGAACACGAACAGGTTGAACAAGTCCGCGGTCAGCAGCGCACCCCATACGCCGCCGATCAACATGAGCGTGAGGGCGGGGTAGAAGCGGGTGCGCGTCTCGCCGACGACGTCGGCGAACCAGTTGGAGATCAGGGCGACAACGGAGGTCGTCAGGATCATAATGCCCGCCAGATTGTCGGCGGCCAGCGGGATGGAGATACCGCCGACGAACCCGCCGACGTTATCGACCAGCACCGTGTTCGGCTCGTTGACCTTCACCAGGACCCAGACGCCGCCGACGATGCCGAATGCCGGCACCAGCAGGCCCAGCGCGCGGCGGAGGCTCATCCACGGAGCCATCGCGGCAGCGGCCGCAGCCAGCAACGGGATGGCGATAAACAGACTGAGGAGGGAACCTTCGGTCATTACTTCTGCGCTCCCTTCTGTTCGTCCTTACGTTCCTTGCCGGTGGTGCTGGCCGCGGCTTCGTCTGGGCCGTCCTCATCGGCGGTGGAGTGGACCTCCGTGTAGTCGTTCGCACCGAGCTTCTTATCTTCGTGCTCTTTGACCACTCCGCCGTGGGCCTTGGCTTCCTCGTAGTTCTTCCAGCCCATCGTCTGCAGGGTGCGCAGGCGGCGGGAGGCGGTCTCTACGTCGTCGCTGCCGAACGTGTCGTCGTCGCGGCCGAGCGCGGCCATGGCCAGCATCACGGCGGTGGAGGCCATGGAGATCACGATTGCCGTCAGCACGAACGCCTGGGGTAGCGGGTCGGCTGCCTGCTCGGGGGTCGCGCGATCCATCAGCGGATCCATGCGCCACGCGCCGATGCCCGCAGCGAGGATCAGGAGGTTAACCGCGTGGCTCATCAGCGTGATGCCCATGATGATGCGCAGCATTCCGCGCTGCATCACCAGGTACACGCCGCCGCCCATCAGGATGGCGATGATAGCTGCGATGATCACTGGTTCTCTCCCTTCTTCTCGTCCTGTTCTTTCTTTGTGAGGCCATCAGGCTCCACAGCCTTGGCCTCAGATCCATCCTTGAGGTTCTTCACCGGCGCGCGGGCCGCCTCGCGCTCGGCCCGATGGGCCTCCTCCGCAGCCTTCGCAGCAGCGGAGACCTGGGAGGGGTTGAGCGGGATGTTGCTGCCGCCGACAGTCACAGCCACAGGCGATGGCTTCTTGGCGGGATCCGCCTTGCCCTCAATGGGAGTGGGGCGCTTGCCCTTGGAGTTCAAGCCCATCTTCTGAGTGGCAGTCTGGGCGCGGAACTTAGACTTCAGCGTTGCCGGGTCAGTACCCGGACGCTCGCGGCCGCCCATCTGGTTGATGACGATGACGATCAGGCCGAGCACTGCCAGGTACACGCCGCCGTCGAAGATCAGCGAGGTGGACACGTGCTGGCCCAAAATCTCGGCGTGGATTGGGGATAGGAAGCCATCCTTGAAGTAGCCGATCAGGCCGGTGATCAGCGCCATCGCTATGCCCGCGCCGACGAAGGTGTAGGCCACCTGGTCGGTGAACATCTTCTTGGCCCGAGCCTGCGCCAGGTAGTACATGAAGATGCCGCAGGCCGCGATCAGGGCGGCGACGAAGCCGCCGCCGGGGGACTGGTGGCCGCGCCAGAACGTGGCGGCGGACAGCAGCGCCAGAATCGGGATCAGCGGGTACATCGTCATCCGCGAGTTAATGGAGTTCAGGTGCGTGGAGCGCAGGTACTTGGAGTAGAACGGCGCCAGCTCCGGAACCTTGTGCACATCCGGGAAGCGGGTGGAACCCGGGGCGCGGAACAGCTCCGCGGTGGAACCCGGACCGTAGCCCGGAACCGGGGAGCGGGGGATGGACTTGATCAGCGCGGCGATGACGATGCCCGCCATGCCCAGCACCGTCAGCTCGCCCAAGGTATCGAAGGCACGGAACTCCACCAGGATGACCGCGACCACGTTGTTGCCGCCGGAGATCTCCGGGGTGTTCTCCAAGTACCATTGCGCGATCGCGGGCTTCTCGTGACGGCCGATAAGCAGCCACACGCCCAGGAAGGTAATCACACCGACCAGCACCGCCAGAACTGTGGCGAAGCGGGTACGGTTTGCGCCTTCGCGCAGGTACAGGCGCGGCTGGTGGCGGATCACCAGCATCATGATGACGACCACGCAGAACTCGACCAACAACTGGGTGGTGGCCACGTCCGGTGCGCCTAGTGTCAGCATGACCCAGGAAACGCCCACGCCGACCACACCGACCAGCACCACGGAAGCCAGGCGCGAGCGAGTACCAATCATCACGAGCACACTCAAGCCGATAATCACCAGGCCAACGAGGTCCACGATGCTGTCGATCCCCTCGACACGCGGCGGCAGATCCGCCAGCCCCTCCAGGCGACCCGGCCCCAGCAGGGAGAAGCCCGCCAGCACAATCAGCGAGGCGAAGATCCACACCACGTGCCGGTTGGGGTTCACAGAGTTCGCCAGGCGGCCAAACGCGCGGCCCACCTTGGTCGAGCGTTCGATGAATGCGGAGATCATCTCCGCGCCCGTTGCCACCCCGAGACGCTTGCCCTCGAGCGGCTGGAGCAGGGGGCGTCGATAAATAACAACAATGACGCCCGCGACCAGCACCGCGAGAGAGATCCAGAGCGCTACCGTCAGGCCGTGCCAGAGCGCCAAGTGTGTGTGAGCGTGGCCCAGACCCGTGGCATCGACGACCTGGTCGAGAGTCTCGTCGAAGAGGCCCAGGAACGCGACCCCCGGCAGGGAAAGCACGCCCGGCAGCACCGCGGGAATCCACAGGTTCGCCGGGGCCTCCTTGACGTGCGAGACATCCTTCGGGCCGTCGATGAATGCGCCGAAGACATAACGGGCGGAGTACACGAAAGTGGCTAGCGCGCCGATACCCGCTGCTACCAGCAGGGTAACTACGCCGGCGTTGCTAAACGGTGCTTCTTCGAAGGCGGTGAGCATGCCTTCCTTCGATACAAAGCCGAAGGTCGGTGGAATCGCAGCCATTGACGCCGCCGCGATCACAGCGGACACAAAAGTAAAGGGCATCTGGCGCCACAGCGGGCCGAGACGACGAATGTCTCGCGACCCGGCCTGGTGGTCAACTACGCCGGCGATCATGAACAGCGAGGACTTGAACAGCGCGTGGGCGGCCGTGTGAACCAGCGCGGCACTGATGGCAAAAGGAGTGCCCACACCAATGGTGGCGACGATCCAGCCCAGCTGGGAGACCGTGGAGTAGGCCGTAAGCTTCTTCAGATCCGTCTTCTGGATGGCGAACACGGCGCCCATGATGGCGGTGGTCATGCCAATGACGATCAGCAGGACGTGCCAGGCCATCACACCCTCGAACAGGCCGGAGAAGCGCAGCAACAGGTACACGCCAGCCTTGACCACAGCGGCGGCGTGCAGGAAGGCGGAAACCGGGGTGTCCGCGGCCATAGCCTCCGGCAGCCAGAAGTGGAAGGGGATCTGCGCGGCCTTCGAGAACGCGGCCAAGGCGATAAGAACCGCGACGATGGCCAGGCGCACGTCCTGGCCCTCCCAGGCGGGGGAGTGCAGCATGGCCGAAAGGTTGGTGGTGCCCGTGGTGATCACGCCAATGGCCAGGGCCGCCAGCAGGAACAGGCCACCGATGAAGGTCAGCAAGAGGGTGCGGATGGAACCGGCCTCGCCGCCGGAGCCCGAGCGGGCGATGAGGAAGAACGACGCCAGGGATACCAGCTCCCAGCCGATGAACAGCAGAGCAACGTCGTCCGCCAGAACCAGCAGAAGGACTGCCAGCATGAAAGAGGTCATGAGCACGTAGAAGCTCATGATCTTGTCGCCCTTGTGCAGGTAAGCGGCGGAGTAGATGAAAACGACCGCGCCGATGAGCAGCGCCAGGAGGGTGAAGAACAGCCCCAGGGAATCCATCTTCAGGGCCAGGTCTAGGCTGCCTTCGCTGGCTGCGCCTGCTGTGCCTCCTGCACCGGCTGCACCCGCTCCACCGCTCGCGCCGGTGAGGAAGCCTTTGATCCAGGTGACGGACCAGGTGGCTGTCTCTCCGTTAAGTATCGGGTCGGCGTGCTTGATCACATATCCTGCGAGTCCCAGGAAGGTCAGACCTAACGGCCAGCCAGCGTTTCGATCAAGCGTTTTGACCAGCAAGGGAACGAGGATGAGCGCCACCGCGACGGTGACGGGGATGGCAAGGAGAGCCACGTTGGTTCAACACCCCAATGTTTCTATAGTTGTTCGATCACCTTGAATATTCACTGAATAACCACGTACGACATCACGGTGCCGTCGCAAAGCGACGACCTCGCGGAGCCGTGCTGAGCTCCGACATCAGAAGGTCGTGCTGAGCCGAACTAGATCGCGGGCCCAATGAGGCCTGAAGGTGTCAAAGTTATTCAAGTGATCCACTGGGGTGCCGGCAAAATAATTCCGGTCCATCACGACGCGACGTGATCGGAATAGTTATACGACGGTCACAGTTTATCAGGCGCCACTTAGGGCTGTTCAGGGCGCCAGGCCTGGCGCCCGCATGTGCAGGGGATTTGCTGGGTTGAGCGCTGGGTGGGGTGCTGGCTGCGGCCCGCCGGGGTTCCCAGGTTCCCGACAACGACGAAGCCCGCCAGCACCGTTTCGGTGCCAGCGGGTTCTAATGGTCGGGATAACAGGATTTGAACCTGCGACCCCCTCGTCCCGAACGAGGTGCGCTACCAAGCTGCGCCATATCCCGGTCTGGAGCGGCACGTTAGTTTTGCGAACTGTGCAAAGCCAGCGGCTGCAACTCGAATTACTATAGCCCGCACAGGGGGCATTTTTCAAAATGGCAGCGTATCGGGCCTTTTGGTGCCCCAGCAATCCCGTAGCCCTCGCGGGAACCAGTCAGGACTACCCAGCTACTCCGCCGACTTCTCCACAATGTGGATCAACGTCGCCGACGGACGGCAGAAAATACGGAAAGGAACGTACTTAGAGCTGCCCAGCCCGTTGGTCACGTGCAACCACATACGTTCGGTCCAACGGGAAAGCCCGCGCGCCCGGCTCCTGTCAATGCCGCAGTTCGTCACGATGGCGCCCCCACCCGGCAGGCACAGCTGCCCGCCGTGCGTGTGACCGCTCAGCACCAGTTGGTATCCATCGGCGGCGAAGCGGTCCAGAACGCGCGGTTCGGGGGAGTGGCTCAGCCCGATGGTCAGGTCGGCGTCACTATTAGGGCGCCCTGCGATCCGCGAGTAATCGTCCAGATCGTGGTGAGGGTCATCCACGCCCGCGATAGCCAGCTTGATCTTCTCTGGGCTGGTCAGCGAACCAGTCGCGGCGGGGTCGATGGCGAACTCGACGGTGGCGTTCGAGGCGTCGTGCCAGCCGCGCTCGATGAAGGCCGCGCGCAGCCCCTTCCATGGCAGCTGCACCTGGGAGGGCTTGCGTTTCTTGCCCAGCAGGTAGATGAAGGGGTTCACTGGGCGCGGCGCGAAGTAGTCGTTGCTGCCGAACACGAACACTCCGGGGCGTTCCAGCAGCGGCCCGAGCGCGCGGAGTACTCCCGGCACGCCGTCTTCCTCGCCGAGGTTATCGCCTGTGTTGACCACCAGGTCCGGGTCCAGGCGGTCCAGCGCGGCGACCCATTCCTGCTTCTGCTTCTGCTTGTCTAGCATGTGCAGGTCGCTGACGTGCAGCAGCCGAAAGCTATCCCAATCGTCGGGTAGCGTGCCGGGCTCAAGCAGCGGCACTGTTACCTCGTGTAGCTGGAACTTTAAGGTTTCTTTATATGACGCCGCAGCGACCGCCGCGCCGACCGCCCCAATTCCGAGCGCGCTTTTCAGCACGTTGGCGGGGGTGAGCAGACGTTTGCGGGGTTGGGCTGGGGAGTTCCGACGATTGTTCTTCACGTTCCCCAGGGTATCGCTTCGCCCGTGGGTGGGACATACCCGCCGCGCGCGGCGAGTGGCGCACAGCGGGGGCGCCAAGTGGGGGGGTGTCCCTATGTTTTTGTCAAGCGTCAGGCCGATGTTGACGAGAACAGTCTTGGGAGTAGTTTCTTAGGCGTGCCTAGGAGCCGGCCAGCGTGTGCTGGTCGGCTTCGTCTTTGGTCTTTATGCGGCGACGGGGCGTGGCGGGATTTCGCGGAAGAACTCCTTGTTTTTCAGCATCGCGTAGATGACATTGCATCGGCGTCGTGCCAGGCAGATGACTGCTGCGTTGTGGCGTTTTC
>NZ_JAKRND010000021.1 GCF_022347285.1 Corynebacterium sp. ACRPH
GGGTGGGATGAAGTACAGGTCGGGGGCGTTTTGAGCTGTCCAGTAGGTGAGACGGGGGCATCATACTTTGGGAAACGAGTGGTCAACGGCTTGACTACTTTCACGGAAGCCGCTAAATTTAGAGCCATGGAATTCACGCAACTAGTACGAGTACTCATTATCGAGGGGCGCCACTAGCTACCTCGTCGAGCTCGACACGGCGCCCCCGACAACTGACGCAGCAGCGTCGGCAAGTTGGGGGCTTTTGTTGTGTGGAGGACATGCACCTAACCGAACAAGCGATTCCACACCGAAGATTTTCGGCTCTATCGCTTCCTGGTGACGCCAGCTTGCCGAAGTGCGAACGCTGCGGCGTGCGCCGCGTGGCAATGCGTGGCGCTGATGCGCGTGGCACTGCGGGGCACTGCAGAGCTTTGCGTGGCGCTGCGTTGATGCGCAGCGCTGAGGCGCGAGCGCTGCGGCGTGCGACGCGTGGCAATGCGTGGCGCTGATGCGCGTGGCACTGCGCTGCGTTGCGGCGCGTGGCGCGGCGGCGGGCAACTGGGAAGTGAAGGGGCAGAGAATTGAAGGCAGGACGGATTCAAGGACTCAAGGAGCGAAGGAAAACGTGACACACACATCACGCTCGCAACCCAGCCCCGCCACCTTGGCGAACAACCCCCGCGGCAAGCGGCCAGAGCGAATTAACGGCGCGCAAGCCGTAGTCCGCTCCCTAGAAGAGCTAGGCACCGATGTCGTATTCGGCCTGCCCGGAGGTGCTGTGCTGCCGCTCTACGAGGCGCTGTACGACTCCGAGAAGCTGAACCACATCCTCGTCCGCCACGAGCAGGGCGCCGGCCATGCCGCCACCGGCTACGCCCAGGCCACCGGCCGCGTCGGCGTGTGCATCGCAACTTCCGGCCCGGGTGCAACGAACCTGGTAACCCCCATCGCCGACGCCAACATGGACTCGGTGCCCCTGGTCGCTATTACGGGCCAGGTCGGTAAGGGTCTTTTGGGTACTGACGCCTTCCAGGAGGCGGACATTCGCGGCGTGACCATGCCGATCACCAAGCACAACTTCATGGTGACCCGCCCCGAGGACATCCCCGGCGCCATCGCCGAGGCCTTCCACGTGGCCGCAACCGGCCGCCCTGGCGCGGTACTGGTGGACATCCCGAAAGATGTTCAGAACGCAGAGCTGGAGTTCAACTGGCCGCCGAAATACGAGCTGCCCGGCTACCGTCCGGTCACTAGCCCGCACCCGCGCCAGGTGGAGGAAGCCGTGCGCATGATAAGTGCGGCGAAGCGCCCGACGCTGTACGTCGGCGGCGGCGCGATCAAGGCGGAAGCGCACGCAGAACTGCTGGAATTTGCAGAAGCCAACGACATCCCAGTTGTCACCACCCTCATGGCACTGGGCAGCTTCCCGGCCTCCCACCCGCTGTACATGGGCATGCCCGGCATGCACGGAAGTGTCCCGGCGGTCGCGGCTCTGCAGCGCTCCGACCTGCTGATCACCATCGGCGCCCGCTTCGACGACCGCGTTACCGGCCACGTGGATAGCTTCGCCCCGGATGCGAAGGTCATCCACGCCGACATCGACCCGGCGGAGATCGGCAAGATTCGCGAAGCCAACGTGCCGATCGTCGGCGACGCCCGCGAGGTACTGGCCGCACTCCACCAGGCGATGCGGAACCTGGACCTGAAGAAGCCCGCTACCGCCGGCTGGCTGAACTACCTCAATAAGCTGAAGCAGGACTTCCCCCGCGGCTACGACGAGCAGCCCAACGGCAAGCTCGCCCCGCAGTACGTCATCGAGACCCTATCCAAGACCATCGGCCCGGACGCTATCTACGTCGCCGGCGTGGGACAGCACCAGATGTGGGCGGCGCAGTTCGTGGACTACGAAAACCCCCGCACCTGGCTGAACTCCGGTGGCCTCGGCACGATGGGCTACTCCGTGCCCGCCGCCATGGGTGCAAAGGCCGGCAAGCCGGACACTTCCGTCTGGGCTATCGACGGCGACGGCTGCTTCCAGATGACCAACCAGGAGCTCGTCACCTGCGCGGTGGAGAACCTGCCGATCAAGGTCGCGCTCATCAACAACGGAAACCTCGGAATGGTCCGCCAGTGGCAGACGCTGTTCTACGACCAGCGATACTCGCACACCAACCTGAAGCCGGGAGAAACCTACCTGCCGGACTTCCTGATGTTGGCTGAGTCCATGGGCTGCGCGGCGTTCCGCGTCACCAAGCCAGAGGATGTAGAGCCGACCATCCGCAAGGCGGAAGCGATCAACGACCGTCCCGTCGTCATCGACTTCATCGTCGGCGAGGATGCGCAGGTGTGGCCTATGGTCGCCGCCGGCACGTCCAATGAGGAAATCCAGTATGCACGCAACCTGCGGCCGCTGTTCGACGAGGAATCCTCGGCGGCAGAATCGCCCGCGGAGATCCACGAGGTCACCCAGGAAGGTGAAGAAGACTAATGAGCACGAACAAGGTACAGGTCCACACCCTGTCCGTCCTGTGTGAGGACGTCGACGGCATCATCTCGCGAATCTCCGGCATGTTCACCCGCCGCGCGTTCAGCATCATCTCGATCAGCTCTGGCCGCACGGAGGTTGAGGGCATCAACCGCATCACCATCATCGTCGAGGGCGAGGATCACGTGGTGGAGCAGATCACCAAGCAGCTGAACAAGCTGATCCCCGTTATTAAGGTCACGCGCCACGATCCGGAGTCAATCGTCTCCCGCGGCCTGATGATGGTGAAGGTTTCTGCTGACAACTCGAACCGCACGCAGGTGGTGGAGTCCGCGAAGCTGTTCCGCGCGCACGTCGTGGATGTTGGGCCGGAGTCGGTGATCATCGAGTGCACCGGCACGCCGTCGAAGCTGCAGGCTCTGCTGGACGTTTTGGAGCCGTTCGGGATTCGCGAGCTTGTCGAGGCGTCGCCGACTGCGATCAGTCGCGGTCCTCGCGCCATGTATCCGGCGAATCTCTAGGTTCTTTGGTGACGCCTTCAGCTTGCAGCCGGGTGGGCGTCACTACCTACGAAAGAGGGCAACAGCCCGCAACAGTCCACTATGTGGACGCCAAAATCTCACCAAATGAAATAAAGTTTGCTATAAAGGTAGACAGTCAACGAAAGGAAGCTCCCCATGGCAATTGATGTTTTTTACGACGACGACGCTGATCTGTCGATCATCCAGGGTCGCAAGGTAGCCATCATCGGCTACGGCTCCCAGGGTCACGCACATGCCCAGAACCTGCGCGAGTCTGGCGTGGAGGTCGTTATCGGCCTGCGTGAGGGCTCCAAGTCCCGCGCCAAGGCTGAGGAAGCCGGCTTTACCGTGAAGACCAACGCAGAGGCTGCGGAGTGGGCAGACGTGATCATGCTGCTGGCTCCGGACACCTCCCAGGCGAAGATCTTCACCGAGGACATCGAGCCGAACTTGAACGACGGCGACGCACTGTTCTTCGGCCACGGCCTGAACATCCACTTCAAGCTGATCGAGCCGGCCGACAACATCATCATCGGCATGGTTGCCCCGAAGGGTCCGGGCCACCTGGTTCGCCGCCAGTTCGTCGACGGCAAGGGCGTTCCGTGCCTGATCGCCGTTGAGCAGGACCCGAAGAACAACGGCCGCGACCTGGCTCTGTCCTATGCAGCCGCCATCGGTGGTGCGCGCGCCGGAGTGATCCCGACGACCTTCGAGGCGGAGACCGTTACCGACCTGTTCGGCGAGCAGGCCGTTCTGTGCGGCGGCACCGAAGAACTGATCAAGACCGGTTTCGAAGTTCTGGTCGAGGCTGGCTACGAGCCGGAGATGGCCTACTTCGAGTGCCTGCACGAGATGAAGCTGATCGTGGACCTGATGTTCGAGGGTGGCATTGCCAACATGAACTACTCCGTGTCTGACACGGCTGAGTTCGGTGGCTACCTGTCCGGCCCGCGCGTCATCGACGCGGACACCAAGAAGCGCATGAAGGACATTCTGACCGACATTCAGGACGGCACCTTCACCAAGCGCCTGGTTGCCAACGTTGAGGGTGGCAACAAGGAGCTGGAGGAGCTGCGCGCTTCCTACAACGATCACCAGATCGAGAAGACCGGCGCCAAGCTGCGCGACCTGATGAGCTGGGTCAAGGTCGACGCTCGCGCCGAGACCGCCTAAAGCGGCCTGGTCACAACGGCCTGGCCGAAACTGCCCGACCGAAACTGCTCGGCCGAAACTGCTCGGCCGAAACTGCTCGGCCGAAACTGCTCGGCTGAAGCGGCCTGCTTAAAGCGGTCTGGCTGAATAACTGAATGCTTTAGATTTCCAAGTTTATGGATTCTGAATTTGGAATCTGTTTAGCGGGGAGCCCATGTTCCGGCCGCCAATGGCGAGCCGTTCTGGTCCCCCGTCTTTGTTTTCAGTAAGTTGCCAATAAGGGATGTGGCTGCCTAAAGTGAGGGTATGAACGACCCCGCAAGCGTAGCTCAGCAACAACCACAGGACCGTGGTGGTGCCGACGTGCGCCGCCACGGTTCTGCGCGTTCCAGCGAGTCCGCGCCTGCGGCTGGCGGCGCGCCCGCGTCGACCGCTGGCAGCGCGCCCGCGCCCGCCGGCGTATCTGAGGGGGGCCATGCACATTCGCACGAATCCGGCCATGCACAGTCCCACGACTCTGGCCACGGGCATTCGCACGGGCATTCGCACTCCCACGCGCCGACGGATGCTCCGCTGCGCGCGCTGCTCATTGTGCTTGGCGTCACTGGCACAGTCTTCTTTGCAGAGGTGATCGGCGGTCTGATCACCGGCTCCGTCGCATTGCTGGCCGATGCGATGCACATGCTTTCGGACGCCGCCGGCCTAATCATCGCAGTCGTTGCCATTTTGATCGGTCGCAGGGCCGCAACCGCACAGGCGACCTTCGGCTATCGCCGGGTGGAGGTGCTCGCCGCGCTTGTTAATGCTGTCACTGTGCTGGGAATTTCGGCATGGATAGTGGTCGAGGCGTTCCAGCGCCTCAGCGAGCCGGTGGAGATCATGGCCGGTCCGATGATGATCGTCGCGGTGATCGGCCTGCTAGCCAACATCATTTCCGCGTGGATCCTTAATCGCCAGCGGGAGCATTCGGTCAATGTCCAGGGCGCATTCCTGCACGTGCTGGCGGATATGTTGGGTTCCGTCGCGGTGCTAGTGGCGGGTGGCGTGATCATTCTGACCGGCTGGCAGTATGCGGATGTTATCGCCTCGCTGGTGATTGCCGCACTGGTGTTGCCGCGCGCCTGGCAGCTGATGATGCAGGCCTTGCGCATTCTGCTCGAGCAGGCGCCTCCGGGCTACCGGCCCGCTGAGGTTGATGCTTTGCTGCGGCAGGTCGACGGCGTGCTGGACGTGCATGATCTCCACCTGTGGTCGCTGGATGGCACGAGCGCGTTGGCTTCCGTGCACTTGGTGGTTCCGGAAGGGCGCGATCCGGCCGCGGTGCTGTGTGCTGCACAGGCCGCGCTGCAGGAGCGGGGGATCGCGCACGCCACCATTCAGGTGGAGCGCGCCAGCCACGCTAACCACGAGGGCTCGCAGAACGTTTGCTAGCGGATAGATAGGCAATGGCCGCGGGCGGTTGGGTAAACAACGACCGCCAACGGCAGGGGTGACAACGACCGCCAACGGCTGGATAAACAACGACCGCCAACGGCTGGGTCGATATCGGCCGGCGCCGGCTGGGTCGATAACGACCGCTAACGGTTGACGAAACTCTTAGCAACCGGAGCCGACCTGAGAGGGTAGGTTCACCTTGCTTAGGGTAACCTAATTCTGATAGCGTCTGGGGAATGATGAACTCTCGAAACTCTCAGCGTCGCTCTCTGCGCCGTACCTTTGCTCTTCTTGTTGCGACGATTCTCGGAGCCACGGCCCTTGTTGCCTGTGGCGCCGGTGACGGTAACAACGGTGGAGGCGGTAAAGACGGCGAGCCAAGGGTGGTCGCGTTGGACTGGCGATATGAGGAAATCCTCGAGGCGCTGGGCGTAAAGCCTGTCGGCATTGTAGAGATCGGCAAGTCCGCCGGGCCGAAGACTCTGGAGGGCAAGCTCGAGGGCATCGAATCGGTTGGACAGGCAAAGCAGCCGAACCTGGAGGTCATTCAGTCTCTTGAGCCCGATCTGATCCTCGCTAGCCCAACGCGGCAGGAATCGATCATGCCGCAGCTGGAGGAAATTGCAGGGACGAAGTCCTACAGCGACTCCAGCTACACCGACGTCCTTGACTCCATGGATGACATCGCAAAGAAGCTGGGCAAGGAAGATAAAGCTAAGGAAGTGCGCAAGCGTATCGAAGACAAGGTCGAAGAGGCAAAGAAGCTCGTCAAGCCGAACACTCGTGCAGCGCTGGTCGGATGGTCGAAGGGCACTCTCTACACCTGGATCAAGGATTCCTTTGCAGGCTCTCTTCTTTCTGACGCCGGCTACGTCTACGGCTACGACGGTTCCCGTACCGCTATCGAGTCCAAGACTGACGTTGCCGAAATGACGGGTGATAAGCTCCCCTCAATGAAGCTGGACCGGATGTACCTGTACAACGACATCGAGGGCTTTAAGTCCAGCCCATATAAGGATGTGGTGAAGGACATCGTGGACGTGGAGCAGGACACCTGGTCCCGTTCTCGTGGCCCGCTGGCCGCAGAGGCAATGCTGGATCAGATCATTGAAACGGAGAACGCTCGTAAGTAGGCGCACCTTCGTGCGTTTACGACCGAAGGAAGTTAAGTGCAACGAGGGCTAAAACCACGCCTTACACAACTAGCGATTCTGCTGGCGCTGGGATTGGCTGTCATTCTTGCGGTATGGGTCTGGCGCATGAGCAGCGTGGAGGTGCCGACTAACGCGCCAGAACTCGCGGGGGAGAT
This sequence comes from Corynebacterium sp. ACRPH, assembly GCF_022347285.1. GTDB lineage: Bacteria > Actinomycetota > Actinomycetes > Mycobacteriales > Mycobacteriaceae > Corynebacterium. The sequence goes on from NZ_JAKRND010000021.1 coordinate 6,884, forward strand.
GCACTCCGTCATGCGCGACCGGCTCTTGGCAGCGACGGTGATCGGCATGGCTTTGGGCGCGGCAGGCGTGCTGCTTCGCACGGCTACAGGCAACCCGCTGGCGGATCCGGAAATCACCGGCGTGAATTCCGGTGCGGCTTTCGGCGCTGTGCTGTGCACGACGATCACGGGATCTGTGTCGGGCGCAGCTGTGTTGCCGGGGGCGTTGTGTGGTGCAGCGCTTGGAGCTGCGATCACGGTAGGTATCGGGATGCGTGTGACGGTGGGGGATCCGACTGGTGCTCAGTCGGTGCAGCGGATGATTTTGCTCGGCATAGCCGTTTCTGCATTGTTCTCGGCGTGTACCGCGATCATTTTGGTCATCGATGAGGCTCAGCTTTCGACCGTGCTGTCGTGGCTTTCGGGCCGCTTGGGTGGGGTTCGTTTCCCGGATGTAGTGCCCTGCATTATTGCTGTGGCGGTGGTTCTGCCGTTTACTATTGCTGCTGGTCGGGGGCTGGATACGCTTTTTGCTGGTGACGCCCTCTCGTCTTCCGTCGGCGCGAACCCCCACCGTCTGCGCATTTTGGCAGTGGTGGGCGCAGTGCTGTTGATCGCGCCGGCAGTTGCGGCTGCTGGACCCATTGGTTTCCTTGGCTTGATGGCGGCGGTCGTCTCGTATCGGGTGGCAGGCCCGCGTCACCGATTGAGCTTAGTGATCGCCCCAGTGGTGGGCGCGGTGGTTCTGCTGGTGGCGGATTCCGTTGCGCAGGCTCTGTGGGCGCCGGCGGAGACTCCAGTGGGCGTGGTTACTGCCATTGCAGGCGTGCCTTTGCTGCTGTGGGGTATTAATCGGCTGCGACCAGGAGGTGGGCGCTGATGAACCGCAGGCTGAATCGCAAACGAATCCTCCGGAGGGGCGTTTCCCAGCCGGGAACTGCAGCGCCGAGGCGTGACACTGCAGCGCTGCAGAATGACACTGCGGCGCCGCAGGGTGATACTGCGGCGCCGCGGGAAGTTGCTATAGCGCCGCGGCGTACTAATGCCGGCGCGCCCCGCGTTATAGCCGTGTATGCAGCGCTGCTGGCTTTGCTGGCGTTCGCGATCGTCCTGGGATTAAGCGTCGGCGCCGTCATGAAGCCCCCGGCAGAGACGATCCACGACCTCTTCACCGGTGGGAAACTCATATGGCGCTACCGGATGCCCCGTGTGCTCGTGGGAATCCTCGCTGGTGCAGCGATGGCGGTCTCCGGCGCGTTGCTGCAGCTAGCCCTGCGTAATCCGCTGGCAGCTCCGGACACTGTGGGTGTCACCGCAGGAGGGGGCTTGGCTGCCGTGGCAGCTCTGTTGAGTGTCGGTTCCTTGCCGGCACAGGCACTGACTCCCGTGGCTTTTATCGGTGCACTGGTGGGTGCAGGCCTGGTGCTGGTGCTCGCGGGCCGAGGAGCAACGGATCCGGTGCGGCTTACCCTCACTGGCGTAGCGGTCTCTGTGGGTCTGGGCGCGCTGACTCAACTGTTGTTGGTCAAGGCTGCTCCGGAAGCGGGCGCGGCGATGACCTGGCTTAAGGGGTCGCTTTACGCCCGCACTCTCGCGGATGCGCAAGTAGTGGGGCCAGTGGTGTTGGTAGTCATCGTGGTAGCCATCGTGCTCTCGAGGCACCTGGACATGCTGAACCTGGACTCTTCTGCCATGGCGGGAGTAGGTGTCAGTGAGCGAACGTGGCGCACCGTGGCGGTGCTGTTCGCGATCCTGTTGGGAGCTGCCGCTGTGGCTGCGGCGGGGGTGTTGGGATTCGCAGGACTAATCGTGCCGCATGCTGCTCGACTGCTAGTTGGCGGTGCTGCCAGGCGAGTGGTGCCAGTGTCTGCGCTGGCTGGCGCGGGGTTGGTCGTTTTTTGTGACGCCCTTGGCCGCTGGGCATTTGCACCCACCGAAATCCCTGTGGGTGCGTTGATTTCCGTTGTCGGCGCCCCGTACTTCATTTATCTTCTGCTGCGGATGTCCCGCACCCCAGCGGGTGTATCTCGTAGTCCAGCGGAGGCCCGCGCAATACCCACGACAGTTGAAAGGAGTTCCCGATGAGCACACCTGCCTTGCACGCCGAGGCCATCACGGTGAGCTACGGCGGCCCAGATGTCCTGCGAGACGTTTCCCTCCAGGTTCCGGAGGGGAAGGTTACAGCCCTTATAGGTCCGAATGGCTGCGGAAAATCTACGCTGTTGCGAGCGTTGGGGCGTCAACAACCAATCTCGAAGGGGCGGGTCTACCTAGGCGATCGCACGATCCACGAGATGAGCGCGCGCGAGTTTGCCCGACACGTTTCCTTCTTGCCGCAACAGCCAGTTACTCCCGAGGGGGTGAGTGTGCGGGAAGTTATCGCGTACGGCCGGTACCCGTATACCGGTGCGTTTGCGTCGTTAAAAGCGGAAGACCACCGCACGGTGGAGGAGGCAGCTGAGCGCGCCGGGGTGACCTCCCTGCTGGACGTTCCAGCGACGGACTTGTCCGGCGGTCAACGTCAGCGTGTGTGGGTGGCGATGACTGTGGCTCAGCAGACCCCGGTGCTGCTCCTTGACGAGCCAACGACGTACCTCGACCCCGCGCACCAGATCGCGATTCTGGATTTGGTGCGAGATCTCAATTCCGCAGGTCGAACTGTGGTGATGGTCGTGCACGATATGACGCACGCGGCTCGTTTCGCCGATTTCATCGTCGCTATGCGTGACGGTCAGGTGCTGGCGGCGGGGGAGACAGAGGAAGTTATGTCTGCGCAGCTCGTGGAGCAGCTTTTTGGAATCTCCTGCCTGGAGGCGCGGGACCCCGAAACGGGCCGTGTCTTGCCGATTCCGTATCGCTAAGGGCTCGCTAGAGGCTCTAGAAGCAAGTCCGCTAGAGATACTTTGAAGCGCCACCCTCAAGCCGCTAATGAAAACCACTTGCAATAACGTGTAGGGTGGCGGGCTATGAGACATACACATAGCCATTCATCCGGCCGCACACCCGCGCCCGTCACGGTGCTGTCCGGTTTCCTCGGCTCGGGCAAGACAACCCTGCTCAACGACCTGCTTGCCAACCGAGGTGGCCGTCGCATCGCGGTGATCGTCAACGACTTCTCGGAAATCAACATCGACGCCGCCCTCATCGCCGGGGAAGGCCACCTCACGCGCGGCGAAGACCGCTTCGTCGAGCTCACCAACGGCTGCATCTGCTGCACATTGCGCGAGGATCTGGTGGAATCCGTTGGCACGCTCGCACGCAGTGGCGACTTCGACCACATTGTCATCGAATCCACCGGCATCTCCGAGCCCATGCCCGTCGCCGCAACCTTCGAATGGCGTTGGGAGGACGGCACTCGCCTCGCGGACGTTGCGCCGATCGACACTATGGTCACTCTTGTTGACGCCGCCCAGTTCCTGCCGCAAATAGGGCAGAAGAAGCTGCTTACAGAAGCGGACTTGCAGGCGACTGCGGACGACGAACGCACCATCGCGGATCTGCTGGTCGATCAGGTGGAATTCGCGGACGTCATCTACGTCACCAAGGCGGACCTTGTCAGCGAGCAGCGCTACCGCGCGACGGTAGCGCTGCTGCGCCGAATGAACCCGCGGGCGCGCATCGAGAAACTTCTCCACGGCCGCATAGTCACCGACCTGTCCGGAGGTTCGGCAAGCGGTGCGGCGAGTAATGCAGCGCGCAACGCAGCGACTAACGCATGTGAGCCTGGCAATGTTGAAGCTCCTGGTGTTGCGAGCGCAGGGCGGTCGGCGGTAGATGACATTCTCGGCGCGCACCTCTACGACGAGGCGACGGCCCGCGCCTACGAGGGCTACCTCGACGAGCTGGAGAACCCGCACACCCCAGAGACGGAAGAGTACGGCATCAGCTCCGTTGTCTTCCGCGGGGACCGCCCCTTCGACAGGGAGAGGCTGATTAAGGCGCTGCGCTCCACAACTGGGTTGGTGCGTTCCAAGGGATACTGCTGGATCGCCGACCGTCCGGAGCTCGCTCAGGTGTGGCACCAGGCTGGTCCTGACCTGCGGATACAACCGGCCGGCGGGTGGCGCCAGGTGGGGCTAACTCCCTCGAGTGAGGTGGTACTGATTGGCGTCAATTTCGATGCAGACAGAGCGGTACAGCAATTCTCTAATGCAATGCTGAGTGACACAGAGGTAAGAGCTATGCTGTAAGGGTCGCACGTCACATTTGGATGGCGTGGTCCCTTCCCGCGTCGGCGCGGTCGTTTCGGCGTGGGCGAGGCAATGTCGCACTTTAGGGAGAAACATTCGTGAGTAACACCCGTCCGGTAGTCCTCATCGCCGACAAGCTGTCCCAGTCCACCGTCGATGCCCTCGGCGATTCCGTCGAGGTTCGCTGGGTCGACGGCCCGAACCGCCCCGAACTGCTGAAGGCAGTCGCAGACGCGGACGCGCTGCTGGTCCGCTCTGCAACCACCGTCGACGCCGAGGTGCTCGAGGCAGCACCGAAGCTGCAGATCGTCGGTCGCGCTGGCGTGGGCCTGGACAACGTTGACATCGACACCGCCACCTCCCGCGGCGTGATGGTCGCCAACGCTCCGACCTCCAACATCCACTCCGCTTGCGAGCACGCAATCAGCCTGCTGCTGTCCACCGCCCGCCAGATCCCCGCCGCCGACAAGACCCTGCGCGACGGCGAGTGGAAGCGTTCCTCCTTCAAGGGCGTGGAGATCCTGGGCAAGACCGTCGGCATCGTCGGCTTCGGCCACATCGGCCAGCTGTTTGCACAGCGCCTGGCCGCTTTCGAGACGGACATCATCGCTTACGACCCGTACGCCAATCCCGCTCGCGCCGCACAGCTGGGCGTGGAGCTGGTGGAGCTGGAAGAGCTGATGGGCCGCTCCGATTTCGTGACCATCCACCTGCCGAAGACTAAGGAAACCGCGGGCATGTTCGACGCGGATCTGCTGGCAAAGTCCAAGAAGGGGCAGATCATCATCAACGCCGCCCGCGGCGGCCTGGTGGACGAGGCGGCCCTGGCGGAGGCCATCAAGTCCGGCCACATCCGCGGCGCCGGCTTCGACGTGTACGCCTCCGAGCCGTGCACCGACTCCCCACTGTTCGAGCTGGAAGAGGTCGTCGTTACCCCGCACCTGGGCGCTTCCACCGTGGAGGCACAGGACCGTGCGGGCACCGATGTTGCCGCATCCGTTCTGAAGGCCCTGGCCGGCGACTTCGTCCCGGACGCCGTGAACGTCTCCGGCGGCAAGGTTTCCGAGGAAGTTGCCCTGTGGCTGAACCTGGCCACCAACCTGGGCCGCGTTGCCTCCGAGCTGCTGAACAGCGCTCCGAACACCGTGACCGTCACCGCTCGTGGCGAGTTGTCTACCGAGTCCGTCGACGCGCTGGGTCTGGCTGGCCTGCGTGGTGTGTTCTCCGGCGTGATCGACGAGCAGGTCACCTTTGTCAACGCCCCGCAGATCGCTGAAGAGCGCGGCGTGGAGCTGGACGTACAGACTCAGGACGAGTCCGTCAGCCACCGCTCTATCCTGGAGGTTCAGGTTGTCGCCGCAGACGGCACCACCGCCACCGTCGCCGGTGCGCTGACCGGCTTGGAGCACGTGGAGAAGATCGTCCGTATCAACCACCGCGGCCTGGACCTGCGAGCCACCGGCACGAACCTGTTCCTGGCATACCCGGATCAGCCGGGCGCGCTGGGCAAGGTCGGTACGCTGCTGGGTAACAAGGGCATCAACATCGACGCCGCTGCACTGTCCCCGACGGACGATGAGCAGGCTGCAACTCTGGTTCTGCGCGTGAGTGAGGAACTGGACCAGCAGCTAGTCGAAGAGGTCAAGGCAGAGCTGAACGCCTCCAACGCGTTCGTTCTGAACCTCTAACCCGCGATCCTGGGCTCACCGTCCAGCGGCCGGCGACCCGGGTGCAGGCTCGCCCCCGGCTAGCCGAACAACTGGGCGCCCCAGTCCTCACCTTCGCCGAGCCCCCGCGGGCAGGCGAAGATCGCCGAGGATTCGTAGCGCACGTACTCGTTCATCTTGTCGTTGCGCGAGAGCTTCATCTGAATTGGGATGAAGCTCTTTTTTGCGTCTGCAACATAGGCAATGAAGAACAGCCCCGCCGACAGGTGGCCGAAGTTATCCGACCCCTCCACGAAGTTGTACGCCCGCCGCAGCATGCGCTGCCCGTCGTTGTTGTCGGGGTGTGCAAGGAAGACGTGCGAATCCTCCGGGATCGCGGCCTCGCGCCCGATTGTCAGGTCGAAGGGCACATCGGCGAACTCGTCGTCTGTACCAATCGGCGCACCGTTGTCCTTGTAGCGGGCGAAGGTGTGCTCCTGGTCGGACAGCGACTGCCTATCCCACGTTTCCAGCAGCATGCGGATGCGCCGGGCACACAGGTACGAGCCACCTGCCATCCAGTCCTGCCCGCCGGCTCCGTTGCCGTCGCTGGCCCAGATGTACTTATCCATTTCCTCGGTTTCCTCCGCCACCACGTTGCGGGTGCCGTCCTTGAAACCAAAGAGGTTGCGTGGGGTTTGCTGCTCGCGGGTGGTGGAGCTGGCGCGGCCGTATCCCAGCTGCGACCAGCGCACTTCCACCACGCCGCTGCCGGCGCGCACCAGGTTGCGCACGGCGTGGACGGCCACCTGCGGGTCGTCGGCGCAGGCCTGGATCACGATGTCGCCGTCGCACAGTTTGTCTACCAGCTGGTCGGAGGGGAATTTCGGCATGACCTCGAATCCCTCGGGGCGCCGACCTGCCAGGCCGAAGCGCTTGTCGAAGAGTTTGGGCCCGTAGCCGATCGTTAGCGTGAGGTTGTTCGTGCCGAGGTCGATCGCCTCGCCGGAATCCTCGGGTACCCAGAACTGGGCGGCGTCACTACGTTGGTCTTCGCGCAGCGGCGCGGCGGTTTCGCCGGCCACCATGCGCTCGGCCATGCCGGTCCATTCGGTGAGCATATCGCGCAGGTCGTCGCGGTTGTCGGTGGTTACGTCGAACGCGACGATATGCAGGTGTTCCTGTTGCGCGGTCGCGATGCCGGCTTGGTGCTCGCCCCTAAAAGGTATGACGCCCTCAGCCGCATCTTTCTGCCCGAACGGACCAACGTTGGCCTTGTCGGCGGCGATCGCTCCCGCTCCGGTGGCGAGCACTCCAGCGCCGGCGCCAACTCCCAGCCCGGTGAGGAATCGGCGGCGGGAGATTCCCGTGCCGTTAGCGCCGGCGGCGTTCCTGCCGTTAGCGACGGCGTGGTTGGAAGCGCCAGCGTTGCTAGCGCTAGCAGCGGAGTCGGCGGATTCGCGGGGAGTAGGGGATTCGGCGGACATGGTATGGCTTTCTTCTTGAGACGGGTAATGGCTGGAGATCGGGCGAAAACCGGTGCCCCGGAAATGGGGAGTCCTGAACTGGGGGATCAGGGGACAGCGTGGCTTAGCCGGCGATGATGGTCTGAACCTCGGAGACGGCCTCGGTCAGGTGGTCCAGGGCGCCAGAGAGCTTCTTGCGCTCGGATTCGCTCACCGTGTCGTAGAGCACGAACCCGTCGCCCTTGCGGTAGCCGTTCAGAAGCTCCTGAACCTCATCGAAGCGCTTGTTGATCTCGTCCAGCTTGCCGGGCTTGCGCTGCTCCAGCGGGGTTTCCAGCGCGGCGATGGCGGCCTTGGAGCCTTCCAAGTTGGCCTGGAAGTCCCACAGGTCGGTCTTGGAGAAGATGTCCTCTTCGCCAGTGATCTTCGAGGTGGCGATCTCGTCCAGCAGGCCCAGAGCGCCCGTGGCGATCTGTACCGGGGTGACGTCGAAGTCCTTGGATTCCACGCCCTCGACGAGCTCGTCGACGTCCTTGGAGAGCTGATCGGCCAGCTTCTTGGTGTTGTCCGTGATCTTCTTGTTCTTCCACAGATCTTTTTCGATGGCGTGGAAGCCGGTCCATTCGTCTCCGTCGGCGATATCGGCCTCGCGCAGGTCGATGCGCGGGTCGAGGTCATTCGGGAAGGATTCTGCGACTGGCTCGATGCGCTCGTAAGGGGTGCGGACCTGCGCGAAGAGCTCCTTGGCCTTTTCCATGTCGTCGGCCTTGATTGCATTGACGAACTCAGCGGTCCGGGATTTCAGGTTCTTCGTCTGCGAGCGGACGTAGGAAACGTAGTTATCCACGGCCTCCTGCAGCGCTTCGTCGCCCTCGGCGGCGGAGACCGCGTCGCCGGTGACGTTGATGTCGGTGCCAATGCCTGCGCCGACCATTCCGGGCTTGCACAGTCCCTGGTACTTGCCGGGCTCGCGGAGCTCGACCACCAGCTTGCGGGTCGCGCCCGGTCCGATGTTCTCAACTTCGCCTTCCACGCGGCCGCCATCGGTGAGGACGTAGAACTCGTTGATCTTGGAGCCATTGTTGGTAACCGTGAACGTATTAGAGCCTGTGGACAGGTCGGCGCTGGACAGGGTGCAGGCGTCGTCGGTTTGCGTGACCTCGATGGTGTTGGATGCATCCTTGTCGGCGCAGGCGCTCAGAGTCGCTGGGAAGAGGACCAGCGGTAGTGCCAGCGCAGCGGCGGAGCGAACGGGGCGCGCAGAGCGCACGGTGCGGGAAGTGCCGGTGGAACGGGAGTTGTGGGTGGAACGGGAGGTACGGGTGGTGCGGATCATGATGGGGATGAGTCTTTCTTTTGTAGTTGAAACGCGAGCTAAGCGCGCTAAGGCAGGAAGTTGGAGGGATGGGGGATTTAGGCGTTGGCTGGGGTGGTCGGGGCGGAAGAGTGGGCGTCAGAACCCTTAGAAGTAGACGGCACCTTCTTCGACAGGCGTAGGAACAGCCACATCGCGACAACCAGGTAAACAGCCCAACCGATGAACGCCAGGACGGTTGGCGCGGGCACGATGTTGAACATGCCCTCCAGCAGAGCGGCGTACCAGGTGCCCGGCGTGAGTACCCCCGAGATGTCGAAGAGGATCGAGTTGAGCCCCGGCAGCACGTTGGCCTCCTGCAGGTCGGTGATGCCGTAGCGCAGGATGCCAGCGGCGACGACCACCAACAGGATGCCAACGACCTGGAAGAACACCTGCAGGTTGATGGTGATGGCGCCGCGGTACATCAGTACACCCAGCAGCACGGCGATCGCTACGCCGATACCCAGGCCGATGAATGGGGTGGCGTTGTCGCTGGTAAAGGAGTCGAAGACCAGCAGGATCGTCTCGATTCCCTCGCGACCGACGGCCAGCAGCGCCACCGCGAACACTGCTTTGGGGCCGATGGCGGCGTCGAGCTTGCCTTTCAGCTCGTCGGCCATGTTCTTGCCGGTGGAGGACATCCACAGCAGCATCCAGGTAATCATGGCTACGGTGACCAGGCTGGCGATGCCGCCGATGAGTTCCTGGCCCTGGGTGGTGAGCGTCTTCGTTCCGAACTGCAGGACGAGGAAGCTGATGACGGTGATGGCCAGCGCGGCGGCGACTCCGCCCCACAGCCAGGGGCGTTCGTGGGAGCGGCCGGTCTTCTTTAGATAGGCGGCCAGGATGATGACGATCATCGTGGCTTCGAGGCCTTCTCGAAGTCCGATGAGCAGGTTGGCGTAGAGCATGGGCAACCTCAAGAGGAGGGGCGAGTTCAGGTTAGTCTCGCCTTAGTGATTGGGACCGCTTTAGCATAATCCCCTAGGTGAGGTTTGCCTAATCTTTTGGTGGGTTGAGTGAAAACTAGCCCCGTAGAGCGCCCCCATGCCGCGCTGCTACAGGTACTGCTGCACCTTCTGCGCGATGTCCGGCCACTCGAGGTCGAGCCTGCGGGAGGCGCGGCGGTTCATGATCCAGGCGGCGCCGACAACGATCACCCAGTGCAGCAGCACGCCCAGCCAGCTGAGCAGGGGAATGTCGGCAATGCTGTTGCCTGCTCCGTCGGCCATGGCCAGCGGGGTCAGTGCCAGCAGACCGCCCGGCAGGAAAGAGATGGTGAGGATCAGCATCGTCACCAGCGCGGAGACTATGGCGTTGCTGCCACCGTTGCGCTGCTTGAAAGAGTTGGTGCCCGGCGCGGTGGTTTGAGCGGGGAAGCGTGTGGCGCTGAAGTTCGCCATCGCGGAGGCGAGGAGGATGCAGCCCAGGGTCAAAAGGCTAACCAGCAGCCAGGTGGCGCTAAAGTCGTCGATTGCTCCGGCGGCGATGCAGACGATCAGCCAGATCGGCACCAGTACTGTCGCTGTGGAGAGGCTGCGGCTGGCGACGATCTGCTTGCCGCGCACTCCGGCGACCATGTGCACCCAGTTGGATGGGCCGTCCATGCCCAGGGAGTTGCCCGCGACCTGCTGGGGACCAAGGGATACGAAGAACAGGGCGAACCACAGCATCCAGCGGTTGGCTTCGTTGAGCATTCCCATCAGCAGGTATAGCCCGCAGAGGACGACTACGATCATCAGGCTCATCATGAAGCGGTTGTCGCGGCGCCAGTAGCGGATCTCTCGGGAGTAGAGGGCGCCAACGGGGGAGCCGGGGACGCGCGGCAGCAGCAGGCTATCGCCCTTCGCAGCACGGGCGGCGTGCTGAGTCGGCAGTGGGTTGTTGAGGTCGTGCTTGACGGCCACGCGCATTATGTAAGCCACTGCGAGGATCGCCACGAGGCAGATCGCGCCCTTGGCGAGGCCGGTGCCGAGGTCGGTTCCGAAGGTGGTTCCGGTACTGCCATTATTGACGCCACCGCCTCCGATATTGGCCAAGTCAGCAGCTGCTCCGGCCGCGGCGGCGAAGGGCGTCCAGGACAGGATGTCGGCGCTGGTCTTGATGGCCGCGGTGGGATCGGTTCCGTCGGTGAGCAACTGCGGCAAGAGGTACAGAGCCAGGAAGCCGAAGGTGACGACAATTCCGGCGACGTTGCCCCACAGTTCGCTGAACTTGGTGGCAATGCTGCTGAGCGCGGCGGCGAGCGCTTCGCCTGCCAGCAGGGTGATCACCAGCTGGAGTACGCACGCCAGCACCCACAGTGCGCCCGCGCCCGCGGAGGCTACCTCCGCGAACGCGAGGTATCCGAGGGCGGCCATGATGATGGTGTTCACCAGCGAGATCGCCGCCCGCGAGTTGATGAACATCGCCGTGACCATGCCCGGCAGAATATCGCGGTCGGTCAGCGGCAGGGAGCTGAACATGCGCGGGTCCAGCATCCGTTCCTCGCTGGGGAAGATGGCCGATAGTGCCAGGTAGAGCACGCTGCCGAGCCCCATGGTCAGCACGAACATCGCTGGATCCCCGTCGGAGATCAGGGTGTTGTAGCTGCCGAACGCCAGGCCTACACAGCCCATGATCGCGAAGATGGTGACGACCACGGACGAGATGATCATCTGCAGGTTGCCGACGAACGCGTGCGCCCACAGCTTGCAGTGGAGTGTGAGGAGAGTTTTAGTCTTCGACACCGGCCTGCCCCTCATGACGCACGCTCGGCTGCTCGCCGCCGCGGAGCCAGCCGAAGGATCCCGTATCCAGCTGCTTGCCGCCTACGGCCTCGACGAAGCGCTCGGAAAGCGACTTGCCCGCGCGCACCTGTTCTGTGGTTCCAGCGGTGACGACGGTGCCCTGGTTAATGATCGCCACGTGGTCACAGAGACCCTCGACCAGCTCCATCACGTGCGAGCTTAGGATCACGGTGCCGCCGGCTGCCACGTAGCGTCGCAGGATCGTACGGATCACCTCGCCAGATACCGGATCCACGGCCTCGAAGGGTTCGTCCAGGATCAAAACCTCGGGGCTGTGTAGCAGGGCGCCGGCCAGGAGGATCTTCTTCTTCATGCCCGCGGAGTAGTCGGCGATGTACTTCTTGCCGGCATCCGCCAGGTCGAGTGCCCGCAGCAGGTCTGCGATGCGCTGCTGTAGTTCCTCACCGGGGATGTCGCGCAGGTAGCCCAGGTATTCCAGATACTCCTTGCCGCTGAGGCGTTCGAACACGGGGAGGCCGTCGACCAGCAGCCCGTAGCTGCGCTTGGCTGCCAGCACTTCCTCTTCCGCCCGGGTGCCTTCGGCGGGGTCTGCCCACAGTGGGTGGCCGGCGACCCAGGAGTTGCCACTATCGGGTCGAATGATGCCCGTTGCTGCGAGGATGGCGGTGGTCTTGCCCGCTCCGTTGGGTCCGACGATGCCGTAGAAGCTGCCCTTCGGCACGGTCAGGTTGAGGTTGTTCACCGCGACTTTGTCGGCGAATGTCTTCACTAGGTTGCGGATGACCAGCGCTGCGTCGCCGACCTCTGCGTTGGGGGATAAGTGTGAGGGAAATTGCTCATAGGTCATGCGCGCCACTTTATCAATGGGGTGTCGCGTGGCTTCCTCTGTTTTGGGTCTGACGCCCACTCGGTCTCTGTGAACCGAGGCATCATCGTGTGCCTTTTATGTCGGTTCGTGGGTGGTGTCCGGGTGGCATGCTATTGTTCTAAGTGACCAACTAGTGAGACAAAGGAGTTCATACAGTGAAACTCGCAGTGATTGCCGGCGATGGCGTCGGCACCGAAGTATCCGCCGAGGCTCTGAAGGTTCTGCACGCTCTGCGTGATGACGTGGAGACCACCGATTACGACCTCGGCGCTCGCCGCTACCTGCGCAATGGTGAACTCCTGACCGACGAGGACCTGGACTCCCTGCGCGAGCACGACGCTATCCTGCTGGGCGCCATCGGCGACCCCCGAACCGTGCCCGCCGGCGTGCTGGAGCGCGGCCTGCTGCTGCCGCTGCGCTTCAAACTGGACCACGCGGTGAACCTCCGCCCGTCGAAGCTGTACCCGGGCTCCTCCAGCCCGCTGGCCAACCCGGGCGACATTGACTTCGTCGTCGTGCGAGAGGGGACCGAGGGGCTCTACTGCGGCAACGGCGGCACACTACGTGCGGGCACTGACCACGAGGTGGCGTCCGAAGTATCCCAAAACACCTACTACGGCGTGGAGCGCGTGGTGCGCGATGCGTTCGAGCGTGCGCAGAGCAGGCGTAAGAAGCTGACCTGGGTACACAAGACGAACGTGTTGGTGAACGCCGGCTCCCTGTGGCAGCGCGCCATCGAGACCGTGGGGCAGGAGTACCCCGAGGTGCAGGTCGATTACAACCACATCGACGCAGCGACGATCTACATGGTCACCAAGCCGCAGGAGTACGACGTGATCGTCACGGATAACCTGTTCGGCGACATCCTGACCGACCTGGCGGGTGCTGTCACCGGCGGTATCGGCCTGGCGGCTTCCGGCAACATTGATCCCTCGCGGAAGAACCCCTCCATGTTCGAGCCGGTGCACGGCTCCGCGCCGGACATCGCGGGCCAGGGTATTGCCGACCCGTGCGCGGCGATCCTGTCGGTGGCTCTGATGCTGCGCCACCTGGGTGACGATGCCAACGCTGAACGCATCGAGGCCGCCGTGCTGGCCGAGGCCGGCTCGCGCGACGGCGGCCCGGTGAAAACTGCGGAGGTCGGCGACCGCGTGGTCGCGAACCTCTAGTAAGCCGCTGAGCGCGCCGCGCGACTACTGCGCGCGCAGCGTCTTCGACCACAGCTCCTTGCCGCGGGTGGTGAACAGCCGGACGGTGAGGTCCTTCGACTCGCCGTCGATGTCCACCTCTCCGAAGTGCTGGAAATCATCCAGCGGCGAGGAGTTTTGCTTATCCTTCGCCGGGGCGTGCACGTAAACGACCTCCGGGCCGAAAGTGCCGTCCATGTCGTTCGGGCCGAAGCCTCCGGCGTTCAGCGGCCCGGTGACGAACTCCCAGAACGGTGCGAAATCCTGGAAGTCCGCGCGATCCGGCGAGTAGTGGTGGGCGGCGGTGTAGTGCACGTCGGCGGTCAGCCACACCACGTTGCGCACGTCCTTGATTCCGCTGAGCACGCGCCCGATTTCCGCCTCGCGGCCGACGGCCTTGCCACCCGCTCCGTTGGACACGCTCTCCTGGTCGTCCCCATCCGGCACCACGATGCCCAGTGGCAGGTCGTTGGCGATGATCTTCCACGTGGCCGTGGAGCTCTTCACACCTTCGATCAGCCACTTTTCCTGCTTGGCTCCCAGGATCTGCCCCGGCTCGGTGGTGGTGGGCACGTTATCCGGGTTGCGGTCCTTGTAGCTGCGCATGTCCAGCACAAAAATGTCCAGCAGGGAGCCGTAGGAAATCTTGCGGTACACGCGGCCATCCACGGCCATCTTTCGGTCCAGCGGCTGCCACTCGTGGAACGCCTGGAAGCCGCGCTGGGCCAGCAGGTTCACGTCCTTGACCTGGTACTTGTCGTCCTCCAGGATCTCGCCCGGGTACCAGTTGTTCGTCGTCTCGTGGTCGTCCCACTGCACCACCTGCGCGACCTGAGAGTTGAAGCGCTTGTAGTTCTCGTCCAGCAGGTTGTAGGCGTGCTGGCCACGGAACTCCTCTAGGGTTTCGGCCACCTTGTTCTTGTACGGGCTGGTGAGGTTCTTGAACACCCGCCCGTCGTCCATCTTGTGGTTTTCCTCGATAGGTCCGTCGGCGTAGACCGTGTCGCCGGAGTGGATAAACAGATCCGGGTTGCGGTCTGCCATGGTCTTCCAGCAGTACATGCCGCCGATGTCCGGGTTGATGCCGTAGCCCTGGCCCGCCACGTCGCCGGACCAGTGCAGGCGGATGTTCTTCGGCGCCTGGCTGGTGGAGGGCGCGGTGGTGAAGCTGCCGATCACCGGCACGGAGCGTGCGGAGGTGTGTTGATCCTCCATGGTCACGCGGTAGTGGATCTTCTGGCCGGGCTCCATGCCGACCAGGCGCAGCCGCCCGGTTCCGTCGCTCTCTGGGGTGAGGGTGGCGCCGCGGAAGGTCTTGGTCTTGTGTCGCGGGAACGCCGGGTCCGTCGATGCTTCTACGACCATGCGCGCCGGTCGATCGACGCGCGCCCATACAAGGCCGCCGTCGGGTCGCACATCGCCGGTAGCGACGCCATGAGTGATCACCGGCCGGGCGCGCTGCAAACCAACCGAACCGACCGCCCCGCTGGAACCAACTGAGGATCCGGCGGCGGCGCCAGCCACGCTGCCGGACTGCGAGCCGAGAGCATGCGCCACGCCCGTACCCAGCAGGGCGGCGCCGGTGGCGCTGGCGCCGGCCAGGAACGTGCGGCGGGTGGTGTTGCGCGAGTTGGAAGGAGTTTCGGAATTCGAAGTAGTCGGGGAGTTGGGGAGTTGAGGATTAACGCTGCGATTCGTCATAGCGGCCAAGCTAAAGGCCAAACTTGTCGGAGCCGTGGCAAGCACGTAAACCGAGGATTACGTGAAACTAAATTCATGGTTAATGGGCGGGGAGAAGGGGGCGTCATAAATAAATACAGGGACAAGACCGCAAAGAAGGGGCATAGCAAGAGGTAGAAGGGGCAATAGAGTAGGGTATGGAAACATGCGTATTGCTCGAATTGCACACCCCGAGGGCATGGCCTTCGCGATCGTGGAAGGCGGCCAGCCGGACGGCACCGGCGCCACCCTCCGCGAGATCGCAGGCCACCCGTTCGGACAGCCCGAATTCACCGGAAAATCCTGGCCCATCGAAGACGTTCGACTGCTGGCCCCGATCCTGCCGTCGAAGGTTATCGCCGTCGGGCGCAACTACGCTGACCACGTCAAAGAGGTGTTCAACAAGAGCGCCGAGCACCTGCCGCCGACGATCTTCCTGAAGCCCCCAACAGCAGTCGTCGGCCCCGAGGCTCCCATCCGCATCCCCGAGTGGGCCACGCGCGTGGAGTTCGAAGGCGAGATGGCGATCGTCATCGGCCGCCCGTGCAAGGACGTCAACCGCAACAACTGGAAGGACGTGGTGCTGGGGTTCACCATCGTCAACGACGTCTCCTCCCGCGACCTGCAGTTCCAGGACGGCCAGTGGTCCCGTGCGAAGGGTCTGGATTCCTTCTGCCCGCTGGGTCCGTGGATCGAAACGGCTGTGGACAGCATCGACATCGACAACCAGCCGATCCTGGCGCACCTCACCCACGAGGGCAAGACGGAAACCAAGCAGGATTCCAACTCCAACCAGATGATCAAGTCCATCCCGGAGATTGTGGAGTGGGTTTCCTCCGCTTTCACGCTGCTGCCGGGCGACGTGATCTGCACCGGCTCGCCCGCCGGCACCGCAGAGATGGTTCCGGGCGACCGTATTGAGGTGGAGATCCCGGGTCTGGGCAAGCTGGCCAACCCGGTACAGGCCTACGGCAAGTAGGCGGAACTCGCCAGCCGCGTGGTCAGCGCCGGGCGGATGTGGCTCCGAGCGTTACACTTCTCGCAGCGCTGCAGGCACGTTAAGTGCCCGCAGCGCTGTTTGCAGCTTGGCAGACGTTTCCTCCGCCTCCATGGCGGGAATCGAGTCCACGACAATGCCGCCGCCGGCCCAGGCGCGGGCGGTGTTGTCCTCCACGATGGCGCAGCGGATAGAGAGCATAAACTCCCCGTCGCCGCTGGAATCGCACCAGCCCACGGCGCCGGAGTAAAACTCGCGCGGAGACTTCTCCTGCGCAATAACCCCCAGCGCATCGTCCGTCGGGGTGCCGCCGATGGCCGGGGTGGGGTGCAGCATCGAGGCCAGATCCAGCGCGGAATACTCGTCGTCCTTCAGTGTGCCCGCGATCTGGGTCCCCAGGTGGATCATCTCATTTGTCTCGTGGATCTCCGGGGTGGCCGGAATGTCCAGCGTTTCGCACAATGGCTCCAGCACTCGGCGGTAGTGCTCCACCACAAAGCGGTGCTCGCGTAGATCCTTGTCGGAGCTTCCGAGTTCGCGGGCTGTGGCGTCATCAATAGAGAGACTTCCGGTACGCGGCGCGGAACCGGCCAGGGGGAAGGCCGAGATCTGACGGCCATCGCGGCGAATCAGCATCTCCGGCGAACTGCCGACGAACATTGCGTTTTGGTACTCGGAGCGACCCGTGGCGGAGAGGTCCACGGCGAAGCCATCGCGGTAGGCGGACAGGTCGATCAGGCGGGCGGCGATGAGCAGCGGATCCACGGTCTCGGCGTAGGTGATGTCCACGGCACGCGCCAGTACCACCTTTTCCAAACGGGACTGCTGGATCGTGGCGACGGCGGCGGCGACCATTGCCGTGTGTTCCTCGGCGGTGGTCTGCGCTTCGACGGACTCGACCGTCAACGAGCGGGCGGCATCCTTGCCACGGAAGAAGGCCGGTGGCTCCAGCGGGCCTTCGGCGCGGACAACGGTCTCGGGCTCCATGAGGGCCGCGCGGAGGGACGTGTCGAAGGGGAAAGCGCCGACAATCAAGTCTGCATCCTTGTTTCGAAGCGCGGTGGAGGCCTCGAACGGATCCGGGAAGGTCGCCTTGCGCCCCTGGGTGCGGATGCTGCGATCTGGGCGGGAAAGCAGGAAATCCGGGGCGGTGGCCGGTCGCTGCTCGTGGGTCATGGGTGCCATTTTACTTCCCGGCGGGACAGCGAGCTGCCTTGGCCTGGGTTGTGTGCGGGTTGTGTGCGGGCCGTGTGCGGCAAGAAGCCCTGGGCTGTACGTGGCAAAAGACTGACCTCAATTCCGGATTAGTGCCTCTACGTGGAATGATGATGCTTATGAATACAGAATCAGGTGAACATCCGGTGGGCTTCGCCACCGCGATGAACCATTCCCTCGGCGCGCAGACCGGCGCGGATTCCCTCGAAGCGGTTGCGAATTCTCCCTATGACAAGGTGGAGCTGTGGTGGCCGTGGGAAACGCCCCACCCCTCCGAGCAGCAGATGCGCCAGCTGGTCGATGCGCTGGCCAAGGGGCGACCGGAGAACCCGCGCCAGCTCGTCGCGCTGAACCTCTGGGCCGGCGATCTGGCGGCGGGTGATCGGGGAGTGCTGCACTTGGTCGGCCCGGCGAGTGCCGCTGACAATGCTGTCGGTGCCGAGGGCGCTGGGGATGCCGGGAGTGTGGTCGACGACGTATTTTCCGACGGCGATCCGGCGATCACTGAGGAGCTGATTGAGCACCTGAATGCCGTTGAGTACCTGCACCGGCTGACGGGCGTGGGGCGCTTTAACGTGCTGGTCGGCCGCGGTGGGCGCGCGCTGCAGCGCCGCCAGGTCCGGGCGTTCGCTGCAGTGGTCAAGCGTCTGGCGAGCTTCGACGGCGTGGCTCTGGTCGAGCCCCTGAGCGGTATTGAAAACTACCCTGTGACCAGCATTAAGGAGGCTGCGCCCTTGGTTGCTGCCGGTGGTCGCCTTCTTCTTGACGTCTACCACCTCGCCGCCAACGGTGAGGACTGGACCTGGCTTGCCGACCGGGGACCGGGGAACGAGCTATGGCCGGAGCATGTGCAGATCGCGGACTTCCCAGGCCGCGGGGTGCCGGGGACTGGCGAAGCTCCTCTGGAAGAGTGGATTAGCCAGCTGCGCGCGTCTGGCTATGAGGGGGAAGTAGTCCTCGAGCACATCTAGTGCGTGAGGTCAGCTGAGTAAAAGCTGAAGAAGTTGCGCACATTCCGGCGTGTTACAGCACATGCGCAGTGAAACTTGTACCTAATGTTACGCTTGTGACTCATGTGACTGTTGTTAAGAATATTAAAGCTGTTAGCTCTGTAATTGCCGGAAATACTGCGGGTGCCGGACGCCACCTTGGCAGCCGTGCCCTGCGCTTTGCCCTGTTCATGGCGGTATCCGTCGCTATGACGGTGGCAATGATTGCTACCGTGCTCGTCGGCGGAGCTGGAGCGGCTAGCGCTCAGGAAGCGCCCGCGCCTGCTCCCGCACCCGCGCCCAAGCCTGCACCGAAACCGGCACCGGCGCCGAAGCCGGCGTCAACAATAGATAGGGCGCACCCCGGACAGTCAGAGAACATCGAGTTCACCCGACCCGACGGCAGCATCCGCAGCGCAATCGTCAGCGTGACCTCCAACTACGACCCGCGCAAGCCCACGCCCGTGCTGTTTGGTTTCGGCGGGCGCGACGATACGCCCGAGAATTACCGCAGTTACTCCCGCTTCTCTAACACCGGCGCGGCCAGTGAAGCGATCGTGGTCTACCCACGCGGTATTGATAACGCCTGGGAAGGCGCGCCGTACGCCACCAGCAAGCGCGGCCAAGACGTCGACTTCGTGCGCCAGATCGTCAACGAGCTGGACAGGAAATTCAACGTCGACCGCAACCGCATCTACGCCACCGGCATGTCCAACGGTGGCGGTTTTGTGATGAACCTTGCGTGCCAGGCTCCTGATCTGATCGCTGGCGTGTTGAGCGTCTCCGGCGCCTTCTACAACCCGGTCAACGAGGGCTGCGCGCCGGAGTCCGTGCCGACGTTCGTGATCCACGGCCAGCAGGACGAGCTGACTCACTACAACGGCGGCACGCTGCACAACGCGCCGTACCTGCCTGCGCCACGCCTGATCCACTCGCGCGCGCTGCGCAACGGCTGTGCGCCACAGCCTGCGGTGGAACAGAAGCCCAACAACGTCACCCAGTTCGGCTACCGCGGCTGCCGCGACGAGGCTGTGTTCTGGCGGATCAACGACCAGGGGCACAACTGGCACTTTGCGCCCGACGTAGCCAACGAGGCCTGGAACTTCCTGGCTCGTCAGAACAAGACGTTGCCGGGCGCGGCCAGCTAGAGCTAACTAGAGCTAACTAAAATCGGCCAGAGCTAGCCAGAGCCAGCCAGAGCCAGCGCTGTGTCGGCTTTTAGGATTTTGTAAGAAAGAGTTCCTAAATACTACCGCCCGGTGTATGTTTAAACGGTGCAAAAGTTTTCGTCACGTTTTACTCACACGAAGGCCGCGAACACTCACTCTCTTTCCGCGGCTACTCACACTGATTCCGCAGGCTCCGCAGTCTCCGGCGCTTCCCGCCCAGCCCGTCGCGGCGGCCGCTTCCGCAAGCTCACGCTGTCTCTGGGCGTGGCTCTCGGTATCGGCGCAAGTACCCTGGCCGGCTCGGCTCTGGATACTGCTGCCGGCAACGAGTCCGCGACTCCGCAGGCTAGCGCCGCCCCAAGCAACTTGGTTGGCGGCGTTTCCGGTAGCCTAACCGGCCTCGCTGGTGCCCTGAGCCCGCGCCCGGCGAACAACTACCAGACCTTCAACGTCAAGGGGAAGACCCGCACGGCTATTGTCGATGTTCCGGTGAACTCCGGAAACCGCAAGAAGCCGATCCTCTTTGTGTTCGGCGGTCGTGGCCAATCTGCGGCGGACATGAAGAACACGTCCCGCCTCAATGCGGTGGCCGGCCGCGATGCCGTCGTAGTCCACGCGGAGGGTATCGACCGCTCCTGGGAAGGCGCCCCGTACTCCAAGACTCGCCGTGGCGAGGACGTTGCGTTCGTCCGCGAGATGGTGCGTTCTCTGTCCAAGCGCTACAACGTTGATACCCGCCGCGTCTATGCGGCCGGCCTGTCCAATGGTGGCGGCATGGCAATGAACCTGGCTTGCCAGGCTCCGGATCTGGTTGCCGGTGTCGTGTCTGTTTCTGGTGCTTACTATGACGCCACCATGAACAACTGCCGTGGGCGCAACGTGCCGACCATGCTGATCCACGGTGTGCACGA
Organism: Corynebacterium sp. ACRPH; assembly: GCF_022347285.1. Taxonomy (GTDB): domain Bacteria; phylum Actinomycetota; class Actinomycetes; order Mycobacteriales; family Mycobacteriaceae; genus Corynebacterium. Next base: position 27,327 of record NZ_JAKRND010000021.1, read on the forward strand.
CACTCTGCTGCACTACGGTGGCGGAGTGCTCCACGGTATGCACTACTACGGCGCCCGCGCTGCTTTCGACAACGCAGCACGCCGTAATTCCTGCAACATGCAGACCCTGCACGGTGCTCCAGCCCACGCCCTGACCAGCGGATTCACTTACAACGGTTGCCGCGCTTCCACCGTTCTGTGGCGGGCGGACTTCGGCGGCCACAATTGGCACGCCTTCGCCCCGGACGCTCCGCAGGCTGCGTGGCACTTCCTGTCGCGCCACCGTCATGCCTAGACGGTGACCCGCACCCCCGCCACCGCGCGGGGGTTTTGTTTTGCCCGCGCCGAGCAAGCGCGAAGGCAAGAACGCGGGAAGGTACAGTTAAATACCATGAGTGAAGTAAGCGAAGTTCGCGTTCGATTCTGCCCGTCGCCCACCGGCACCCCGCACGTCGGCATGGTGCGCACGGCACTGTTCAACTGGGCTTATGCCCGCCACACTGGCGGCAAGCTCGTCTTCCGTATCGAGGACACCGATGCGAAGCGAGACTCCGAGGAGTCCTATCAGGCCATCATTGATTCCCTGAAGTGGCTGAACCTCGGCTGGGACGAGGGCATCGAGGTTGGCGGCCCGCACGAGCCTTACCGCCAGTCCCAGCGCATGGACATCTACGCGGACGTCCTGGAGAAGCTGAAGGAATCCGGCGACGTGTACCCGGCCTACTCCACCAACGAGGAAGTCCAGGCCCGCCACAAGGCTGCAGGCCGCGACCCGCAGCTGGGATACGACAACTACGACCGCGACCTCACCGAAGAGCAGATCGCGCAGTTCAAGGCCGAAGGCCGCGAGCCGGTCTGGCGCTTGCGCATGCCCGACGACCGAGTCTATGAGTGGCACGACCTCGTCCGCGGCGACATGAGCGTGGACGGCAAGACTGTGCCGGACTTCGTGGTCGCTCGCTCGAACGGCCAGCCGCTGTACACCCTCGTTAACCCGGTGGATGATGCTCTGATGGAGATCACGCACGTCCTGCGAGGCGAAGATCTGCTGCCGTCCACACCGCGACAGATCGCACTCTACGAGGCACTGGTGCGGGTGGGCGTCGCTAAACACGTCCCTACATTCGGCCACCTACCGTTCGTAATGGGCGAGGGCAACAAGAAGCTCTCCAAGCGTGACCCGGAATCCAACCTGTTTAACCACCGCGACAACGGCATCATCCCCGAGGGCATGCTGAATTATCTGTCGCTGCTTGGCTGGTCGCTGTCCGCCGATGAGGACATTTTCACGATGCAGCAGCTCATCGACAACTTCGATGTGGCGGACGTGAAGCCCAACCCGGCACGCTTCGACCAGAAGAAGCTGGAGGCCATCAACGCCGACCACATCCGCATGCTGGAGCTGGACGACTTCACCGAGCGCCTGCGCGCCTACCTGGAGGAGCACAAGGCCTTCCCGGCGGACTACCCCGCGGATAAGTTCGCTTTCGCCGCGGAGCTGGTGCAGACGCGCATCAAGACGCTCTCGGACGCTGACGGTCTGCTGCGCTTCCTGATAACTTCTGACGCCGACTTGTCCTTGGATGAGAAGGCCGCGAGGAAGAACCTGAAGGAAGACGCGGTGGAGGTTCTCGAGGTTGCCATCGCGCAGTTGGAGGCCATCGCGGACGGGGAGTTTAAGACCGACGTCATTGAGAAGGCGCTGCAGTCGAAGCTGATCGAGGAGATGGAGCTGAAGCCGCGCAAGGCTTACGGTGCTCTGCGCGTGGCTATCAGTGGTGCGGCTGTGTCCCCGCCGCTGTTTGAGTCCATGGAGCTGCTGGGCAAGGAGTCCACGCTGGCGCGCCTGCAGGCTGCCCGCGAGCAGACGCCCTTCGCGCCCGCGCAGCAGTAGGTCTACTGGTAGGTGCAGCGGTAAGTGCGCTTGTGCGTGCCGTTCCGCGAGAGAGGGGCAGCGCAGTGAGCGCACTATGGCCGGAAAAATGGGTGTTTACCAGCTGATTTGCTTGTAATTCACTGTTCTGGTTATAGTATTCCTCGTTGCGAGCGAGGTTCGCAGTGTTCAACGACCTGGATATCCGGGGAGTGTCACTTGCGGGTTTTGTTCGACGAACGATGGCCTATGGTGTAATTGGCAACACTACGGTTTCTGGTACCGTCATTCTAGGTTCGAGTCCTGGTAGGCCAGCGCCCCGTTCGTCTAGCGGCCTAGGACGCCGGCCTCTCACGCCGGTAACACGGGTTCAAATCCCGTACGGGGTACAAATATCTAATACAGCGACCTCCGGTCGGCTTCACTTCAGAGGCTGTCCGGAGTTTTCGCCATCGTGGGCGCCATGCTGACAGCGAATGAGCTGATCATCTCCCAATACCAGACGATCGGCCAGGACGAGTTCACTATCTCCGATCCACAGATGGAGATCTACAGAGAGTCCTTCCAGTCCGACCACACGCTGTCGAGCCAGGGGCGCAAAAACGCAGAGGTGAGTGCGGAATTCCCCGGTGTTGGGAGGGGAGATGTTCACCGGGTGCTGCCGCAGCTCGTGGCGGGTCTGGGCCATCTGCTGCATGATGTTGTCCGCTGGCTGATCCGGAACCACTGGGCGAACCAGAACCGTGCTGCCACCGGGCATGGAGACCACGTGTCCGTGGCCATGGTCAGGAATCTTGGTGATCTGCAGGAAGAGATCGAACGTGATGGCGAGCGTCGCCCCGAATGGGAGGTCGGACTTAACCTGGAAGAAAACATTGCCCGAGCTTGCAAGCTTCAACGTTTCGAGAGACTTACGTTCCGTAGTTCCGGAAGCTACTCTGAATGGCTTTAATCAGCGCCGCCTCCACAGCGCCGAGGCTGATGGCGTCAACTCCCAAAATATGAGAGGTGCGGGGGTATTTCTCTCAAATCGTGATATGGGCCCGAATAATCACCTATGGTTTTAGAACTACCCAAAACGTAGTTAATGGGCTCGCAACCACCGTCCAAACCAGGACTTCACCAGGCATAACGGCCTTTAGGAAACGCGAGCAGTAGTAAGTATGCAAGAGACACACCAGTAAGGAGCCTCCCTTGCTTATCGGTATCCCAAGAGAGCCAGAAGCCCTGGTTTCGGCTACACCGGACACTGTGGGCAAGCTCATCAAGCTTGGCTACGAGGTCGCGGTCCAGTCCGGCGCAGGCGACCAGTCCAATTACCCTGACAACCTGTACGAAGAGGCCGGCGCGCGCATCGTCGGCGACGACGTTTGGCACGCGGACATCATCACCGCCCTCGACGCGCCAACCGACGAACAGCGCGCACAGCTCAAGCCCGGCGCCACCCTTATCGCTCGCCTGGCACCGGGCCGCAACGAACAGCTCATTCAGGAGCTCGCGAACCAGAACGTGACCTCCGTGGCCATGGACACCGTTCCGCGCATCTCCCGCGCACAGTCCATGGACGTACTCAGCTCCCAGGCCAACATCGCCGGCTATCGCGCGGTTATCGAGGCGGCCAATACCTTCGGTCGCCTGTTCACCGGCCAGGTCACCGCCGCCGGCAAGGTTCCGCCTGCCGTCGTCTACGTCATCGGCGCGGGCGTGGCTGGTCTGGCCGCGATCGGCACCGCGAACTCCATGGGCGCGATCGTCAAGGCCACGGACCTGCGCCCCGAGACCGCCGAGCAGGTCGAGTCCATGGGCGCCGAGTTCGTCGCCATCCAGGCGGAGACCGAGAAGTCCGAGGACGGCTACGCCAAGGAAATGACCGCCGACCAGGCGCAGGCCGCCGCGAAGCTCTACGCCGAGCAGTCCGCCGCCGCCGACATCGTGATTACCACCGCGAACATCCCGGGCCGCAAGTCCCCGGTTCTGCTGACCGCCGCCGATGTGGCTGCGATGAAGCCCGGCTCCGTCATCGTTGACATGGCCGCTGCCAACGGCGGCAACTGCGAGCTCACTGTTCCCGGCGAGATCACCGTCACCGACAACGGCGTGAGCATCATCGGCTACACGGATCTCGCTGGCCGCCTGCCCGCCCAGGCCTCGCAGCTCTACGGCCAAAACGTGGTCAACCTGCTCAAGCTCATGACCCCGGGCAAGGACGGCCAGCTGACCTTCGACCTGGAAGACGAGATCGTTCGCGGCATCACCGTCACGCACTCCACCGCCGCTGTGCCGTCTGCTGTCGCTTCTTCCGACGCTCCTTCTAATGACGCCACGTCCCAGCCCGCCGGGGAGGTCGCTGAGATCCTCTGGCCGCCCCCACCGGTCAAGGTCTCTGCAGCCCCCGCCGCGCAAGGTGCGGGTTCCAAGGTCGATACGGATGCGGTTGCTGCGGAGCAGTCGGCGTCAAACCAAGAAGGCGAGGCAAAGAACAAGGGTGCGGGGTGGAAGATCCTTGCTGCGCTGCTCGGAATCGCGCTGATTCTCGCCAGCCCGATGCAGGTCGCCGGCGAATACATGCTGCTCACGCTGGCCATCGTCGTGGGCTTCTACGTGATCACCGCGGTGACGCACAAGCTGCACACGCCGCTGATGAGTGAGACGAACGCGATCTCCGGCATCATCCTGGTTGGCGCGATCCTGCAGGTGGGTAGCTCCAACCTGGTGGTCGCGGGCCTGAGCTTTGTGGCGATCGTCGTGGCCTCTATCAATATCTTCGGCGGATTCTTCGTGACCCGTCGCATGCTGACCATGTTCGACGGAGGTAACTAAGCCATGAACCAGCACTTCCTTAGCGCCGCAGAGACCGGCGCGCAGAACCTCGTCAACTCGACCGTCCTTGAGTGGACGGACAAGATCACCAACCTGGCCTACCTGGTCGCCGCGCTGCTATTTATCCTGGCGCTGGCAGGCCTGGCGAAGAAGCAGACCGCATCGCGCGGCAACCGTTTCGGCATCGCCGGCATGATCATTGCGCTCATCGCAACCATCGTCAAGGCTGTGGTCAACGCCATCAACGGGGGAGAGACCTCCACTGGTCCGCTTGTGACCGTGCTACTCATCGCCGTGGCGATGCTGCTCGGTGCCGCGATTGGCATCCCGCGCGCCAAGAAGGTCGAAATGACCGAAATGCCGGAGCTCATCGCGATGCTGCACAGCTTCGTGGGCCTGGCTGCAGTGCTTATTGGCGTGAACTCCTTCATTCAACCGGACGAGCGCACGAAGTCCATCGAGGCTTTCCACCTGGGCGAGGTTTACCTGGGCGTGTTCATCGGTGCAGTAACGCTCACGGGCTCCATCGTGGCGTACCTCAAGCTGTCCGGAAAGATGGACGGCAAGCCGCTGATGCTGCCGGGCCGCCACCTGCTGAACCTGGCTGTCATTGTGGTGTCCCTCGTGGGCATGGTGCTGTTCATCTCCGCCGGCCACGAGAACCTGACCCTGGCGTGGATCGCGCTGGGCGTGATGCTCGCGCTGGCGCTGTTCCTGGGCTACCACCTGGTCGCGGCCATTGGCGGTGGCGATATGCCGGTGGTTGTGTCCATGCTGAATTCCTACTCCGGCTGGGCAGCCGCAGCGGCGGGCTTTATGCTGACCAACCCGCTGCTCATTATCGTGGGCGCGCTGGTCGGTTCCTCCGGCGCCTACCTGTCCTACGTGATGTGCCAGGCAATGAACCGTAGTTTCGTCTCCGTGATCCTCGGCGGCTTCGGCGGTGAGGCCGCGGCTTCCGACGACCGGGAGTACGGCGAGCACACCGAGGTCACCGCGGCTGAGACTGCGGAGCTGCTCAAGGGCGTGAAGAAGGTCATGATCACCCCGGGCTACGGCATGGCCGTGGCGCAGGCGCAATACCCGGTGGCGACGTTGGTGGAGCGCCTGAAGGAACAGGGCGTGGAGGTTACCTTCGGCATCCACCCAGTGGCAGGTCGCCTGCCAGGACACATGAATGTTCTGCTGGCAGAGGCCAAGGTGCCGTACGACATCGTCCTCGAACTCGACGAGGTCAACGACGACTTCGGGGACATCGACGTGGTGCTGGTCATCGGCGCGAACGACACCGTCAACCCGATCGCCGAAGAGCCGGGTTCCCCGATCGCGGGCATGCCCGTGCTGAAGGTCTGGGAGGCGGAGAAGGTCATCGTCTTCAAGCGCTCCATGGGATCCGGCTACGCGGGCGTGCAGAACCCGCTGTTCTTCAACGAGAACACGGACATGCTGCTGGGTGACGCGAAGAAAACCGTCGAGGACATCATCGCGAACCTGTAGGGGTTTCCTTTGCAGGAGTTAGGGGCCTGAGCTAGGGGGGTGTCCCTATGTTTTTGTCAAGTGCCAGACCGATGTTGACGAGCACAGTCTTGGGAGTAGTTTCTTAGGCGTGCCTAGGAGCCGGCCAGCGTGTGCTGGTCGGCTTCGTTTTGGGCTTTATGCGGCGACGGGGCGTGGCGGGATTTCGCGGAAGAACTCCTTGTTTTTCAGCATCGCGTAGATGACATTGCATCGGCGTCGTGCCA
>NZ_JAKRND010000022.1 GCF_022347285.1 Corynebacterium sp. ACRPH
CGGTGGGGGAAGGGCCGGTGACGATTTCCGGGTGGGCCTGCTCTAGGTCTTTGAGCTCCTGCAGCAGGGCGTCGAAGTCCGCGTCCGAGATCTCCGGTTCGCCGTAGTAGTAGAGCTGCCGGTGGTGGCGCACCTGGTCAGCGAGTTCTTGCCAGCGGGATTGAGTACTCACCCCCGCTAGTCTACTTGCGGCGGATCTACTTGCGGCGGACGGCGGTGAAGTAGACCGCCACTGCTGCGATCAGAATGAGCGCCAGGATTCCCAGGCCGATGTACAGGATCGTGTTGCTCTGGGAAGTATTGTCGATGTCCTTGGCCTGGACGTCGGACTCGTCGTCGTTGGAGTTGCCGTTGTTCTCCTGGCCGTCGTTGCCGTTGTCGTTGGTTCCTGGCGGATCGGGGGTGGGCTCCGGTCCGGGCTCTAGGGTTTGACGCCACTCCGGTCCATCGACTTTGTTGCCTTCCAATGCGGTGGACAGGCGGAACTCGATGTCCTTTGCTTGCTTTCCATTATCGTCGTAGCCCTCGAGGGTGACCATGACATACCACTGACCGGCATCCGAAGCTTGCGAATCCCCAACGTTTCCTTCACGGTTGCGGTAGAAAACGTACGGCGTACCCACAGCACGTGCGGTGGTGGGGACATCCTTGTCGAGGGTCCGAATTGTCTGCTCTGACGTGACTTCGCGGCGCGGCGACGCCACGTAAATGTCGCCGTTACGGGAATCGTCCGTGTTCTTCCTATCGAATTCAACCTCTGCGATGGGGCGCTGGCCCCAGTCGACATTCATGCGGTAGAACTTCGTCTCGCCGGGAACCAGGGTGTCGGACACAGTGCCCGGGGAGATCTCGGTTGCGTTGTTGTAGGCATTGCCACCGGGGGTCGGCTTCGGAGTGGTGCTAGGCACCTTGACCTTATCCTTGTCTTCACCCTCCGGGACTTCACGATCGTTTTCCGGGCCGGCATCGGCGCCGTCAACTTCGGGCGCAAAGCCGATCATGATCTCGACCGGCAGGTCGTGGTCAATTTCGGTACCGGTATGGTTCAGCTTCACGCGGTACTTCGTCGGGTCGCAGTCCTCATCCGGTTCGATGGTGACGGTCTCCGCTTCTGGCGGGCCGGGCCAATTGGAGCCGTTGTAGTGGCCGGAGCCCTTGTCGCTGCAGCTGTCGTTCTTATATTCGACGTCGACGTTGTAGTAGATGTGGTCACCGCCCTCGAAGCCAACGGGAACCAGGTTTGCAGTTACCTGCGCCTTCTTGCCTTCGGGGACGCTGATGCTGAACCACTTTTCGTCGCCGTCCTTGTTGGATCCCTTAGGGGAAGGCAGGGTGCTTTGGTAGAGGCCTTCGCCGAGGTAGAACCCGTCGGTGGCGTTGTCTGCTAGTTGGACTGGGGTGCCGGCGGATTCGTAGTTGCCGGCGACGCGTTGGGCGGCGTCGGTGAGGGCTTCGGTGAGTGCTTCGGTGTCGTCTGCGGAGGTGTAGGTGCCGCCGGAGACTTCGGAGATGCATTCGAGTTCCTTTTGGGCCTTGTCATCCACTTTGAACCCTACGGTGTGGATGGCTAGATCGATGCCGTCGCCGGCGATGTCTTCGGCGACGTCGCAGACTGGTGGTGGGGCGCAGGTGTCGATGCCGTCGGAGACGAGGATGATGTTGCGCTTGCCGGAACTGCCGAGCTCGTCGGCGGCCTTTTTGATGGCGTTGCCGATGGGGGTGTAGCCCTTGGGCTCTAGCCCGTTGATCTTGTCCTCGAGGTCTTCGGGCTTGTTGTTGCCGAGGGAAGCGAGGGTGGTGATGTCTTGGCAGCCTTTGTCGCGGTTGTCCGGGGCGTTGGATTCTTCGGAGCCGTAGGCGATGACTGCGGTTTGGGCTGAATCGGCGAGGGTGTCGATAGTGTCGTTTGCGGCTTTTTTGGCTGCGTCCATGCGAGTGCCACCGTCGCCGGTGTCTTTTTCGGCCATGGAGTCGGAGGCGTCGAGGACGACGGCTACTTTGCTGTCGCCGCCGGCGGCGTCATTGCTGCTAGTGCTTCCATCGCTGCCGTTGTTGTCGTCTTCGGCGTTGGCGTTGACGGCGAGGATGGGCAGGAGGGCGATGATGGTGAGGAAGGCGAGTAGCGCGAGGGTGAGGCGCCAGGGGGTGGGTTGTTTCGCTGTGGCTTTGGGAGAGTGGCTAGCTGGGTGCAAGGGGGATCAGCGCCTTTCTAGATACTGCGAAGTTTTGTTTTACAAGGGTGGGACGCAACGCGGGCGCATAATGTTCCCGGCGCGGAAAAAGTTCCCGGTAAAAGAATTTTGTTGTGAAGAAAATACTAGGAAACAAAGCTCTGACCCGCATGAAGAACGTACTGTTTTGAACGATAACGAGGGGTGTCCGGGGGCACCTATAAAGTGGTCACCATGACTGCACCGCATTTTGACCCGGCACACATGCTGAGCTTCGACCTGGAAACCACTGGAGTAGACCCGAAGACCGCCCGCATCGTCACCAGCGCACTTGTGACCATCAAAGGGCGCGAGCGAAACGACATCGAGATGCTCGCCGATCCCGGCGTGGAGATTCCTCAGCAGGCCTCCGACGTCCACGGCATCACTACCGAGTACGCCCGCGAGCACGGCCAGGATCATGGAGAAGTGCTGGCCAAAACCATCGAGGGCATCCGGGAGGCATGGCGCTCCGGCGCCACGCTGATCGTCTACAACGCCGCCTATGACCTCAGCGTTCTGCGCGCCTTGGAGCCTAGCTTCACCATCGACGGGCCGGTATTCGATCCCTATGTGGTTGATAGGGCAAAGGATCAGTACCGTAAGGGCAAGCGCACCCTGGAAAGCGTGTGCCAGCACTACGGCGTGAATTTGGACAACGCCCACGAGGCGACGGCGGATGCAGTGGCTGCCGCCCGTGTGGCGTGGATGCTGGCGCGCAAGTATCCCGAGGTGACACAGATGTCAGCAGATGAACTGATGTTTTCGCAGGCCACGTGGTTCTACGAGTCTCAGAAGGGACTGCAAGAGTGGTTCCAGAAAAAGGGCAAGGATGTGCAGGTCAACACCGCTTGGCCGCTTGCTGAATAGTATGGCGAAATCGTATCGCAGCACCCATTTGTTTCTTATCTCCACCTAGGAGCAGAATAGAGGTGTAGAGGCTCTCTCGCCCTGTTTCTTATTGACGCCCACTCGGCCCCAGCCGAACTCGAAGGGAAGTCAATGGCGCAGTAGGGGATGGGAGCCAACGCTTCAAGAAGGCAGACGCTTCAAGAAGGTAAACGCCTGAAGAAGACAGCTGAATACAGAAAACATCTGAATACACCGAAATGGGGCACTAGGGATCATGGACGATAAAAGCAATCCCCAGGGCGCAGGGCGCAATGGCGCTGAACTCAGCGGAGCTGGGCAACACTCAGCTGACGAGCGCTCAGCCGTACAGAGCTCCCAGGAGAAGCAGGCCGCTCCTGGTTACGCCGTCGCTTCTGCTCCGCAGATCGCGGAGTCTAAAAGGGAGAAGAAAGACAACACCCACTGGCTGTACATCGGCGTGATCATCGCCGTGATCGCCGGCATTATCTTTGGCCTCGTGGCGCCAGATACAGCCAAGGGCTTTAAAGAGCTGGGCACCACTTACGTCAGCCTGATCAAGATGATCATCGCACCGGTGATTTTCTGCACAATCGTGCTGGGAATTGGCTCGGTGAGGTCTGCGGCGTCAGTAGGTAAAGCAGGCGGCCTGGCGCTGACATACTTCGTTACGATGTCCACCTTTGCCCTTGCAGTGGGTCTGGTGGTCGGCAACATCCTGCAGCCGGGCGATGGCCTGAACCTGAGCACCGGCGGAAGCAATACTTTCGGCAACGGCGAAGAGCAGAAGGCCGAAGGCCTGGTGGGCTTTGTCCAGGGGATCGTCCCGGACACTTTCTTCAGCGCTTTTACTAGTGGCCAGATCCTGCAGGTGCTGTTCATTGCCTTGCTGGTGGGCTTTGCCACTCAATCGATGGGTAAGGCCGGCGAGCCGATCCTCGGCTTCGTAGCCACGCTGCAGAAGTTGGTATTCAAGATCCTGTCCTGGATCCTATGGCTCGCTCCGATTGGCGCATTCGGCGCCATGGCTGGCGTAGTCGGCGGCACGGGCATCAAGGCCGTTCTGCAGCTGGGTGTGCTGATCCTCGGCTTCTACATCACCTGTGTGATCTTCGTCTTCGGCATCCTGGGTCTGATCCTGCGGGTATTCACGGGATTCAACATCTTCAAGCTGGTGAAGTACCTGGGTCGCGAGTACCTGCTGATCTTCGCCACCAGCTCCTCGGAGTCTGCACTGCCGAACCTGATGCGCAAGATGGAGCACATTGGTGTGGACAAGTCCACGGTCGGCATCGTCGTGCCGACGGGCTACTCCTTCAACCTGGACGGTACTGCCATCTACCTGACTATGGCCGCCATCTTCATCTCGGACGCCATGAACGTCCACATGGGACTCGGAGACCAGATCAGCCTGCTGGTGTTCATGATCATCGCCTCCAAGGGAGCGGCGGGCGTGTCCGGCGCTGGCATCGCCACGCTGGCGGCCGGCCTGCAGTCCCACCGACCGGAGCTGCTGGGCGGCGTGGACATCATCGTCGGCATCGATCGCTTCATGTCCGAAGCTCGTGCGCTGACCAACTTCTCCGGCAACGCGGTGGCCACCCTGCTGGTCGGCAAGTGGACGCATACCGTCGACAAGGAGCAGGTCAAGCGGGTGCTGAACGGCGAGGACCCGTACGTGGAGGCCGCGGACGACCACAACGTCAACCTCAAGTACCCGTCGGTGAAGAACCCTGCCACGGCACACCTGCAGCCGACCCCGCAGGTGAACCTGGACGACTACCGCCAGCAATAACGTGGCGGCGCGGAAGTGCGTGGGCGGACGCTGAACATGTCCGGCCGCTGACGGTGTCTGCCGGGCGGTGGCGGAAACCGCAGCCCGGATAGGTGCGCGGTGGCCGCCCGGCGGACGCGGACGGGCGAGTGCGCGGCGGGCGGGGAAGTGTCCGGCGCGGCAGCAGGGGACTGCCGTGTAAGGGGGATCACCGGCAGGACTATACTGAAGCGCATGTCACATGAAGCTTCACGTCCCGTAAGCGAGGAGAACGCCCCGGCAGGGCATGCCCCAAACACGGAGGCGATCTCCGGCGCGGAATACCTGAAGAAGATCGTCTCCGCCCCCGTCTACCGCGTGGCCACGAACACGCCACTCGAAAACATGGAAACGCTGTCCAAGCGCATCGGCAACGAAGTGTTGGTCAAGCGTGAAGATCTGCAGCCCGTGCACAGCTTCAAGATCCGCGGCGCGTTCAACCGCATGTCCCAGCTCACGGACGAAGAACGCGCCCGCGGAGTCGTCGCCGCCTCCGCTGGCAACCACGCCCAGGGCGTAGCGCTTTCAGGCACGGAACTCGGCATCCGCACCGTCATCGTCATGCCAGAAGTGACACCCAGCATCAAGATCGACGCCGTCCGCAGTTTCGGCGGGGAAGTACTACTGCACGGCGCAAACTTCGACGAAGCCAAAGCCAAGGCCATGAAACTCTCCGAGGTTGAGGGCATGGTCTGGGTCGCCCCCTTCGACGACGAAGCCGTCATCGCCGGCCAAGGCACCGCCGGGCTGGAGATCTTCCAATCCCGCCCCGACGTCGACCGCGTCTTCGTGCAGGTCGGCGGCGGCGGGCTGGCCGCCGGAATCTCCGTGCTTCTCAAAGAACTAGACCCCAACATCCAGGTCATCGGCGTGGAGCCCGAAGAATCCGCCTGCCTCACTCATGCGCTAGCCGCCGGACACCCCGTGGCTCTCGACCACGTCAGCCTCTTCGCAGAAGGCGTGGCCGTCAAGCAGATCGGCAACGAAACCTTCCGAGTTTGCCGCGAATACCTCGACGACGTCATCACCGTCAGCTCCGACGAGATCAGTGCCGCCATCAAGGACATCTTCGACGACACGCGCGCCATCGCCGAGCCAGCCGGCGCCGTCGCCCTGGCAGGCCTGAAGCGCTACGCCGCCGACCACCAGGTCGAAGGGGAGACCCTGGCACACGTCCTGTCCGGCGCGAACGTGAACTTCCACTCCCTGCGCTACGTCTCCGAACGCGCGGAGATCGGCGAGGGCGGCGAGGGTATCTTCGGCGTGAGCATCCCCGAGCGCGAGGGAGCCTTCCTCGAATTCTGCAAGATCCTCGGCCATCGCGCCGTCACAGAATTCAGCTACCGAGTCGGCCAGCGCGATGGGGAGAAGCCCGCCCGCATTTTTGTGGGCGTCAAGCTCAAAAACGGCGAGGATGAGCGCAAGGCCATCGCCGAAGACCTCCGCGAGGCAGGCTACGGCGTGGTCGATCTGTCCGACGACGACGTGGCGAAGGAACACGTCCGCTACATGATCGGCGGCACTCCCGGCCAGCACGTCGACGAAACCGCCTACAGCTTCGAGTTCCCCGAAAACCCGGGAGCCCTGCTGCACTTCTTGGAAGTCCTGGGAACCCGCTGGAACATCACCGGCTTCCACTACCGCAGTTTCGGCATGGACCACGGCCGCGTGCTGGCGGCTTTCGAGGACGTCTCCGGCGACGCGGAATTCCAGGAGCACCTGCAGCAGCTCGGCTATCACGCCACGGACGTGACGGACAGTCCGGCCTACGACTTCTTCATCAGCGCCGAATAGCGCGGCACGCGGGTGGTACGCCTAAGTGCGCAGCGTTAGCTGAAGAACGCGCCGAAAATCGAGCCGAGCTGGCGCAAATGCTCAACCTCGCTGAGCAGGAAGTCCGGCCCACCCGGGCGCCCGATGATCAGCAGCAGGCTCGTGCCCTCGATCGGCGTGCCCGCCAGCGCGGAATCCATGACCGCCCAGTTCTCGGGGATCCAATCCTCGCGCTCTGGGTTCAGCACGCGCGCTTCGTCCAGCGGCGGATGATCTAGCTCCTTGCCGTTGTCTTCCGGCGCGGCGGGGGAAGCTGCCACCCGGTGCGTCCGCGGTGACGTATCCAGCACGACCGCCCAGCCTGCCGTCATGGAGCGCGGCAGGTCCTGCATCATGATCTCTAGCGCTTTTTCTTTATGACGCCGCTTCTCCGCCACCCCGGACAGCATCTGAATCTGGCCGCGTCGGTCGATGGAACCTGAAAAGGGGCGAATCGAGTCGACGTAGAAACCCTCGAGCTCCTGCGTGGCCGTGATCAGGCTGTCGGGCAGATGCCCAGATGGCAAGGAGACGACAATGTCGTCCATGACGAAGTCGGGCTTATCCTGCTCTGGGCGTCCGACGATGTCCACACCGCGAATGTCACCGCCGACGGTCCCCAGTGCCATGGCCAGCAGGCCGAGGGAACCGGGGGTATCGGGCATACGCACACGCATAAGGAAAGACATGGCACCGATACTAGCGCCACCTGAAGTCCACGGGGGTTACTTGCCTTGGCTAGAGTAGAACCCATGTCTGAGATTTCGCGCGAAGATGTTGCCCACCTGGCCCGCCTGGCTCGCCTGGACCTGGGGGAGCAGGAATTGGATGAATACGCAGCTCAGATCGACGGGATCGTCGATCACGTGGCCGCGATTGGGAAGGTAGACACCGAGGATGTTGAGCCGCTGAGCCACCCCACTCAGAACGTTGACGGTGATGTCGCCGTGATGCGTGAAGATGTGGTCGTTCCGAGCCTCACCGCAGAGCAGGGCCTGGACCAGGCACCGAAGCAGAGCGAGCAGCGCTTCGAGGTGCCGCAGATCCTCGCGGACTAGGTCGGCTCGAAGCGAACCACCTCGACGGAGCAGCTGGCGGGCGCCGGCAGACACCGCGGGGCGCTGACAGGCACCTCAGGGTAGGGCCGTCGGTAGTGTTACTGGGGCTGCGGCACAGTTGCTGCGGGTGGCGTCAAAAAGCTAAAAGACCGTTAGAACAACGAACGTTTAGAACTCCAAGCTTTAAAGAGTTCAAGCTTTAAAGAACCAAAGAAATTAAAGAACCAAAGGAACTGTAGGAACACTCATGGCTGAGAACAAGTACATCGTCGGTTCCCGGGACGACTCGGACTTCACCACCTGGACCGCCGCGGAATTGGCGGAGAAGATCCACGCGCGCGAGATCAGCTCCCAGGAAGTAACCCAGGCCCACCTGGATCGCATCGGCGAGATCGACGGCGACATCCACGCATTCCTCCACGTTGGCGCCGACGAGGCGCTGGCGGCGGCCTCCAACGTTGACGACGCGCTGGCCGCCGGTGACCAGCCGACCAGCAAGCTGGCCGGCGTGCCGCTGGCGCTGAAGGACGTGTTCACCACCACCGACGCGCCGACCACGTGTGCCTCCAAGATGCTGGAAGGCTACATGAGCCCCTACGACGCGACCGTCACCATGCGACTGCGCGCCGCCGGCATCCCGATCCTGGGTAAGACGAACATGGACGAGTTCGCCATGGGCTCCTCTACGGAGAACTCCGCCTACGGCCCGACGAAGAACCCCTACGACCTGGAGCGCACGCCGGGTGGTTCCGGCGGTGGCTCGTCGGCGGCGCTGGCCGCGGGCATGGCTCCGCTGGCCATCGGCACGGACACGGGTGGCTCCATCCGCCAGCCCGCCGCGCTGACCAACACCGTCGGCGTGAAGCCGACCTACGGCACTGTTTCCCGTTACGGCCTGGTGGCCTGCGCCTCCTCGCTTGACCAGGGTGGCCCGACGGCGCGCACGGTTCTGGATACCGCGCTGCTGCACGAGGTTATTGCGGGGCATGACGCCAACGACTCGACCTCCTCCTCCCACGCCGTCGCACCGGTTTTTGAGGCTGCGAAGCAGGGCGCCTCTGGAGACTTGAGCGGCGTGAAGCTGGGTGTGGTTAAGCAGTTCGAGCGGGCCGAGGCCTTCCAGCCGGGCGTGCTGGACACCTACCACGCCAACCTGGAGCAGCTGAAGTCCCAGGGAGCTGAGCTGGTGGAGGTCGACTGCCCGAACTTCGACCACGCGCTGAACGCCTACTACCTGATCCTGCCGTGTGAGGTCAGCTCCAACCTGGCCCGCTTTGACGGCATGCGCTACGGCCAGCGCCGCGGAGACGACGGCTCCCGTTCCGCCGACCAGGTGATGAGCCTGACCCGCGCCGAAGGCTTCGGCCCGGAGGTCAAGCGCCGCATCATGCTGGGCACCTACGCCTTGTCCGTCGGCTACTACGACGCCTACTACTTGCAGGCTCAGCGCGTGCGCAACCTGATCTCCCAGGACTTCGCTAAGGCCTACGAGCAGGTCGACGCGATCGTCGCGCCCGTGACGCCGTCCACCGCCTTCAAGCTCGGCGAGAAGGTCGATGACCCGTTGGCGATGTACATGTTCGACCTGTTCACCCTGCCGCTGAACCTGGCGGGTGTGTGCGGCATGTCCGTGCCCGGTGGCTTCGCCAGCGACTCCGGCCTGCCGACCGGCCTGCAGATCATGGGCCCGGCGCACGGCGACGACCGCCTGTACCGCGTTGGCGCCGCCTTCGAGGCCGGCCGCGCCTAGCTGGCCGCGCCTAGCTGGCCGCGCCTAACCGGTCGGGCGCAAACCGACTGGGCAAAGCCGCCGGTGACGGAGACCTCGGCCGGCTCGCCCGCGGCCGGTCTGGCTGCCCCAGAGTCGGCGGGCAGGGCGGTCAGTCTGGCCTTGCGGTTACCCAGCCGCATAGTTCTGCCGAGGACGGGGCGCTGAAATGGTCAGGGCCGGGCGACCCGCGGCGGAGGCCGAGGATCCGCGTATGGTGGGGGACATGGGTAAAATTCCCGAACTTTACACAGGCGATGGCTTCGTCGAGGATCCCGACGGGTCCCGACGCTGGGGAGTCCTCGGCGCGGCGGGGCTGTTCCTCGTCACCGACGACCGCCACGTACTGATGCAGCACCGCGCCAAGTGGACCAACCGCGGCGGAACCTGGGCTCTGCCCGGCGGCGCCATCGACGTCGGCGAATCACCCACCGACGGCGCCCTCCGCGAAACGTGGGAAGAGACAGGCGTGGGGGCGTCATCGGTAAAAGTACACCGAGAAATCGTCACCTCCATCGTTCCCGTCAAGGTTGCGTACTGCCGCCTGCCCGTCCGCGACGACGAATGGCACCTCTTCGCCGACGTCGAGAAGATCGTCGAACGCAGCGGAGACCCCCGCAAGGCTCTGCAGGATTTCCCCGTCCGACACCCCAGCCTCGACGCATCGCTAGACGCCCACGGAATCTTCGGACTCGGCGGCACATTCTGGTGGCAATACGAAAACCCGGAAATCAACGAGTGGACGTACACCACCGTCCTGGCCACCTGTTCCGAGCACCTGGAACTGCACCCGACCGCCGAATCACTGGAGCTACTGTGGCAACCCATCGACCAGCTGGAGGATCTTCCACTGATGCCGGAGTTTAAGGCCAGTTTGCCCGTCATCCGGGCAGCAGTAGACTCCCTTTAATGAATTCAGCTCAGTCCCAGAGCCGCGCTCAGATGAGCGCACAAGATCGGCAGAGCCAGCTGAGCGACGGGAGTTACCCCGCGCTGCCGCTTCCACTGCCGCAAGCATGGCGCGCCCTCGTGGCGCTGTGCATCGGCTTCTTCATGATCCTGCTGGATCAAACGATCGTCGCCGTCGCCACACCAGCATTCCAGGCCGACCTGCAGGCTGATTATGGCCAAGTGCTGTGGGTCACCAGCGCCTACCTGCTGGCGTTCGCGGTGCCGCTGATGGTTACCGGCCGGCTCGGCGACCGCTTCGGCCCGAAGAATCTCTACATCGCGGGAATGACGATCTTCACGCTCTCGTCGCTTGCCTGCGGGCTGGCCGGCAGTATCGAAACACTTGTTGCTGCCCGCGCCGTGCAAGGTATTGGCGGATCTTTATTGACGCCCCAGACCATGAGCGTGATCAACCGCATCTTCCCGCGCGATAAGCGCGGGGCAGCACTGGGCATCTGGGGTGCCACGGCGGGAATCTCCACGCTCGCCGGGCCACTGCTCGGAGGCCTCATCACCCAGTACGCAACCTGGCAGTGGGTGTTCTTCATCAACGTGCCCATCGGCGTGCTGTCCGTGGTGATGGTCGCCCGCTGGGTGCCGCGGTTCCAACCAACCGAGGACCGTATCAACGTGCCGTCGATCTTGCTTTCCATGGTGGCGATGACGATGGTGATCTACGGCATCCAAGAAGGCGATCCCGCCGGCTGGGCGCCATGGATCTGGGGGCTGCTGCTCGGAGGCCTGGCGCTGCTGGTGGTTTTCGTCTGGCTGCAATCCCGCCTGTCCGCAGGTAGCGCGCTGGTGCCGATCGCCCTGTTCACACGCCGCCACTTCGCATTCGGCAACGCCTCCATATTCACCATGGGCTTCACCGTCGCTGGGATGATGGTGCCAGTGATGATGTACCTGCAGGAAGTCCATCGTTTCAGCCCGCTGAAGGCATCCCTCGTCGTCACCCCCATGGCTATTATCGCTGGAATTATGGCGCCGTTCGTCGGCCGACTGGTCGACCGCTACGAACCCCGCCGCTTCGCCGTCACCGGGTTCTGCCTGATGGCCGCAGGCGTGGCCGCGCTGGTGTTCTCTATGAGGCCTGAGCGGCCGTTGTGGATGATGATCGGGGCTTTCGTGATCCTCGGATTCGGAAACTCCTTCGTCTGGGCTCCAAACTCCACCACCACCCTGCGCGACCTGCCGCCCCAGTTCGCCGGAGCGGGCTCTGGAATGTACAACGCCACCCGCCAACTCGGCGCCGTCACAGGGGCCGCAGTTATCGCCGCCGTCGTCCAAGCACGGATCGGCGTAGCTGGCCCCCAAGCCTTCGGCGACTCCCTACTACCCGCGGCCATCATGCTGATCCTCGGCGCAGTGGCTTCCGCCATGGCTAGGCCAGAGGTCAGCCGCGGAGACGAGTAGGCGTCAAAAAATTCAACAAAAAAGACCGGCAACGGCCAGCAAGACCCGAAAAGAAAAACCGTGCGGGCGAAGCCCCGGGAAATGCAACAAAACATGCCGCCCGGCACATCCGGCGGGGTATCGCTAAACTTTAAAACATGCGTATTGCGACCTTGACCAGTGGTGGAGACTGCCCAGGATTGAACGCCGTTATCCGAGGCATCGTGAGGACAGCGGCCGGGGAAGGCCATACCGTCGTCGGATTCGAAGATGGTTGGCAGGGGCTGCTGGAAGACCGTCGTGTGCAACTGTATGACGACGACTTTATCGACCGGATTCTGCGCCGCGGAGGCACCATCCTCGGCACCGGACGCCTGCACCCCGACGACTTCATGGCCGGTATCGACCGCGTCAAAGCCAACCTTGAGGATGCAGGTATCGATGCGTTGATCCCCATCGGCGGCGAAGGCACTCTGAAAGGCGCGCGCTTCCTGCACGACAACGGCGTGCCAGTAATCGGCGTGCCGAAAACCATTGACAATGACGTCAACGGAACCGACTACACCTTCGGCTTTGACACCGCCGTCGCCGTCGCTACCGATGCAATCGATCGACTGCACACCACCGCCGAATCACACGACCGCGTGATGATCGTGGAGGTCATGGGGCGCCACGTCGGCTGGATCGCGCTGCACGCGGGCATGGCCGGTGGCGCGCACGAGATTCTGATTCCGGAGTTCCCCTTCGACATCGATGACGTCTGCCGCCGCATGGCTCGTCGATTCCAGCTGGGGGAGAAGTACGGCATCATTGTCGTAGCCGAAGGCGCACTGCCAAAGGAAGGAACTCTTGACGTCGCAGAACGCGAGGTGGACCAGTTCGGCCACGAGAAGTTCCAAGACATGTCCGCGCTGATCGCCAAGGAGATCGAAAACCGCCTGGATACTGACGTGCGC
The DNA here is from genome assembly GCF_022347285.1 of Corynebacterium sp. ACRPH. GTDB lineage: Bacteria > Actinomycetota > Actinomycetes > Mycobacteriales > Mycobacteriaceae > Corynebacterium. The sequence continues at coordinate 12,834 of NZ_JAKRND010000022.1, forward strand.
TCCACCGTGCTGGGGCACATCCAGCGCGGCGGAACCCCCACCGCGTTCGACCGCGTTCTGGCAACCCGCTTTGCCGTGAATGCTACCAAGGCCGCCATTCGGGGAGATTTCGGCAAGGTGGTTGCGCTGAAGGGCGGCAGCATCGAGCTGATCGACTTTGAAGAGGCCGTCGGCACGCTGAAGGAAGTTCCCGAGAAGCGCTACGAAACGGCACGCTCGCTGTTCGGCTAGCGGACGGCGCGGACAGCACAGACGCCGCGGACGCTGAAGGGGCGCAGGGCGGCGCAGGCGCGCGAGCAGCCTAGCGCGGCGCAATGGCGGCAGAGCCAGGCGCCACAGGAAGGGCGCGCTGTGTGGCCGACGTTAAGCCAGCGCCGGGCAGGGCCGGGCAATCGTGCGTTTAGTGGCAAGCGTCGCATGCTGGGGATGCGTGCTTCGTACAGCACGCCTGGCGGAGAATTGTCAAGGGGGAATTGAAAAGCCTGTGGAAAACGCTGGCAAAGAGGGCAAGTTATCCACAAGCGGTCGCGCGGGGCGGGGCAGAAATTTTGCGCATGGTTTAGCGTTCGGGGCATGGAAAAGTTGCAGCAGCTCGCAGAGCTCAAGCGTCAAGTGGCGGACGCGCAGCGCCACGGCGTGGAGCTGCTGACAGAAGCCATTGGCACGCCCGCCGAGCAGCTCCCACTGGAACGCGAGTATGCGCGGAGCGTGGCGCGGGCAGCGGAACACTTCTCCGGGGTGGCGTACTCGCGATACAAGAAGCGGGCGCTGGAAGCCGCCCAGCGCAACGGACACGGCTTGGACGTGCTGATACTGATCGCTGAGCGAGCTCGGATGCTGGGGATCAAGCAGCGTTATGTGTTCACCGAAGCGCTATGCAATACCGCTGGAGACTATGCAGCGATTTCACGCCGGGCGACGCAGCTGCGGCGGGAAATGCAGGGGCCGCGGGTGCCCGATGACGGAGGACGCCGGATTATGCACGGCACGAAGACCACCATCCAGTTCACGGGGCCGTCGCACCGCATGTCGGAGATCTGGGAGTCTGCACGTCTGGACCCACTGGCATGGCTCACGGACAATCGCACCATTCAACGCAGCACGCTGACCACCAATGTTGTGGTCAGCCTGGATGATTACATTCAGGTACTCAGCGGCCAAGGGGATGAGATCGAGCTGCGCGCCACCAACGGAGCCGTCCTCACCGGGGCGGAATACGTCGCCCGTCGCCTAGAAGACGCCGGGTTTCCCCGCCAGCTATCCACGCCAGTTGCAGAGGCCTCAATCGCCGACGCCTCTATCGCCGAGGCTCTATTCGCTGAGGCCTCGATCGCCGACGCCTCAGGCACCGACGCAGCGGTGACACCGGCGCCTACGCTTGATATTGCAGCTCAAGCTGGGGTCTTTGACAAATGGCGCGGAGGCGGTGTGGTCGACACGGCGGGTGCTGAACCGCCGCCGGGGGCTGGACGGCCGCCGAGCGCTGAGTCCGTGCAGCCGCCCGGAGCCGAACGGCCGCCGAGCTCTGAGCCGGCGCTGGGCGCTGAACGGTTGCCGGGCGCTGAGCCGGTGCCCGCAGGCTTGGCAGACAGCACCTCTGCGGGCCCGGCGGGGGAGGCGCTTACGGCGAGTTCAGCCGGTGTGGCAGGTCTTGTAGGCGCGGCAACTGTTGCGGGCGCGGCGAAGATGGCAAGCGTGATGTTGAAGGATGGGGATTGCATCACGCTGATAGCCCCGGAGCAAGGGCCGGTGAATTTGTACAGGGTGAAGCGGTTGGCGTCATCAAAACAGCGCCGAATGCTGGAAGCCGAAACGACGCGATGTTCCTGGCCGGGATGTGGGCGTCCGGCGAGTGAATGCCAAGTTCACCACCTGCAGGAATTTGCGAAAGGTGGAGAAACAAATCCCGAAAACATGACACTTTTGTGCCCGTATCACAATGGCGTGAACGGGCAACGCGGCCGCGGGCGGATGGCGCGCATAAGTGGGCGCGTCACCTGGCTGCCGCCAGGCTCGCCGGGCTGTGTCGAAACGACGGGACGCGGCGAACCGCCGAGCCCGCCTAGACGCGGCGAACCGCCGGGGCACTGAAACGCGAGGCAGGCGCGGAGCTGCGTTGCCGTGTTGCAGTGCTGACGCGTACACGTCGCGAAGATGTCGAGGTCCTCGAAGGCTGGGCCGGCGCGGTGCGGCATACAGTGCGGCATGCAGTGCGGGCGCGTTGGGCCGCCAGGGGTATCCGGAGCCGGGACAGCCTTTGGCGCCCGCCGGGGCAGCGCCCAGCGACCCTAACGCCACACAGTTGCGCAGACGTATTAAGATGGCTGGCATGACTGCGCCTGTCTACGATTACTCCGATGATGTGATGGACTTCGACGAAGTGCTGGAGCGCTTCGACCCGGTAATGGGCATGGAAGTTCACGTCGAACTCGCCACGAAGACGAAAATGTTCTCCACGTCCTCCGCGGAATTCGGCGACGCACCAAACAGCAACGTCGACCCATGCAGCCTCGGCCTGCCGGGCGCGCTGCCCGTCGTAAACAAGCTGGGCGTGGAGTGGGCCATCAAGATCGGCCTGGCGCTGAACTGCGAGATTGCTCCGAAGTCCCGCTTCGCACGCAAGAACTACTTCTACCCAGACCAGCCGAAGAACTACCAGATCTCCCAGTACGACGAGCCCATCGCCTACGACGGATACCTCGATGTCGTACTGGAAGATGGCACCGAATGGCGCGTGGAGATTGAACGCGCCCACATGGAAGAAGACACCGGCAAGCTGACCCACCTCGGCGGCGCAGACGGCCGCATCCACGGCGCTACCGCCTCCCTCGTGGACTGCAACCGCGCAGGCGTGCCACTGATTGAAATTGTGACCAAGCCGATCGAAGGCGCCGGCGAACGCGCACCAGAAGTTGCGAAGGCATACGTCTCCGCACTCCGCGACCTCGTCAAGGCACTTGGCGTATCCGACGCGCGCATGGACCAAGGCTCCATGCGCGTGGACTCCAACCTGTCCCTGCGCCCCGTCGGCACCACCGAATACGGCACGCGCACCGAAACGAAGAACATCAACTCACTGAAGTCCGTCGAGCAGGCCGTACGCTTTGAAATGCAGCGCCAGGCAGCCTGCCTCGTCAACGATGTGGAAATCGTTCAGGAAACCCGCCACTACCAGGAAACTGACGGCACCACCTCCAAGGGGCGCCCGAAGGAAACCATGGCGGACTACCGCTACTTCAACGACCCGGACCTGCCGCCCGTACTCGCCCCCGCCGAGTGGGTCGAAGAAATCCGCGCCACCCTGCCGGAAATGCCGTGGATCCGCCGCGCCCGCATCCAGGAGGAGTGGGGTCTGAAGGACGAGGAAATGCGCGATCTCGTCAACGCCGGCGCCCTGGATCTAGTGGTCGACACCGTCGAAGCAGGCGCCAAGCCCGACGAAGCTCGCTCCTGGTGGGTCTCCTACCTCGCAGGCAAGGCAAACGAACAAGGCGTGGAACTTTCCGGTCTCGACATCACGCCGCCTCAGGTGGCGCGGGTGGCGTCACTAGTAAACGAAGGCAAGCTCACCACCAAGCTTGCACGGCAAGCAGTCGACGGAGTACTGGCAGGCGAAGGCGACGTCGACGAGGTCGTCGCAGCGCGCGGCCTGGAAGTCGTGCGCGATGACGGCGCCATCGAAGCGGCAGTCGACGAAGCCCTGGCCGCAAATCCGGACATCGTCGAAAAGTACCGCGCGGGCAACAAGAAGGTCACCGGCGCGATTGTCGGTGCCGTCATGAAGGCCACCAAGGGCAAGGCAGACCCAGCGCAGGTTAACCAACTGATCGCTAAGAAGCTCAGCTAGCGGCGCCCGAGCCCAATGGGCTGCAGAGGCGAAGCGCTGCCGTAGCCGGGGACGCTGGAAATGTCGGGCCCGCCGGACTCGCCGGAAATGCCGGACCGTCGGAGTCGAAAGGTGCGCGGAAACTCGGCAGGCACACAGCCGATGGAGTATGCCATCGAAGACATGCCGAGTGACCTCCCGCGCAAATCGCGCTGGTCAGAATAGTCTGGGGTGCGTGAATAACAACGCGAAGCCCAACAGTCCAGACGACGCTTTGTTCGGCAACTCCGCGGATGATCTGGCGGATGACCTGAACAACGACATCGACGTGCCCGTCTACCGTCGGGACGCGCAGAAGCCCGCGGACGCCACACCTCCCGCCAAGGCGACCAAAATCGACAAGCCCGGCGAGGAAGCTGCCGGCGAAGAGACTGCGGAAGCGTCAGCAGCAGGGGATGCCAAGCCCGAAGCCCCAGAGAGGGGGAAGGCTTCCGGGGGAGAGGCGAAGTCGGCGAAAACGTCAGAGCCGGCCGAGTCGGGCGCTGCGGTCGCCATGGCGGCTGAGGGCGCTCCGAACACGGACACTGGTTCGGAGCGTGCGTCGACTGACACGTCGGCCGACGCTTCGGCTAAAACTCCTGTAGAGGAGAAGCCCGCCAAGCGGGATATTTATGCGGTGCTTGGCCGGGCGCGTCCGCAGCGTATTGAAAGCCGCCCGTCGGAGCCGGAAGTGGATCTGTCGAAGCTGGACTCCTCCCAGCCCGCTGCCGGCGCTGGTGCTGATGTGGGCGCGGCCAGCGGCGCGTCCGACCGTTGGGGCAAGGTTGATGACGCCAATCCGGCGGAGCAGCCCACCGCTTCGACCAACGATCAGGCCTTCAGCCGACAGGCGAAGAGCGGCGCGGCCCCTGCCGCGAGCGCTGGTGTGACCGGCGCGGCTGCTGGGGCTGCTGATGCTGGCGTGACTGGCGCTGACCGTGGCGCGACGGGTGTGGGCTCGGCCGCCGGCGCCGGAGCGGCTGCTGGCGCGGACACTGACCGCAGCACGGCGGGCGCGGGTGTTGCCGGCGCGTCTGATGGTTCTGAGATTGGCGGCGCCGACACGCCGGGATCGGCTACTGGCGCGGTTACCGCCCCTGAAACGGCAGCTGGGGCTGCAGGTGCTGGAGTGGTTGGCGCGGGCGTGGCTGGCAGCGCTGACACGGCCGCTGGGGCTGACACGGCTGTTGATGCTGGTGTGACTGGGGGAGATCGCGACGCGGCGGGCGCAGACCGCGACGCGGCGGGCGCGGGCGCTGGCGCAGAAGTTAAGCGCGGTACCACCAGCTTCGGACTGTTCATTTTGCGCGCGGTGCTGGGCGCGTACCTCTTGGTACGCGGCCTGCAAACGCTGTTCGCCTTCGGCGGAGACCCGGGCGTCGACGTATTCCAGAGCCAGCTGGAGAACTACAACTTCACCGACATCCTTGCCGTCGGCATCCCCGTCGCGGAGGTTGTCGCCGGCGGGCTACTGCTCCTCGGCCTCGTCACACCATTCGGTGCGGCACTCGCCACTATCGTCGGCGGATTTATGGCGTTCCACAACCTTGACAGCTTCCAGGGAACCCTATGGCCATACGGCCTGAACCCTCACGTCCAACTGTGGGCGGCGCTGACGGTGGCGTCAATAAGCCTCATCTTCCTCGGCCCCGGCCGGATCAGCCTTGACCGCAGCAGAGGATGGGCAACCCGACCGTTGGCGTCTGCATGGATTTTCTTCGTAGTCGCAGCGGCGGCCACCGCCGGGCTGTGGCTCGGCGTCGGCGGAGGCAACCCGTTCAACTAACTAGCTCCTTTCCGCTAGTACACGCCCCGTCGCGGTGTCCGTCTGAGCCACTGCGGCGGGGCTTCCGTCTGCGACAACCCGGCCGCCCCGCGCGCCAGCCCCCGGCCCCATTTCGAGCACCCGGTCCGCCTGCGCAACAACTTGCATGTCATGCTCCACAACCACCACGGAGTTCCCCTTGTCGACCAACCGCTGGAGCTCCGTCACAAGCAGATCCACGTCCGCAGGGTGTAGGCCGGTGGTCGGCTCATCCATGAGGTACACAGTGTGTCCCCGCTGAGCCCGCTGCAGTTCCGTGGCCAACTTGATTCGTTGTGCCTCGCCGCCGGACAGCTCCGTGGCCGGCTGTCCGAGCCGGAGGTAATCCAACCCGACAGCCGATAGAGCCCGCAGCGCCCGGGCGATTGCATCTTCATCGGCGAAGACCTCCCGCGCCTCAGCGACGGTCAATTCCAGCACGTCCGCGATTGTCCGCCCGTTCCAGGTGACTTCCAGCGTTTCAGAGTTGTAGCGCGCGCCGTGACAGTCGGGACAGGGAGTGTAGCTGCCGGGCAGGAACACTAGCTCGACTTCAATTTGCCCTTCTCCGCTGCAGGTGGGGCAGCGTCCTTGGGTGACGTTGTACGAGAACCGGGAGACGGTCCAGCCACGCCGTTTCGCTTCGTCGGTCTGCGCGAAGAGTTTCCGCACGCGGTCGAATAGTCCGGTGTACGTTGCGAGGCAGGATCTGGGGGTTCGGCCGATGGGCTTCTGTGAGATTTGCACCAACCGGTTGATGGCAATGTCTGAGTTGAGGTCTGCGCTGAGTTCGGCCGTTGTTGCCCTTGCGGAGCCTGTTTCTTCTGCGGGGCCTTTTTTGGACGCCACGTCTCCGTCGTCGACCGTCGTCTTCACCCGTTCGCGCAGTGAGTTGGCCAGTGTGTGCAGAAGCGTGGACTTGCCGGAGCCCGAGACTCCCGTAATCGCAGTGAACGTGCCGAGGCCGAATTCCACGTTGAGGCCGTTCAGGGTGCGCTCGTTGATGTCCGTGAGGCTGAGTGTGCCGGAGGGGGTGCGCGCTTCGGCGTCGGTGGTCAGTTTCAGCGGCCCGGCGGCGAGGGCCCGCCCGGTGGGGCAGTCCAACTCCGCCAGGCCCGCGCCGCCAGCGACGTCCGGACCGCCGGCGTCGCAAGTGTCAGAGCAAAGGCAGTATTCAGCACGGCCAACATCCGCGCGGTCAGCAGTGTCCGTGTCACCAGCGCCGGCCGGGCTGGAACCCCTGGCTGGGGCTGCGTCTCCTGCCGGGCTGTCGTCTGCTGCCTGGTACCGGGCTGTCACTCGGCTCTGAGGTACAACTGGATGTTGGTTTGCTTTCAGGGCAGAAGTGGTCGCGGCTGAAGTTGCGACTGGGGTGGCGTTTGCTTCCGGTGTTTGGGATGGGGCCGGGCAGCAACTCTCAGCCTGGGAGGCGTTCGGGTCCCGGAGTTTGGTCGGGTTCTGGGACTTAGCCGGGCCGGAGTAGAGGATCTCCCCGCCGAGTTCGCCTGCGCCGGGGCCGACGTCGACGATCCAGTCGGCCTCCGCAACCAGGTGCATGTCGTGTTCGACCAGTAGGACACTGTTGCCTGCGTCGAGGAATCCTCGGATCAGCCGCATCACTGCGCGGCGCTCCTCGGGGTGCAGCCCCGCGGACGGCTCGTCCAAAACGTATGCCACTCCGAAAAGTCCCGACCGCAGCTGGGACGCCAACCGCAGCCGCTGCAGCTCACCCGCCGACAGGGTGGAAGTGGCACGATCCAGGCTCAGATGTCCCAAGCCGAGATCTACCACAGACTCCAGCGTAGGGATCGCCTGTTCCAGCAGAATCCGCTCCGCCTCCGCGCCGGCGGAATCTCCGCCGGCGGGTGCGGCTGCGCTGGCGGAACCTCCACCGGGGGACGCGGCTGCGCTGGAACCCCCGCCGGCGGGGGATTCCGCAGCATCCTCTGTGGCTTCAGTGTCTGAAGTTACTGAAGTTTCGGTTGCCTCTCGCCTCGTGGTCACCGCTGCGCTAGAGTTTCCGCCGGGGGACACGACTGCGCGGCGCTCAGCGAAGCGAGAGAGAACCTCCTCCAAAGGAAGCGCCCCAAGGCGATCGATGGGAAGGCCGAGGTATTCCACGGAAAGGGCGTCGACAATAAGTCGACGACCATCGCACACTCCACAGCGGGAAGATTTCATAAATGACAGGACGCGGCGTCGCGTGGAATCGGAACCCGTCTCCGCCAACGTCTTCCGCAAATAGGAAGCCACCGAACGCCAAGTGCCCTCATACGTCCGCTGAATCTGATCCGCACCCCGGTGAGGGTGGATCGTCACCACCGGCCGCTCATCGGTGTAAAGGATCCAATCTCGGTCGGCCTTTGGGATCTCCCGCCACGGAATGTCCATAGGGAAACCGAGCTCCGCGACGATATCGCGGAAATTCTTCCCCAACCACGCGCCGGGCCAAGCGGCAATAGCGCCCTCGTCGATGGAAAGCGACGGGTCCGGAACCATGGACTCCTCCGTCGGCTCATGCACGACTCCCGTGCCCTGACACTCCGGGCACATTCCCGCCGTCGTATTAGGGGAGAAGCTATCCGAATCCAGACGCCCGCCGTGGCGTTCGCGCACTTCCGCCGGGTACTCACCGCAGCGGGAATACAGCAGGCGGATCGTGTTCGACAGGTTTGAAACCGTTCCCACCGTCGAGCGCGCTCCGCCCGCCTGCGCCCCCTGCTGCAGCGCGACAGTCGGCGGCAGCCCCTCCACGGACCCCACACGCGGGTCTACCGCTCCGCCGATCAGTCGGCGCGCAAACGGTGCGACCGATTCCAGATACCGCCGCTGAGCCTCCCCGTGCAGCGTGCCAAACGCCAGTGAAGATTTCCCCGACCCGGATACGCCCGTCACCGCCACCAGGGCGTTGCGCGGCAGCGAGACGTCTTGGTGTTTGAGGTTGCGCAAGTGTGCGTCTCGGACGTGGATCATCCCGTCGTCGCCGACGCTGCCGCCGCGTCTGTTGGCGTCGTCGCCGCCGCGAGCGCCGCTGCTGGCGCAATCACAGGCGCTGCTACCGCGAGCGCTGTGGCCGCTGACATTACCGCTGACAGCGCTGGTGCCGCCGGTGTTACAGCCACCGCGGGCACTGTCAGCCTCGACTGCATTGGTGTCTGCGCATTTTGCATCGGGCTGGAGATGTGAATCATGCATGCCCTCCAGACTACGGCCGTGCGGGAGGCCGCGACCCGGGGATGCCGGCTGTGCGGGACGTCTGCGCCGCCGATCAACCGTCAGCACCGCCGGCTGAGGCAAGCGCCCGCTGGAGTATGCGGAGGGCACACGACCGCTGCAGCGTGCGGCCACGCGCCCTATGGCCCCGCGCGCTGGCTGCTGGGGCGCGGTGGCTATTTCACCTCGCGGACGGCTCCGCGGTCAGCGGAGGTTGCCATCGCGGCATAAGCGCGCAGCGCCTTGGTGACCTTGCGCTGACGAGTGGTGGGAGTCCAGGGCTTATCGGAAGCTTCCATTTCGGCACGGCGGCGCTCGATCTCCTCGTCGGAGATGTTCAGTTGCAGAAGGCGCTCGTGAACGTCGATCGTGATCGGATCCCCGTCGCGGACCAAGCCAATCAAGCCGCCGTGAGCAGCCTCAGGGGAGATGTGGCCGACGGACAGGCCGGACGTGCCTCCGGAGAATCGACCGTCGGTGATTAGCGCGCACTCCTTGCCAAGCCCTGCGCCCTTGAGGAAAGCGGTCGGGTGTAGCATTTCCTGCATTCCCGGTCCGCCGGCGGGGCCTTCGTAGCGTACGACTACCACGTGGCCCGGCTTGACTTTCTTGTCCAGGATCACGCGCACGGCTTCTTCCTGGGATTCGACGACTAGCGCTTTGCCTTCGAAGTGCCAGATCGACGGATCAACACCCGCGGCTTTGATTACGGCGCCGTCTTCGGCGAGGTTGCCGCGGAGGACAACCAGACCGCCATCGGCGGTGTACGCATGTTCCACATCGCGAATGACGCCACCCTCTGCGTCGGTGTCCAGGCTGGACCAACGGTTCTCAGTACTGAATGGCTCGGTCGTGCGGACTCCGCCGGGGGCGGCGTGGAACAGCTCGATGGCTTCCTCGGTGGCAGCGCCGGAGCGGATGTCCCAGGACAGCAGCCATTCCTTCAGCGTGGCGGAGTGAACGGAGTGTACGCCTTCGTTCAGCTTGCCTGCTCGGTAAAGCTCACCGAGGATGGCGGGAATGCCGCCTCCGCGGTGGACATCTTCCATGTGGTAGTCGGAGTTCGGGGACACCTTTGACAGGCACGGCACTTCGCGGGACAGCTGGTCGATAGAGTGCAGGTCGAAATCGACCTCACCCTCTTGGGCAGCTGCGAGGATATGCAGCACAGTGTTGGAAGATCCGCCCATGGCCATGTCCAGCGCCATTGCGTTTTCGAAGGCCTCACGGGTGGCGATGTTTCGCGGCAAGACGGAGGCGTCTCCCTCGCCGTAGTAGCGGCGGCACAGTTCAACGATGGTGGTGCCAGCCTTGGTGAACAGGTCTCTCCGCTTGGCGTGAGTTGCCAAGGTGGAACCATTGCCCGGCAGGGACAGGCCCAGCGCCTCGGTTAGACAGTTCATCGAGTTGGCGGTGAACATGCCGGAGCAGGAGCCGCACGTCGGGCAGGCAGCGGACTCAACTTCCAGCAGTGCCTGTGCGTCGACCTTGTTGGATGCAGAGGCGGAGATGGCGGTAATCAGATCCGTCGGAGCTTGCACAACACCGTCAACGGCCACGGCCTTGCCGGCCTCCATCGGACCGCCGGAGACGAACACCACCGGGATGTTCAGACGCATGGCAGCGTTCAGCATGCCGGGCGTGATCTTGTCGCAGTTGGAAATGCACACCAGCGCATCGGCGGCGTGGCCGTTGACCATGTACTCGACGGCGTCAGAAATAATTTCGCGACTAGGCAGCGAGTAGAGCATGCCCGCGTGTCCCATAGCAATACCATCGTCGACGGCGATGGTGTTGAATTCGCGAGGAACGCCACCAGCTTCGCGGATGGCGTCTGCGACGATGTCTCCCACGTCCTTCAGGTGTACGTGGCCCGGTACAAACTGCGTGTACGAGTTCGCAATGGCGATGATGGGCTTTTCGAAGTCCTGATCCGTCATGCCTGTCGCACGCCACAGGGCGCGGGCGCCGGCAGCGTTGCGTCCCTGGGTGGTGACGGCGGATCTCAATGGGATGGCGTTCATGCTGTTTTCGGCTCTCTTCTCGTCGTTCGTATTCTCGGCGTGTATATTCTTTGCGTTTATATTCTCGGCGTTTAGCTGCCGGAGTTGCCCTTGTCCTGTGCGTCGGTGCCGGGCGTGTGCTCACTCTGCGCGGTGGAATTGTGCGCGCCTACATCCGGCGTACCGGGCGTATCGGTGTCTGGCGCGTCGACTCCCGCTTCGCGGCGGCGCTGCTTTTCGTATTCCTTGTACTCGTCCTTATCCATGAGCACGGCGTAGCCGTCCTTGTTGACGACCTGCACTTTGTCGTCCGTGGCTGCGCGCGCTGGGCTGACGGGGTCGGGGATACGTCCGCCACTGACCTTGTGCAGGTCGATCAGGGAGTTAAAGGTCACGCCCGGTAGCCAGATGGTGTTCTCTTGGTTGTCTACGGCGTAGGCGCGTCCTGCTCGGTTGAAGCGGAGCGCGCGGAAGTCTTCCCATTGCATGGTTTTGCCTGCGCGGAAGAGGTAGCGCGTGGTGATGGCTTTGTCGGTGACGGTGGTTCGCACCCACAAAGTCCACAGAATAAACACTAGTGGCACTAGCGGAACCCAGAAAAACCAGGCGACCTTATAGCCCGTGAATAGCAAGCAGATCAGGAACATGACGAACCCGCCGAGGATGTGTTCGCGGCTGGGGTGGAAAACCTTCGAGTTCATGGTGTTCATTTAATCAGCCGTGGGTGGTGTCGGTTGCATTGGGCGTACTCGTCGCACCCATAGCGCGAGGTGCAGCGCCGTTCATAGTGTTGCCGCCGGTGCCACTGTTGTTGGAGTTGTTTTGGACGCCACCATTTCCGCTGTTGGGACTGTTGTCATTGGAGTTACTGTTCGGCTCATTGGCTGTCCCGTTGGGTGATCCGTCGCTTCCGCCGGGGTTCGGGTTGGCGGTCTGATCAGAGTTTGCACCGGAGTTTGAGCCGCTATTCGCGTCAGAGTTTGCGTCGGTGTTTGTGCCAGGGTTTGTTCCAGTGCTTGTTTCAGCGTTTGAGTCGGAGCTCGGGTCAGAGGTGGGGTTGTTCTGATCGGTGGAGTTATCCCCGGATTGATCGTTTGCTTCGGAGGTCTCGGGGTCTTCAGTGGACGCGCTGTTGGAAGGGCGGTCGCGCCAGTAGTCGGGGGAGAGCCAGCCGGCGTCTCCGCCCTCTGGGTTCGAGGAGGCCAGCGCCAAGCCGCCGACTAGCAGCAGTGCCAGGATCAGCCCGGTGGTGGAGGGGCGGGTGCGGCCGCCGACGCTCATGATTCTCTTGAACTTGGACGAGTGTTCCTCGTTGCGCCAGATGCCCTGGAGCTTTTCCTTCTCTTCGTCGGCATCCTCTTCACCGGCATTCTCTTGACTGTCTTTCACGCCGACTCCAGTGCCAGCACCGCCTGCGCCGCCGGCGCGGCCTGCACCGCTTGCGGCAGCTGCCGTGCCGTCCTCGCCGTCAGAGCTGGAGGTGGCGTCTGCGGCGGATTGGCCGTGCTGCGAGGGAACCGACTGCGTCCGCCCGATGGTTCCATCGCTGTCGAGGGGACGGACTCCAGGGCCGTCGGCCGTGGGAGCAGTCGCGTCAGCCGGTGCAGCCGTGCCGGACGCGTCAGCTTTGCCAGAGGCGTCAGCCGGAGCAGCCGCGTCAGCCGGTGCAGCCTGGCCGGGCTGTGCAAGTTGGCCAGCCCGGTCAGCCCCTTCAGCCTGCACGGCATCCATAGCGGCAGTGTCCATGGCGGCGGTTTCCTGCGCCGACGCGGTTCCGTGCGCCGCTATAGCCTCGCTCCCCGCTGCGGACCCCTTCGCCTTGTCTCCGTTCACTGAATCAGCGATTTCGGCAGAGCCGCTCTGTGAACCATCAGCCACTGAAGCTGACCGGTTGCGCAGGCCGTGCTGGGCGGGCAAGACCTCCGTAGGCGCCAGCGCGGAATCCGCTGCCACAGCCTTCCTGGGATCGGCAGCGGGGGAGGAGTGGGCGTCAGAACCATCAAGAAAGACCCGCGGCATGTCATAACGGTCCCAGAAGACATTCACCAAAGCCGAGCGCAGAACACGCTCCACAGCCCACTGACGCGCCGGGTTCACCACGACCATGACTCGGAAATTAACCTGCCAAGACTGACCCGCCGCAGTAGGAGCGACGATGTCCGTAGCCGGCAAAACCTCCAGGTCGCCAGTGACGTCCCCGGCGATAGTTGGATCCCCCAGTGCCTTCGCAGCCGTGGCCTCCACGCGATCCGTCAGCTGCGACATGGACTCGCCCGGCTGGAGGGGAACAGCCAAGTCCACCACTGCCCGAGACCAATCCTGTGAATAGTTCGTGATCACACCCGCGGAGCCGTTCGGGATGGTCACCACCTCGCCGGAGGCAGTACGGACCTTCGTCGCGCGCAACGTCAGCCCCACAACCGTGCCCGAAATGTCACTGGACGTGCCGTCGAAGGCAACGAAGTCTCCCACGCCGAACTGACGCTCCGAGATGATGAAGAACCCCGCGAGGAAATCGCCGATCACGTTCTGTGCGCCGAAACCAATAGCAGCTGAGACGACGGTTGCGGGCAGGGCGGCGCCCATGGCGGGTACACCCAGGTTCGTCAGTCCCAGCATGATGATCGCGAAGTACGCAATCGCCTGCAGCACGTACACCAACGCTCCGACCAGGGCGAGGCGGGATTTGGTGGCCTCCTCGCCCTCATTGAAGCGGTTGCTGACAATGCGAATCGCCAAACGCCCCACGCGGGGGATCAAAATTGCGATAATGACCAGTGCAGTCAAGGGAAGGCCGTGGACGACCACCCATTCCCAGAGCTGGAAAGCATAGAACTTCAACATGCTTCCCCACCGTAGTCCCGGAAACGGCCGGGGCGAGCGCCCCGCCAGGATTCTGCCCGAATTCTGGCAAGATTCCATCGGGATTCACGGCTCGCGTTCAGGTGCGCGCTCTGCGCGCTGAGGCGACCGTGGCTACTGCGGCTGGGCGACCGTGACTACAGAGCTGCGGGGCGACCGTGACTACTGCGGCGGAGCGACCGTGGTGACCGCGTCGCCGGGGTAATCGCGCCGCCGGGTACGTGGCGACCGGGAGGGCATTGGAGTTTCGGTTGCGCTGAGGCTGAGTGCCAGAGGGGAACTGGAGGGAAGCCGCGGATGAGAACTGGAGGGGGAAGCTCAGGGGAGCCGGGG
>NZ_JAKRND010000023.1 GCF_022347285.1 Corynebacterium sp. ACRPH
GGGTGGAATGGGCGGGGTGAATAAGCGGGTCAGCAAGGGGGGGACTAGCGAATCCTGGCGGCGATCACTTCGGCCTGGCGCAACAAGGGGGCATCGATCATCTGGCCGTCCAGCGCGAAAGCTCCGGAGTTCTCGGCCGCCCCTTCGATGACCCGGCGCGCCCAGGTGGCTTGCTCCTCGGTGGGTGCGTAGGCCTCGCGGATGACGGGCACCAGGCTGGGGTGGATTGAAACGGTGGCGGCGAAACCGCTGGCGGCTGCGTCGATGGCCTCGGCGCTGGCGCCTTCCGTATCCTTCGTGTCGGCGTGGATGGAATCCAGCGCCACGATGCCCGCCGCGGCCGCGTGCAGCAGCACCATTGCACGGGTCAGGCGCGGGACCTCGCGGTAGCCTCCCGGGTGGCCGGACGGCCCGCCACCGGGGGTGGGAACCTCTCCGGCGCCGTAGCGGGAGCTCGTCCCACCGAGTGCCGCAGTGAGGTCCTCGGCACCCCAGAACAGGGCCACCACCTGCGGGTCTGCGGCGATCTCCGCGAGGTTCACCACGCCCCTGGGAGTTTCGATCAAGGCGATTGCGTGAAAGCCTTCGGGAAGCGCACGGCGGTTGGAGTCGGCGTCACCAGGAACAAGAGCGCTTTCCACCTTCGGCACCATCACGGTCCTAAACGGCGAGTCCGTGACGGCGGCAAGGTCCGCGGCGAAATCCGGCGAATCGATGGGGTTAATGCGCACGATGGTGCGCTCCGGATCCAGGTCCGCGTGGATCACGTTCTGCCTGGCCTCGGCGCGGTTCTCGGCACGGCAGCCGTCCTCGAGGTCGAGGATGACCATGTCGGAACGGTCGGCGGCCTTGGCGAAGCGCTCGGGGCGGTCGGCCGGGGCGAACAGCAGCGCGGGGCCTTGTGGTAGCCATGCAGTGTTAGACATCTTCACCCGCCCCTTCCGGTGCGCACTGCATCAAGGTCTTGCGGGTGGCCTTGCACACGATGGTGCCGTCCTGGTTGCGCCCGATGTGCTCCAGCTCCACGATGCCCTGCCCGGGGCGCGACTTCGACAGTCGCTTACCCACGCAGCGCGTTTCGGCGTACAGGGTATCGCCGTGGAACATGGGCGCGGGGAAGGAAATCTCGCTGAACCCCAGGTTAGCCACGATGGTGCCCAAGGAAAGCTGGCTGACGGATAGGCCCACCACCGTGGACAGGGTGAACATGGAGTTCACCAGCCGCTCGCCACGGAAGCCATCCTGCGTGGCAGCCCATGCCGCGTCGATGTGCAGCGGCTGGGTGTTCATGGTCATAGTGGTGAACAAGGTGTTATCCGCTTCGGTGACGGTGCGCCCGGGCTGGTGCCGGTAGACCACCCCCTCGGTGAACTCCTCGAACCACAGGCCGCGCTGCACAACTTCTTTTTCTGCGCTCATTGTCGCTGGTCTCCTATACTTTTCGCTTGGCTACTGGTGCTCTTTTATTGACGCCTTCCCGTCCCCGCGCCCATCGACGTGCGGCTTACACGCCCAGGGCTCGGGCGATGAGCATTTGCTGCACCTCGGTGGTGCCCTCGCCGATCTCGAGGATCTTGGAGTCGCGGTAGTGGCGGGCAACGCGGTATTCGTTCATGAATCCGTAGCCGCCGTGGATCTGCGTGGCATCGCGGGCGTTATCCATCGCCGCCTCGGAGGCGACCATTTTGGCGATGGAGGCTTCCTTGCTGAAGTTCTCCCCCGCGGCCATCTTCGCCGCGGCTGCGTACCAGGCCTGGCGGGCGGTCCAGGCGCGGGCTTCCATGCGGGCGATCTTGAAGCTGATGGCCTGGTACTCGGAGATCGGCTTGCCGAAGCTGGCGCGCTCCTTGGCGTAGCGCACGCACTCGTCCACGCAGCCTTGGGCGGCACCCGTGGCCAGCGCGGCGATGGCGATGCGGCCTTCTTCGAGGATGGACAGGAAGTAGGCGAAGCCACGGCCGCGCTCGCCGACGAGGTTTTCCTCCGGCACGCGGACGTTATCGAAGGTCAGCGGGTGGGTGTCGGAGGCGTTCCAGCCCACCTTGTTGTAGGAGGGCTCGGCAGTGAAACCGGGAGTGCCGCTGGGCACGATGATGGCGGAGATTTCCTTCTTTCCGTTTTCCCGCTGGCCAGTGACGGCGGTTGCGGTGACCAGGGAGGTGATGTCCGTGCCGGAGTTGGTGATGAACTGCTTGGAGCCGTTGATAACCCACTCGCCACCGTCGAGCTTGGCGGTGGTCTTGGTGCCGCCAGCATCCGATCCGGCCTCGGGCTCGGTCAGGCCGAAGCCCGCCAGGTTCTTGCCCGCCACCAGGTTGGGCAGGTAGATCTCCTTCTGCTTGTCGCTGCCGAAGCGGTAGATCGGCATGATTCCCAGGGAAACTCCGGCCTCGAGGGTGATGGCGACGGACTGGTCCACGCGGGCGAGCTCCTCCAGGGCCACGCCGAGGGCCATGTAGTCGCCGCCCATGCCGCCGTACTCCTCGGAGATCGGCAGGCCGAACAGCCCCATTTCTCCCATCTGGCGAACGACGTCGTAGGGGAAGGTGTGGTCGCGGTCGTGCTGGGCGGCGACGGGGTCGACCACGCGGTTGGCGAAGTCCTCGACTGCGTCGCGCAGCTCGTGCAGCTCGTCGGAAAGGTAGGGGTTGCGGTTCTTGGTGCTCTGGCTCATGGTTTGGGTCCTCTTTCTGGGTTGGATTTCCGGGTTGGATTTCTGGGGTGGGTGTCTGGGTTACGGGGGGGATGCGTGTGAAGTGAAGTTCTTAGCTAGCAGCCGTATCGGCACCATCGGCGCTATCGGCGGCGATGACCTCCGCCAGGACTTCTCCGGTGCCGACCTTCTGGCCGACGGCAGCGTGAATCTTGACCCGCCCGTCGCAGGTGGCTTCGAGGGTGTGCTCCATCTTCATGGCCTCGATGACGATCACGGGTTGGCCCTCGGTGACCTCGTCGCCATCGGCGACTTCCACGGCGATGACCGTGCCAGGCATGGGGCTCAGAATGTCCGGCGACTCCTCCGAGCTGGCTTCCGCGTCGTGCGCAGTGCCGGAGAACACCTCCACCACGTGCGTGCCGTGCGGGCCGGTGATGTTGCCGCTGGCAGTGGCGCTCCATTTTTCGGCCGGGCCGCCGTCGAAGGAGAGCCGCCATTCGGTGCCGCCGCTTTGCGGGTTGGCGACTACCTGGATGCGCCTGGTCTCGGTCTGCACCGGTGCGTCCTCGTCGTCACCGCTGGTCAGCGGAGTGAGCTGTACCTCCCAGATGCCGTCGCGGTACTCCGCGCGGGCTTCGACTGGTGCCGTGACGCCACTCGGATCCGCCAGCACCAGCCGCAGCGGGGCGCGGTGCCCAGCGCCGCGCCAACCGTCGCGGGCGGTCCATACGCTGCCCAGCGGGGATGCGGTTGCCTTTGTTTCGGACGCTGCATCGGCCCCGCCGGCCAGCGCCCCAGCCAGGTGCAGCAGTGCAACGGCGAAGGTATCCGCGGGGACCTCCCGGGGCTGGAACTCTTCGACAATGGAGTCGAGCAGTCCGGTGTGCAGGTCTCCCGCCACAACCTCCGGGCGGGTGACCAGGAAGCGGTTGAAGTCGATGTTGGTGGTCAGTCCCTCGATGCGGGTGTGGGAAAGCGCCTGATCCAGGCGCTCGAGGGCTGCTTCGCGCGTATCGGCGTGGGTGATGATCTTCGCCAGCATTGGGTCGTAGTCGGAGCTGACCTCTTGGCCCTCCACCACGCCGGCGTCCACACGAACCCCTTCCCGGCGCGGCCAGGAAAGACCCGTGATCAGTCCGCCGGTGGGCAGGAACCCGGCGGCGGCATCCTCGGCGTAGACGCGGGCCTCCACCGAGTGGCCGTTGAGCTGCACGTCGTCCTGCGTGATCGGCAGGGCCTCGCCGCGGGCCACGCGGATCTGCCATTCCACCAGGTCGCGGCCGGTGACCATTTCGGTAACTGGGTGCTCGACTTGCAGGCGGGTGTTCATCTCCATGAAGAAGAAGCGCTCGGGCTGCTTGGCGGAGACGATGAACTCCACGGTGCCCGCGCCGCAGTAGCCGCAGGCGCGAGCCGCGTCGCAGGCAGCCTCGCCGATCTCCTGCCGAGTTTTCTCATCCAGCAGCGCCGACGGAGCCTCCTCGATGACCTTCTGGTGGCGGCGCTGCAGCGAACACTCACGCTCGCCCAGGTGGATGACGTTGCCGTGGGAGTCGGCGACGATCTGCACCTCGATGTGTCGGGGCGTGTCCACGAAGTGCTCCAGGAACAGCGTGTCGTCGCCGAAGGAGCTGGCGGCCTCGCGGCGGGCGGAAACCAGCGCGCTGGCGAGCTTCTCCGGCTCCTCCACCAGGTGCATTCCCTTGCCGCCACCGCCGGCGGAAGGCTTAATCAGCACCGGGAAGCCCACCGAGTCGGCAGCGTCGATGATCTCCTGGTCCGTCAGATTAGGGCGAGAAATGCCGGGCACGGTGGGCACGTCGCGGGATTCCACGGTTGCGCGGGCGGTGATCTTGTCGCCCATCTTGTCGATGGCGCCGGCGGGCGGACCGATGAAGATAATCCCCTCGTCCTCGCAACGCTTGGCGAAGGTCGCATTCTCCGAGAGGAAGCCGTAGCCGGGGTGGATGGCGCCGGCTCCGGTCGCCTTGGCGGCGTCAATAACCTTGTCGATGTTGAGGTAGGACTCCGCAGCGGCGGCAGGACCCAAACACACGGCCTTGTCGGCGGCGTGCACGTGCGGGGCGGCGGAATCCGCCTCGGAGTAAACGGCCACGACCTTCAGCCCCATGCGATGCACGGTGCGGATCACGCGCAGGGCGATCTCGCCGCGGTTGGCGACCAGCACCGTATCGAACGGGCCGGTGAGAGCATGTGTGTCACTCACGTCAGTATCTCTTTCTTGTGGTGGGTACGTAGGTAGCTTGAACAGGAGTTACATGCGGAATACGCCGAAACCGGTTTCCTCGCGCGGAGCCTGGGCGCAGATGTCGAGGGCCATGGCGAGGGTGCGGCGGGTGTCCGCGGGGTCGATCACCCCGTCGTCCCACAGGCGCGCGGTGGAGTACCAGCAGGTGGATTTCTCGTCGAACATCTCGCGGATGGGAGCCTCGAAAGCCTCTTGCTCTTCGGCCGACCATTCCTCGCCCCGGCGCTCGATCTGCGCGCGGCGGACGGTGGAGAGGGTCATGGCCGCCTGCGGGCCGCCCATAACCGCGATGCGCGCGTTCGGCCACATCCACAAGAAGCGCGGCGAGTAGGCCCGCCCGCACATCGAGTAGTTGCCCGCGCCAAAGGCAGCGCCGGTGACGACGGTGAGCTTGGGCACCGATGCGGTGGCCACGGCGTTCACCATCTTCGCCCCGTGCTTCGCGATGCCGCCCTCTTCGTATTGACGCCCCACCATAAAGCCGGTGGTG
This sequence comes from Corynebacterium sp. ACRPH, assembly GCF_022347285.1. Classification (GTDB taxonomy): domain Bacteria; phylum Actinomycetota; class Actinomycetes; order Mycobacteriales; family Mycobacteriaceae; genus Corynebacterium. The sequence goes on from NZ_JAKRND010000023.1 coordinate 5,416, forward strand.
TTCTGCAGAAAGATGATGGGGATATTCCGCTGCTCGCAGAGCTCGATGAAGTGTGCGCCCTTCATGGCGGCTTCGGAGAAGATGATGCCGTTGTTGGCGATCACTCCAACCTGGTGGCCTTCCAGCCGGGCGAACGTCGTGATGATGCTGTTGCCGTATTCGCTCTTGAACTCCGACAGGCTGCCCTCGTCACACAGGGTTTCGATAACCTCGTGCGCATCGTAGGGAATCTTCGGGTCGGTAGGCACGATGTCGTAGAGGTCCTCCTGCGGGCGCGGGGCCGGCATGGGGGTGCTGCGCTTCCAGGGGGTCGGCTTGGATTCCGGCAGGGTCTCGACGATGTTGCGCATGATCCGCAGCGCGTCCTCGTCGTCGGCTGCCAGGTGATCCGTCACGCCGGAGATGCGGGAGTGCATCGCACCGCCGCCGAGCTCCTCGGGGGTGACGTCCTCGCCGGTGGCGGCCTTCACCAGAGGCGGGCCGGCCAGGAAGATGGTGCCCTGGTTCTCCACGATGATGGTCTCGTCGCTCATGGCGGGGACGTAGGCGCCACCTGCGGTGCAGGAGCCCATGACGGCGGACAGCTGCGGGATGCCCTTGGCCGACAGGTTGGCTTGGTTGAAGAAAATGCGGCCAAAGTGGTTGCGGTCTGGGAACACGTCGTCCTGCTGCAGCAGCATCGCGCCGCCGGAATCCACCAGGTAGATGCACGGCAGGTGGTTCTGCTCGGCGATCTCCTGGGCGCGGAGGTGCTTCTTCACGGTCATCGGGTAGTAGGTACCGCCGGAGACGGTGGCGTCATTAGCGGCGATCAGGCACAGGCGACCGCTCACGAGCCCGACTCCGGCGACGATGCCCGCCGCTGGAGCCTTGCCGTCGTACATCTCTTCGGCCGCCAGCGGCGCGATCTCCAGGAACGGGCTGCCGGGGTCCAGCAGCAGGCGGATGCGGTCGCGTGGCAGCAGCTTGCCGCGGTCGGTGTGGCGCTTGCGAGCCTCCTCCCCTCCTCCGGCCTGAGCACGGGCGAGGCGCTGGCGAAGCTCTTCGACAAGCTCGCGGTGGCTCGGGATTTCGCGGGCGTCGGCACCGCGGGGGTTGGCCGGATCTGTCGCTTGGGTGGTTGCAGTATCCACGTATGCAGCTCCTAGGAAGATGACGGAAGGTGGCAGAAGGCGAGCGCTAGAGGGCATCAGAGCATCCCGCGCTTGAGATTCAGTTACAAGCGATTAACTAACTTGTTGCCGTCACCTTAAGTGACCTAGACCGCTTTTGCTAGTGAATCTAAAAAGTTTCCCCTCTTTAACTACCCCCGAAAGCAGTACCCTCCCCTTAAGCCAGACCCACCGCAGCACGCGCCGCAGCCGCAGTCTGCCGTCGCACCAACGCGGTAGACGCCCAGCTATGCGTCAATTCCGAGGAGTTAATCATCCCCATCACCAGCTGCGCAGTAATACGCCCCGCCTCCCCCTTGTATCGCGCGTCCATCTCTCCCAACGCCTCCGCAAACATCTTCAAATAACTGCCCTGTGCGGAACGCACGCGCCCGCGCCCTTCCTCCCCCATACGGAAAAGTTCACGGTTATGCAGGCGAATTAGCTCCGGCTGGGACAGTGCAAAGTCCACCTGGAAGTCGATCAGCACCGCCAGACGCTCACGCGGATCCTCCAGGCCGTCGACGATCTTGCGCGCCTCGGAAAGCAGGTGCTCCGAGATGCCCGTCATCAGCTCCGTCAGAATCTCCTCTTTGCCGGAAAAGTGCCGATACACCGCCGGCCCGGATACCCCCACGGCGTGCCCGACCTCCTCCAGGCGCGTCCCATGGAATCCCTTGTTCGCCATGATCGTGGCGGCAGCACGCAACAGCTCCACCCGTCGTTGTTCCTTTGCCGCCGCACGCGCAGACAGGCCTTCCGTGGCGGGCTCGGCTAGATAATGAGAACGCATAACCAACACCCTACTGGTTAAGCGTCGCTAACTGAATACCTTCCCCGCGATTAGCAGGCCGCTTCCGGCAGGCTGTTCACCTTCGACCGCAGGAACTCCGCCGCCGCCGTCAGCTCCGCCTGCCCGGACTCGTAGCTACCATCCGGGCTTTCCACTGCAATGGCCACGGCCACGTAGCCCGAGCCCGCGCCATCGGACTTCGGGATCAGCCCAAACTGCCGTAGCCCATACGCGCCCGCGGCGTTCGGCCCCCAGCCAGCCTTGAAGATCGCTCCCGGGATCGTCCCCAACCCATAGCCCCCGCCGTTGCCGATGTTGCCCATGGCGGAAACCACTGACTCCGACCCCCGGATACACCGCAGGTGAGAGGCGAAATCGGCCTGTTCGCTCAGCGACCAGTCGCTCTGCCCGAAGGAACTAAACCCCGGGCGCACCACCTGGGACTCCACCCGTGCACTACTGCCGCCCTCGCGGATCACCGCGCTAGTCGCCTCTGCAGCTTGCTCCGGAGATCCCAGCGAGCCCCATAGCGTTTCCGCCGCCGCATTGTCGGAGTTCTGGATCGCCTGCGTCATCACGCCCTGCAGGCTCGGATCATTCCGCAGCGCGGCAATCGCAATCGGCACCTTCGCGGTCGACCACGGAGCCACGGACGTATCCCCCGCGCCACCTATCCCGGCCACTGCGATAGTCGCAGTACCGTCGTAGCCGAGCTCCCCGCGCTGTTCTTCCTGCGGTTTTTCCGGTGTGGACGCCCCAGTGGTCGGCTGCGGACCGCGGGACTTCGGCTTCTCGTCCTGTTGGGCTGGGTGGGACTGGTTTGACTGGTCGGAGACGGTGGCGTCATCCCTTTCCACATCCCCAATCGTGCAACCCGCAACGGTAACGCTTGCAGCGCAGAGCACGGCGGCGACCAGACCGCGACGAAGCGATCTGGGCTTAGGAAATGTAAACAATGGCATTATTGCCTCCCGTGCAGGTCACGTAATCACCGTTATCCCTGCACTTCATGGAGTAGGTCTGCCCCGTGACGGACGAATACGCGGAAACGGTGCCGTTCGTCCTATCGGTATCCAGGTAGTGGGACACAAAAGCATCGCGTACGGCTACTGCGAAAGGCTTAGAAGTAAGGTCGCTGCCGGTGTAGGCGTTGTTGAAGTCGCCCGCAGGCTTACCTTCTTCAGCTGCACTGTTGGCCGGCACCGCGCCGGAAGGCAGCTTCGGATGAGCCGGGCGGGACTCTTCCTCGTCCTCGCTAGCCTCGTCGTCAGCATCCTCTTCGTCGTCCGTGGCTTCTTCCTCGTCGTCGGTTGCGGTGTCTTCGCTTTCCGCGGCCGCATCCTCGTCGTCAGTGCCTTCGCCTTCTTCGCCCTGCGACTGGGAGGAACTGCTCGCAGCCTTGCCGTCGCTGTCTTCCGCTCCGTCCTTGTCGCCAATCCAGCCCATGTAATATGCGGCACCCGCGACTAGGGCAAGGGCAAGGAGCACAGCCAGCACGACACCTAAGATCGGCAGGAACTTGCTTTCCTTCTCCGGCTCCTGCGCGTAGGCATACTGCTGAGCTTGCTGGTCGGGCTGGTACTGGGGTTGCGGGGGCTGCTGATACTGCTGCCCTTGCCAGTTCTGCTGCTGGTTCTGGGGCGGCTGCGAAGCCTCCCACTGCTGCCAGCGCTGCTGGCTCTGATCCCCCTGCGTCCCCTGCGCACCCGGGCTACCGCTCTGTTGCGACGGCACCTGCCACTGATTCTTCCCCGCACCCTGCTCGTTGTGGCGGTACTGCGGCGGCTCCGGCTGATCTGGGTTGTTCTTCCCGACGCCGGGATCAGTGGGGTGCTCGTTAGACATAACCGGAGAACTCCTGCGTTGAAACGTCTTGTCAGTTTTTAAACTAATCCAACTTTAGGCGCCCTCCCGGCCTCGCGGGTAGCGAACCGTTAAGCCCACTCACCGCGAGTGCGCACTCTAGTGCGCGAAGTGGCGCTCACCGGTGAGGTACATGGTGACGCCCGCCTTCTCCGCCGCCTCGATGACCTCCGCGTCGCGGACCGAGCCACCCGGCTGCACCACTGCACGGACGCCAGCGGCAGCCAGCACCTCAAAGCCGTCGGCGAAGGGGAAGAAGGCATCCGAGGCCGCAACCGCACCCTCGGCGCGCTTCTCGTCACCGGCCAGGGAGTTTGCACGCTCCACGGCCAGCTTGGCTGCGTCCACGCGGTTGACCTGGCCCATGCCCACGCCCACGGTGGCGTCATCCTTGGCCAGCAAAATGGCGTTCGATTTCACCGCGCGCACGGTGCGCCATGCGAACTCCAGCTCGCGCAGGGTAGCCTCGTCGGCAGCCTCGCCGGCGGCCAGGGTCCAGTTGCTCGGGTTGTCGCCCTTCGCGTCGATGGCGTCCACCTGCTGCACCAGCAGGCCGCCAGAGATCTCACGGCCCTGCAGCTCCGGCTCCTCGCTCGGGGCATCTGCCTGCAGGATGCGGATGTTCTTCTTCTGGGACAGGACCTCTACCGCGCCCTCCTCGTAGCCCGGCGCGATGATGACCTCGGTGAACACCTCGGCCACCTGGTTGGCCATTTCCACGCTAACCTCGCGGTTCACTGCGATCACGCCGCCGAATGCGGACATCGGGTCGCAGGCGTGTGCCTTCTTGTGGGCATCGGCGATGGACTCGTCAGAGACCGCGATTCCGCACGGGTTGGCGTGCTTGATGATGGCCACAGTCGGGCGCTTGTGATCCCACGCAGCGCGCCAGGCGGCATCCGCGTCGGTGTAGTTGTTGTAGCTCATCTCCTTGCCATGGAACTGCTTGGCGCCGGCCAGGCCGGTGCCGTCGGAGTACAGCGCCGCAGCCTGGTGCGGGTTCTCGCCGTAGCGCAGCACGTTGGCGCGCTCGTAGGAAGCACCGATCCACTCGGGGAACTGCACGCCTGCATCCGACTCTGCGTCTGCCCCAGATTGTGCAGCGGACTGTGCTGCGGCCTGCGCAGCGGTCTGCTCACCCATCCAGGTTGCGACGACCACGTCATAAGCAGCGGTGTGGCGGAACGCATCCACGGCCAGGTCGGTGCGCTCGGCGCGGGTGAAGCCCCCGGCATTGGCGGCGGCCACGACGTCCTCGTAGCGGTTGGGATCCACCACAACGGCCACGGACGGGTGGTTCTTCGCGGCGGCACGCACCATGGACGGGCCGCCGATGTCGATCTGCTCCACGCAGGCGTCGAAGTCAGCGCCGGAGGCCACGGTCTCGGTGAACGGGTACAGGTTCACAACGACCAGCTGGAAGGCCTCAACATCCAGGTCCTCCAGCTGCTTCAGGTGGCCTTCCTTGCGGGTGTCGGCCAGGATGCCCGCGTGCACGCGCGGGTGCAGCGTCTTCACGCGGCCTTCCAACACCTCCGGGAATCCGGTCAGCGCTTCCACCTCGGTCACGGGCACTCCGGCGTCCGCGATCTTCTTGGCGGTGGAGCCGGTGGAGACGATGTCCACGCCCGCGGAGTGCAGCCCCTTGGCCAGCTCCTCCAGGCCGGTCTTGTCGTACACGCTGATCAGCGCGCGACGGATTTCCTTCTTGTCTGCGCCGTTGGTTGCTGTGGTGCCATCACTCATGGTTTTTGGATCCTGGCCTTTCGTTCCTAGAAGGTTCCCTGTTGTTGAAAATCGTGCAGCACCTCTACCAAGAGTGCGCGCTCCACCTTCTTGATTCTCTCATGCAAGCTGTCGACCGTGTCGTCCCGCGCGACCTCCACCGCCTTCTGGGCGATGATCGGTCCCGTGTCCACGCCACTATCTACAACATGAACTGTAGACCCGGTTACGCGAACACCGTAATTTAGTGCATCTTCAACAGCGTGCGCCCCGGGGAATGCGGGCAGCAGCGCCGGGTGGGTGTTGATGATCTTCCCCTCGAAACGCTCAACCACCTTCGGGCCGATGATGCGCATGAAGCCGGCGCTCACCACCAGGTCGGGCTCGTAGCTGGCGAGCTTGTCCGCCAGATCTTCGTTCCACTTATCCCGGTCGGTCTGCTTTGGCACGTATTCGACCAGGAAACTCTCGATGCCCGCGCGTTCGGCACGCTCCAGCGCCTCGCACTGTCGGTCGCTACCCACGGCGAGGATCTCCACCCGCGAGCGGTCGACGTTATCAATCACGCTCTGGAGCAGAGTCCCCGTCCCGCTCGCCAGAATCACTATCCTCATCGTCTGCTTCTTCCTCTGTTTCTGTGTCTTCCTTGTCTTCTTTGTCTTCTTTGTCTTCTGTATCTTTTGTATCTTCTCGTTCTTTCTTAGTGACGCCCCCATCTTCCCCGTCCTCCGGTTCCTCCGTAGGGGCGTCATCTTCAGAAGAGTCAGTGTCCGTGCTTTCCGCACCGTCTGCTGCATCGTCAGCATCGTCAGTGCCTGCCTCGGCATCATGCTCGGTCTCAGTCTGAGCTTGCTGGGATTCTCCCGGCTCCACAACCTCGGCCTCCGGGATGTCCTCAACCACGGACTCGCCACGACGGGCGGTGAGGAACATCATCACGGCGGCGGGCACCAGCAGCCAGGCGGCGAGCTCCACGGCAAAGAGCCACTCGACCGCACCCGCGCGCCCGTACACGCCCAGCTCGCCGCCGGCCAGCCAGGAGGCGCAGAAGCCGATCAGCCCGGCGCAGGCACCAGCCTCCACGCCCTGCAGAAGCGGCGCCTCCACATAGGTGCGGCCGCGCAGGAACGTGTAGACGCACGCGACCGCCACACAAGCGGGTACGGCCAGCAGCACTGCACCGAAAGGAATCTGATCGTTGGGGATCGCGGCCAGGACCGGCAGCGGTGGCAGGTTCACATTGTTGGCGGTAAAGAGGCTGACCGCGCCGTTACCGACGTGGAACTCGCCGCCCAGCAGCACCGCCATCGCCGCGACCACCACATTTGGCACATACAGCAACGCGACGAAGGTCAGCCCCAGAACACCCATAGTGGAGGAGGTGATTTCGTAGGCCTTGCCGACTGCCTCCATGTTCGTCAATAGATATACGGCAGCGGCGAGGGCACCGGCTGCGGCCATCCATTTGAGGAAGCGTCCGGCAAGCAGCATCGACTCCACCGGCCACGTGGACCAACCACGGCGCAGCAACAGTGCTCGCCACACGCGGGCCCGCATGCCGATGACAATCGCAGCGCCGTTCACCAGCGCCGTGGAGATCAGCGCCACCAGCAGGTTCGGCGGGGTGATGTCGTAGACCCTGGAGGCATCCCACAGCATCACCCACGCGATGCACGTCAGCAGCATGGGAATCAGCAGGCTTAATGTGGTGAATACCCGCAGGCCGCGCACGCTGATGGAGTTGCCCAGCACCGTGGTCGCCCGCTTCGCATGCCCCCACACCAGCACCAGCGCGGGCAGCAGTGGCACTAAGCCCAGCTTCGCCCCCGCCATCTCAATGGGGGCCAGATTAAACACCATCCACATTGAGGCGATGCTGGCGGGCACCTTATTAAAACCTGCGCCGATGCCGATGAGGACGGCGATAATGACGATGACGCCCAAAGTTACGGCGTGATTAATCATCAGCTGGGGGCCAAAGCGCTTAACGTGTGGCTTCCACTTCGACCACCAGTCCGCTACCGCAGCCTTCGCACCCCCGGTCGTTGTCTCGGCTGCCGCCTTGGGCTTGGCCTTTGGAGTGGCCTTAGTGGTGGCCCCGGTGGTGGGCTTGGCCTTTACAAAGCGCTCTTGGCTCGTACCTTCGGTGGCCTTGGCACCAGTGCCTTTAATTCTGTCTGCACTGCTGGCAGCCGATGTCCGCCTGGTACGGCTGGAGCCGGGGCGTCGTGAAGACGCAGATCGTCGGGATCCGGGTCGTTGGGCAGCAGAATCTTTACTCACCCGTCCTATTGTGCCTAACAGTGGGTGGCACCTGGCGGACTGACCCACCTTCTAGGCTCTCTTCTGTGCCCGTTTATTGCCGGGTCGGCTCCCGTTCGGCGCCCGCAATGTACCCGCTCTACCCCCTCTAATGCAGACACACTTAAGGTTCTACTTGAGGGTTTGTGGGTAACGTAATAAAGATCACTAGCGGGGCTCAACCACTACAGAAACGGCGAAAAACGCCTGGAACAGGGGAAATGGATTCTTAGGCTCAAGTAAGGTTAGCTCCACTACCCCCGTAATGTAACCAAAGCGTTATTTTTAGCCGATTTAGTTGCCGCAATGTTGCTAAACCGATAGTGTTACGTTCCGTTGATAACAAAGTGGTTACAAATTGCTTGCGCAACAGACTCGAGATCCAACGATAAGGCTCGAGGAAGAGTGAAAGCGATAGTGCGAAATCACATGTGACAGTTGTTAAGAAACATCGATTAGGTCAAAGGGTTACTAGGACAGTGCGAAACACTACTGAAGCGAACCGAACCGGCATCCACCGCAAGCAGGAGCACACCGCGAAGCGTCGCTTCGCGGTCGTGGCCGTCGCCACCACCGCTGTGACTACTGCTGGCGCTGCCGGTGCTACCGCCGGTGCATCCCAGAACTCCAAGGACGACATCGCCCTGGCTTCCGAGAACACCACCATCCTCGCCCAGGGCGAGGGTGCTCAGGGCTCTGCAGCTCCGGCGGACGCTCAGGCGACCGCTAACGAGGCTCCGCAGATCCTCGAGGTTCCGCAGGCTAAGCCGGTTTCCGATCTGTCTCAGCAGCTCGACTCCGCTCTGCGTTTCGCCAAGGAGCGCACCGAGGCTGATCTGGCTGCTCGCATGCCCGAGTACGTCAAGCCCGCCGAGGGCTCCTTCACTTCCGGCTTCGGTCCGCGTTGGGGCACCTTCCACAAGGGCATCGACATCGCCAACGCTGTGGGCACCGCCATCCGCGCCGTACACGACGGCACCGTCATCGACTCCGGCCCAGCTTCCGGCTTCGGCAACTGGATTCGCATTAAGCACGACGACGGCACCATCACCGTCTACGGCCACATGGCCACCCTGGACGTTAAGGTTGGCGACCGTGTAGCCGCTGGCCAGAAGATCGCCGGCATGGGTTCCATGGGCTTCTCCACCGGCTCCCACCTGCACTTCGAGGTTCACCCGAACGGCGGCGAGGCTATCGACCCGAAGCCCTGGCTCGCCGAGCGCGGCATCCAGCTCTAAGCTTTAGCTCTACCCGAGCTTTGAGCCCCTAGCCGTTTATGGCCACAAAGAAAACCTCCCGACTGCCTCTGTAAAGGCGGTCGGGAGGTTTTTCGCCTGCCTCCTGTGACTTTGGCTTACGAGGTGGGGATTCCCCACCCCGGCAGCCGAGGCTTTCCGAAGTTTTACTTCAGAGCAGCGCCGATCTGCTTAGCCGCATTGGTCACACCGTCGTGGGACATGTGCAGGGTCAGGTTGTAGTGCGGAGTCTGAGTATCGATGACTCCGGCAACCCAAGCCTTACCGCCCGGCTGGCAGGTATCGTGCCCGCGGGTGGAGCGGTGCAGGTCAACGAAAACGCCACCGTGGCGCTTAGCCGCATCGTTAGCCTGGCGCCACAGTTGACGCTCGGCTTCCTTCACGATCGGGAACGGAGCCTGAATCGGCTGCAAACCGTTCAGACGGATCAGGCAGAGGCCAGCGCGATCGTTCGTGAGGTGCGGGTAGCTCACAAACTGGATACGAGCGTTCGGAGCAGCGCGCTTGATTTTTTTAGCGAGACGGTCGTAGGAACGAGCGGCCGCCTGGTTGTTGATGGGATCCAGGGTGCGGTAGGTGTCGTTAGCACCAACCATGATCGGCACGTTGCGCGTGTTGCGGTTCAGCTTACCGTCGCGGATAGCCTGATCCAGGCGAGCCTCCAGCGGCTCGCGACCCAGGTAAAGCTCCTTGCCGTTGCACGAGTAGTCATCCACGCGAGCGCCCGTCAGGCGCTGCAGCTCAGTAGCTACGCGGAACTTGCCCTGGATGCAACCACGAGCGTTTCCGAGCTTGGCGTCAATAATCTGGTTGAGCGTTGTGTTAGCGAAGTAGGAATCACCGAGCAGTACGGTGTTTCCCGGGGCAGCCTGGGCAGCAGGTGCCAGACCCATGACAGACCCCGCCACGGCTACCGCCGCAGTCAGAATGCGTGCAAATTTTTTTCATCAGTTTCTCCCGTATGTGTTTTTATGCCGTATTAAGGCTATCGATCGAGAATCGAAAATGTTAGCTGTTCGGAAGCTTCGCCGGCATGACCTTACCAGTTGGGTTCCGCGGAAGCTCATCCAGGAAAGTGACTTCGCGTGGAACGGAGTGTTCCGCCAGGTTGTCCCTGACCCATTCCTGAACAGACTCCTTGGTCAGCGCCTCACCCTCCGGGTTGTCTTCACGCACGATCCAGACCGCCATGCGCTTGAAGCTCTCTTCGTCGTCCACGCCCTTCGCGTAGAGGTCTCGAATGCCAGGCATTGGCGCCAGCACCTCTTCCACACTGCGCGGATACACGTTCTCTCCACCGACGATGATCATGTCGTCCGCCCGGCCGAGCACAAACAGGCGACCTTCCTCGTCGAGGTACCCACGGTCGCCGATCTCCAGCAGGCCGTGCTTGATCTTCATCTGATCGCGCGTGTGGGCATAGCGGCGCATGGTCATGGTGCCCCGGGCATAAATGCGGCCCGGGGTGTTCGGCGGCAGCACGTTACCGTCGTCGTCCAGGATCTTGACGCGCACGCCGCGAACCGGCCGTCCGGCGAGAGCTGGGTTCTCGACCAGTTCCTCTCGCTTCGCAATGGCGACCACACTGTTTTCAGTGGAGCCGTAGAAGTTGCAGACCACGGGCCCGAACTGCTTGTGCAGGCCGCGGAGCAGATCTTCGTGCATGGCATTGCCGGAGGACACGATGAACTCAATCGACGAAGCGTCGTAGTCGCCGTTCTGCGCGACCTTGAGCTGCTCCTTGATGAAGATGGGCGAGGTGATGATGCCGTTGACCTTGTAGCGCTCTACATCTTCCATTGCCTGCACAGGGTCGAAGTCACGGCGGAACACCACTGTCGCGCGGTGGGCGAAGATCAGGTTGAGGTTCGCCCAACCCCACGAGTGGAACATCGAGGCAGTCTGCTGGATCATCATCTCCGCCCGCCACGGGATCCACGTGATGATATCCGCTATGGGTGTAGGGATGGGCGGCTCCCGGTGCACTACGGCCTTCGGGGTGCCAGAGGTGCCGGAGCTCAAGATGGTGATGAAGCCGCGCTTCGGGATCTTGGGCAGCTTCTCCTCCGCCTCGGAGGGGGCGTGGTCGATAACCTGCCGGAAGGTTTCCCATTCCGGGTTCGGAGCCTGCGGGTTCTCCAGATCCTCCGCATAGCCGATGATCACATTGGCGCGCGAATAGTCCGCAGGCAGCCTGTCCGCGAACTCCTCGTCGATGATGATGGTGTGAACATCCAGCTCCTCCATACTCTTCTGCAGCTGGACTGGACTGGAAGCCGGGTTGAGCAAGCTAATGTCCGCCCCGATGAACCCCTTGGCGACCAGCGCGTAGACAACCACGCGGGAATTGCGGGCCATGACCGCAATGTTCTTGCCTGGCCCCAGCCCCATGCGCTGCAGTGCGCGAGCGAAGGCCAGCGAATCGCTGCGAACTTCCGCATACGTGCGCTCGCCGATGTCATCGATGATGGCTGTACGGTTCGGCGCCACTTCTGCTGCGTACCACGCTTGACGTCCAGCGGTGAAGCCGTAGCGGGCGATGCTCTCGATCAGCTTGGCTTTCCCCTTAACGCCGCCACCCCTGACGACTACGCCCGATTTCAGCGCAGTCCCCAGGCCGGTGGCGATAGCGTGCGTCTCCGCCCAGGCGGCCTCGCCCAGGTGCTTAAGGTCTTGCAATTTGGAAGTCACTTGTTGATTGTTCTGCATTAATACCCTTCTAGTTACGCCTAACCCATCGAAAGAGGATGCTGTTACGTTACATTAAGAAAACATTTTCTACGCAACATTGGCCACAATCGTCACTCCAGCAACACGCCGGCTCGGGCGTGCCGCCAGAGCCCCAGGGTCTAGAGCTTCTCCATCGGCACGCCACCGAACAGCATCAGACGCACCGTGCCCTGGCTGCCGAAGTCGATCATGCAGGTCGTGTGCGATCCGCTACCGTCCACGCTCTTCACCGTGCCCAGGCCGTACTTGTCGTGGTTGACCTTATCCCCCACCGCCAAGTCCAGATCCTGGTTCTTCTTCGCTCCGGCCCCGAAGGCAGGCTTCGACTTCTTCGCCGGCTTCCGGTAGGACTGGCCGCCCCAGCCGCTGGATCCCGCGCCCCAGCTGCTCGAGCCGCCCGAGCCGCCGAAGCTGGTGCCATCGGCGTAGCCACCGCCACCCCAGGCGGAATCCACACCGCTGCCGAAGCGGGCGGGCTCCTCGCGGATCCACTCCATCAGATCCCCCGGAACCTCGGACAGGAAGCGCGACGGCGGGTTGTTCACCGGCGCTCCCCAACCGCTGCGCGTAATCGCGCGGGTAAGGAACAGCCGCTGCTTCGCGCGGGTAATGCCCACATAGGCCAGGCGCCGTTCCTCGGCCAGCTCCGTCGGGTCGCCCAGGGCGCGCATGTGCGGGAACTGTCCATCCTCCCAGCCGGTCAGGAACACCACGGGGAACTCCAGCCCCTTGGCGGTGTGCAGCGTCATGAGCGTCACCATGTCCTGCTCGTCCGCGGGAATCTGGTCCGCGTCCGCCACCAAGCTCACGCGCTCCAGGAAAGCCTGCAAACTGCCCAGCGGCGCCTCGCCTTCGGCCAGCATGGCGTCGGCGCTGGCGTCGGCGGTGTCTCCGGCGCTGCCATCGCTACTACCGGCGCTGCCGCCACCCGGCATCTCCTCGTACGCCTTCAGGTTCGCCGACTCCTGCGAGAACTCATGTCCCACGCTCACCAGCTCGTTCAAGTTGTCCAGGCGCGCACCGTCCTGCGGGTCGTTGGAATTCTCCAGCAGCTCCTTGTAGCCGGTCACGTCCAGCACCGCGGAGATCACCCGCCCCAGGTCGGGCAGTCCCAGGCCGGACCCGTCTGAGGCCGTCATCTCCATAGACTCTGTCTCCGCCCGCAGCGCGTCCATCATTTCCAGGAACTTGCCAATGGAATTGCGGCCGCGTGCGGAAAGGCCGGCGACCTTCCCCGTGGCGGCGTCACCAAGAGCAGCCGAAAAACCGATCCCCTGGCCTTCCGCGTGCACGGTGACCTGCGCGATGGCCTTATCCCCGATGCCGCGCCGCGGGGTGTTGATGATGCGCCGCAGCGCCACCGTGTCGTCCGCGTTATCCAGAACCTTGAGATAAGCCACGATGTCGCGGATCTCGCGGCGTTCGTAGAAGCGCGTGCCACCGACGACCTTATACGGCATACCGGAGCGCACCAGAACGTCCTCGATCGCACGAGAGGCGTTGTTGGTGCGGTACATGATCGAGATGTCGCCGTAGGAGTAGCCCTCGTTATCCACCAGGTCGTCGATCTGCTCGACGATGAAGTTCGCCTCGTCGTGCTCGTTGTCCGCAACGTAGCCACCGATCAGCTCACCATCGCCCAAATCCGTCCACAGCTTCTTCGGGCGGCGCCCCTGGTTCCGGTCGATCACCGCGTTGGCTGCGGACAGGATCTTCTGGGTGGAGCGGTAGTTCTGCTCAAGCAGGATCGTGTGGGCATCCGGGTAGTCGCGCTCGAATTCTTCGATGTTGCGGATCGTCGCGCCACGGAAGGCGTAGATCGACTGGTCAGCATCGCCCACCACGCACAGCTCGCACTCGGCCTTGCCCTTGCCCGCGAGAGCCGCCACCAGCTCGTATTGCGCGTGGTTGGTGTCCTGGTACTCGTCGACCATGATGTGGCGGAAGCGGCGCCGGTAGTGCTCGCGCACGTCCGGGTTGTTGTTCAGGATCGCCACGACCTCACCGATCAGATCGTCGAAGTCCACCGCGTTAGCCGCCCGCAGTCGGTTCTGATACGTCTTGTACAGCGTGGCGATCTGGGCGGTGTGAGGGTTGGAGTCGCGCTGCGCTTCCTCCAGCGCCCCGGCAGGGCCGACCAGTTCGTTCTTCCAATTGGAGATCACATTCAGCACCCCACGGGGCGAGAACTCCTTCAAGTCCAGCGAGGCATCCTTGATGATCATCGTCATCAGGCGCTTGGAATCGTCCGAGTCGTAGATGCTGAAGTTCGTGTTCAACCCCGGCGCGAGGTGCGCATTGGCGCGCAGCACGCGCACACAAAAGGAGTGGAAGGTGGAGACCCACATGCGCTCCGCTTGCGGGCCGACCATATCCACCACGCGCTCGCGCATCTCCGCGGCGGCCTTGTTGGTGAAGGTGATCGCCAGGATCTGCCACGGCGCCACCCCATTTGCCAGCAGATATGCAATGCGGCGCGTCAGCACACTCGTCTTGCCGGAGCCCGCGCCCGCCACGATCAGCAGCGGGCCGCCCATGTGCTCGACCGCCTGCCGCTGCTGCGGGTTGAGGCCTTCGAGGAGCTTTTCTTCATGACGCCCCGTCTCCCCCGCGACCGTCCCAGCATCCCTGTGCGGTTGCGCCGGTGTTTGGTGTGTGCGCGGCGGCTGCAGAGCGGGCTCCGGGCTGTCGGAGTGCATGTTTGCCAGCACGCTTTCGTACCCCTCCGGCGGCAACTCGTCCGCCGGCGGCGGAACCTCGTCGTCGAGAAGCGTTGGTTCTTCGGGCAGCGGCAGGTCGGCAAACGGATCGTGCTGGTTGTTCATGTCTCCCTTTGTGCTCCCTCAAATAGTTTCCCGAAAACCGCTGGCACATGCGCCCCGGGGATCTTCCGGATCTCGGCTTGCTGACTAGCGGTAGAATACAACGCATGAGCGACAACGATTCTGCGGCTTCGTCGAAGCCCAACGAGTTCACCGTCCGCATGCCCTCGGGCACGGACGATCCCTTGTCGGATTCAGAAATTCAATCCTACCGCGAAGAGATCAACCGCCTCGACCGCGTCATCATCTACGCGATCCACCGTCGCAGCGAGGTGTCGAAGGCAATCGGTAAAACGCGCCTGGGCTCCGGCGGCACGAAGCTGGTCTATACCCGCGAGGTCGCCATCATTAACCAATTCCGCGCAGAGTTTGGCCCCGAGGGCGTAGAAATAGCAAAGGCCCTGCTGCAACTAGGCAGAGGGCGCTTGGGCTAAGGGGGCGGCTGGGGGCTTGCCGGAACTGGACTAGGCCAGGCGGAATCCGGCTCCCACCCCGCCGACCGCGTTGAGGTCTGCGGCGATTACGTTCCACGCCGCACCGGCCGTCGGCGCGTGCAGCGGCCCCTGCAGCGGGGTGGTGCAGGAAGGCAGGTTGGCTACGCCGCCGTTGACGATGCCGACCAGACGGTTGCCGACGTAGATCGGGCCGCCCGAATCCCCCATAGAGCCGCACAGGTGGGAAACCAGGAACGGTCCGGAGATCGCCAGCATGGGGCCACAGGAAACTCCGGTGGCCACACCAGTCTTGCACATCTGCTGCAGGCTGGCCGGGGTGGAGCCACCGAGGGTGTTGAGGTGAACGTTGTTGTAGCCGCGGGTCAGGCGCACCTTGTTGTTGAATTTGATCACGGCGTAGTCCGGGTAGCCGTTGCGAACGACGGTGCCGATTTGGCCGGCTCCCTCGGCGTCCATAGAAACGACCGGAGCACCGGGTCCACCACAGTGACCTGCGGTGATGCCCACCTTGTTTCCGGCCTTGTCGTAGCCAACCACACCCAGGGTGCAGATGTTGTTGCCAACGTAGATCGGCATGGAAGGCCCAGCCAGAACGCTGGGCGCCGCGGCACGCTGAGCCTGGGGGATGCCCGGAGAGGTGAAGTAGTGGCCCGGAACGCGGTGCGGACCGGGCTGGCCGGTAGCTTGCAAGAATGCATCTGCGGAACCAGCGGGCGCGGCGGCGGCCTCTGGCGCGGTGAAGGCCGAGCCGAAAACGGCAGAGGTGGCCAGTGCCACGCCTGCCATCAGGGCGCCGAGGCGACGGCGGATGGCGCTACGAAAGGAGCGCCCAGCTGGGGTTTGAGCGGATACAGATGCGACTTTCATAAACCTAACCCTAGCGCAGAAGCAGGGGTTCACATGCGTCACAGAGGTAACAATTTGGACAAGGTTACCCCTGCTCCCCCGCCTCCTTTTTTGCGCTGCCGACTAGCTGACGGTTAGCCGCCAGCCAGCCAGCAATTAGCGCAGAACGGTGATGCTGCCGTCGCCGTTGACCTTGACCTTAGCGGCGAATGCGGCGGCCATGTTCAGGCGCTGCCAGGATCCGCGCGGGCCCTGATCGTCCAGCGGGGAACCGGACGGGATGGCGGTCTGGCGCAGGATGGAGGCGCGCTGCTTGTAGGTCAGCTTCGGGAACTTCGGCAGCAGCAGATCCGGCGCAGCCTGCGGCACGATCATCGGTGCATCCTTGCGGTAGATCTTCGGGAAGCCGTAGGTCATGCGGTCGGTGTACTCGCGCACAGCCTGGTCGGTGGAGCGGTAGGCCTTGTCGCTCTTCACAACCTCGGCGATCGGGCGACCTGCGCGCCACTCCAGCTCCGCGCGCAGCTCCTTGCCCGCCTGCTGGATTGCGCCGCGCATCTTCGGATCGTTCCAGCGGTCGGCAGCAGCAGCGGTGCCGGACATGCGGCCACCCATGACGTCCAGCGGGTAGTGCACGCCCATGACAATGCGGTTGTTGCCAGCCTCGGAACCGCGAGCCAGGATCTGCGGAGCCAGCTCCGGCAGGGTCAGCGCCAGCAGAGTGGTGGACCACACGGCCTGGTTGGTGTGACCAGACGGGTAGGACTTGGAGGTGCCGTAGTACTTGTTCTGGCCATCCTCGTACTTCTTGATGCGCTCCGGAGCAACCACGAACGGACGGTCGTAACCAAACACCATCTTCTCCACGAAGGTGGAGGATGCAACTCCGCCTGCGCGTGCCAGGTAGCCGTTACCCAGCAGGAACTGGGTCTTTGGCAGGCGGTTCTCGCGCAGGGCAGCACGGAAGTGGCGGCCAAGCTCGTCGCCCAGCGAGTCGGAGAACGCATCCAGTACGCCAGCCTTGTCCGCGCGAGCGTCCTTCTGTGCGCGCTGGATGGCAGACGGGTTGCTCTGCGCAGCGTTGTTGATCTCCACAACCTTGTCCAGGTTCTGCTGCATGATTGCCGGGTGGTTGGCGCGCACGTCGTGGAAGCCGTCGACGACGTCCAGGTACACGCCGTAGCCGTGGGAGCTGATGTCAGAGATGTAGCCACCCAGGTACTCCGGGCCGAAAGGCTGCGGCGTTGGGGCGCCCGGGTGCTGCACCGGGTGCGGGTAGCCCGGTACTCCCTCGGAACCCGCGATCGTCGGCACGGTCGGCACTGCGACCGCCGGTGCCACGTTCACTGTGGAAAGGGACATGGTCGCAGCCATCACAGTGGCCATGGTGATCTTGAGGCTCTTGTTCTTGGTCACTTTTTCTCTCACCCTTGAAGTCTCGTCCTGCAATTCTTTTGTGACGCCAAGCTTCCAGGCCCGCCCGGCGACTATTGCAATAGTTTTATAAACTCCTGCGGATACTAACCCAGGTTTCTGAACGTCAGGTTAATTTGAGGTTAGGTGCGAATGACAGTGAGGGCGTCACAAAGAAAAACGCTAAACAATAAAGCCTTGCCAGCGCGCGGCTTGCAGCGAGTCATCGTTGCTATCCCGGGTGAAGGGGAAGTTCTTCAAGACCTGATTGGTGAAGCTATCCACGCGCTGGTTGGCGTTGCGCAGGTCGTAGTAGGTCCGCATCTCCGCATCGTATTCCGCCAGGTCGGCGGTCAGATTCTCGCTGGTCTGGTAGCCGTTTTCCATCACGCGGAACTTGCGCGGCATGCGGGGCTTCAGCTGCGGATCCTGATTCGGCCAGCCCAGGGTAAGCCCCACCACCGGGAAGGTGTAGCGCGGCAGTTCGAGCAGCTCGATCACCCCGGCAGTGTCGTTGTGAATATTGCCCAGATAATTGGCCCCCAGGCCAAAGGACTCGGCGGCGTTCACCACGTTCTGCGCCATCAGGCAGGCGTCGGTGAAGGCCTCCACAAAAGCCTTCGTGCGCCCGGCCGCCCGCGGATCGCCACCATTTTCCTGCAAGATCTGCGCATTCCGCGCCGTATCCGCCAGGAACAACAGGTACACGGGCGCGCGGCGGACATACTCCTGGTTACCGATCTCCGCCAGGCGCTCCCGCAGGTGCGCATCCGTCACGCGAATGATGCTGGCCTGCTGCATCCCGCGGGAAGAGGCCGTGCGCATGGCTACGTCATAGATGGTTTCCAGGGTCTGGTCGTCCACCGGCTGATCCGTGAACTCCCTGATCGTGCGGTGGGAAAGCTGACGTTCGACCATGGAGTTTGAGTCTTTAGGCATGGCCCCAACCCTAGCTAGAAATTACTTCTAAAACTTTTCCCGCCTGCGCCGGGAACAAACGTTGGCGATAATACATTCCAATACTGTTAGCCTGTGCGGGCCGCTACCGAACCGCCATGCGCCGAGATTTTCTAGATAGGTACGTTCAAGAGTTTTTAGGGAAGTTTTCTTACATGATCATCGCAGTTGTCATCCTCGCCATCCTCGTAGTCCTCGCCATCATTTGGTTCGCCATGTACAACAGCCTCGTCAAGAAGCGGAACACGGTTAACGAGGCTTACGCCCAGATCGATACCCAGCTGCAGCGCCGCGGCGACCTGATCCCCAACCTGGTGGCCACCGTCAAGGGTTACGCCAGCCACGAAGCCAAGGTGTTCCACGACATCGCTGAGCTGCGTACCGCCACCGAACGCGCTCAGGCAACCGGCAACGTGCAGGATGCCTCTCAGGCAGACGCCGTATTCGGCCGCACCATGGCTACCCTGCGCGCCACCGCCGAGGCGTACCCGGAGCTGCAGGCCTCCCGCAACTTCCAGCAGCTGCAGGAGGAGCTCGCCTCCACCGAGAACAAGGTAGGCTTCGCCCGCCAGTACTACAACGCCTCCACGAACGCCTACAACACCGCAATCCAGTCCGTGCCGACTAACATCGTCGCTTCCGTGCACGGCTTCCAGCCCTTCGGGTTCTTCCAGGTGGAAGAGTCCAAGCGCCAGGCTCCGGACGTTTCTTTCTAACCTTCTTTCCCTGCCCGGCTGCTTGAGCACTGAAAGGCTGAAAGGACGGAATAACGGACAATGGCCAACCAGCCAAGAACCTTTGACGAGTCACTATCGCAGCTACGCAAAGGCGTCGCCGTCGCGTGGATTGCGAACGTGCTGGTGCTGCAGCTTTCCATCGTGGCCTGCGCCTGCGCGGCCTACGTCGGCATCCAGGGCGGCGACCTGGACTACAACACTCTGGGCAAGGTCATCCTGATCTCCGCCGGGGTCGCCATCCCGGTGGCCGCGCTGATCCTGCTGTATTCGTATTTCTTTTCCACCAAGACCGTGATCTCCGCCATCGGCGGCGAAAAGCGCAAGGTGGAAAAGGGCATGGTCTACAACATTGTGGAGGAAATGTCGATCGCCGCGGGCATGCCCTCCCCGCCGAAGGTCTATGTGCTCATCGGCACCGGTGTGCCCAATGCCTACGCTCTGGGCGGCAAGCGCAACAAGCCCCACACCGGCACCATCGTAGTCACTGAAGAGCTCGGTTACCTGCTCAACCGCGAGCAGCTGCAGGCCGTCATTTCCCACGAAATGAGCCACCTGACCGCTGACGACAATCGCGTGATGACGCAGCTGGTGGCCATCGCTTCCGTCATTTCCATCCTGCAGTCGATGTTCATCTACGGCAGTTTGAGCAACAACAACCGAGGCCGCTCTAGCTCCAACTCGAACGGCGGCGGCAACGCCGTCGTCGCCATCGTGATCCTGCTGATCTCCTTCTGCGTGATCCTCGCCGCCCCGGCGTTGGCCAACATCGCCAGGGCCTACATGTCCCGTTACCGCGAGCAGCAGGCCGACAGCCACGGGGTATCGCTGTGCCGTAACCCCACCGCACTGGCGCAAGCCCTGATCACTATCCGCGCGTTCCACCAGGCGAACCCTTCAACCGTGCAGAACTCCATGTACGGCACGCCCGGCTCCCTGGCTTTGTACGCACCGGAGCAGGACATCATCCAGGGCTTCCACAATTCCGACGCAGGCAAGAAGGGGTCCGTCTTCAAACGCGCCATGACGAAGAAACGAAACTTTTCCGCTACCCACCCGCCGATCTGGGAAAGAGTCAACGCCCTGATCGCCATGGGTGCCTTCGTAGACGATTTCGTCCCCTATGTCCCGGAGCACGAGCAGATCGCCGGGCACATCAAGTAGCCTGGGGCTTCCTATGACTCCCCTCTCCTACACCTCGACCGACGGCTTCCCGGAGCTGCACATGTCGCGGATAATCAATGCGGACTTCGAGACCACCGCGTCCAGGCTCTTCCGTTGGGGTGTGCAGCGCAGCGGCCTGTTCCGCGTGCGCCCCACCCACGAGGTTGTGGAAACCGGTGCCGAGGTTGCGCTCAGCTTCGGACCGTGGACGTTTCGCTGCCGGGTGGTCGATACCTTCTCCGCGCCCAGCCGCTGCGGCTTTACCTATGGCACTCTCCCCGGCCACGTCGAGCGGGGCGTGCCGGTCGATCACACCACGATCTACCGCTGGGTCCAGAAATACGCCCCTGAGCTGGACAAGCAAACACGGTGGTACCGGCAGGTACCTGACTGGCAGGCCAGTTCCTGGCGGGTGGATGAGACCTATATCCGGGTCGGCGGCAGGTGGTGCTACCTCTATCGGGCGATCACCGCCGGTGGCCAGACCCTGGACTTTTACCTCTCTCCGAAGCGGAACGTGGCCGCAGTGAAGCGTTTCCTGGCCAAGGCCCTCAGATCCAATGCGTCAGCCGGGTATCCCAGAGTGATCAACACCGACAAAGCACCCTCCCTAGTCAGGTCAATCGCCGAGTTGAAGTCAGAGGGAATCTGCCCGCCAACAGTGGTACACCGGCAGGTGAAATACCTCAACAACATCCTGGAAGGCGACCATGGTCGGCTGAAGCGGATCCTCGGGCCGAAAGGCGCGTTTAAGAACCGGACGTCTGCCTACCGGACGTTGAAAGGGATGGAAGCGATGCATTCATTACGGAAAGGTCAGGGCACGATGTTTGCTTATGGGCAACCGAACCCGGACGCGGTGATCGTCAACCGGGCCTTCGAGACGGCCTGAGAACGCCCACACGCAGCGGCCATCAGGGAATGAGAAACTGAGTCTTCGCTGCTCCCCCCCCCGTTACCTTGTGAGTGTCCCTGATAATGGGGATAGTCGCTGGTCCCGGTATGGCTTACTTGCCCTGTAGTTTCCATAATCCGGGGGGTGTTGCCGCCGGGTGCCAGGACTTTCGATGAC
>NZ_JAKRND010000024.1 GCF_022347285.1 Corynebacterium sp. ACRPH
CCCCCACCCGCTCCGCTATCGCAGCCTCCACTGCTCGCGCTTCCAAACCCCGCTGTTCCCCGCCCGTGGCCTCCGCCTGCTCCGCTGCTCGCACCATGCCGTCGCCTCCTACGTCCGGTCGCCCGGTCTTCCGGTATCCCTGGCAAGGCTACCCCTCGGGCCTGCGATACTTTTCTGCGATACTCTAAAGCCAAGGGGGCAAGCTCAACATGTGGGGGAAATGTGAATTCGTTGGCGTGGGGGCGTCACAAAGAAAAGACAACAACAACGCTGCTCATCGAGGCGAAAGAGCTTCCGAGCGGTGCGCGGCGAGGGCTGGCGCGCGGGCGGCGTCACTACAAGATTGCGCCGGGGATCTACGCCGAGCGGGTGCACTGGGATGCGCTGCCGCGAGACGAAAAGGTGCGCCTCCATGCGATCGCACACGGCCTGAGCTGCACAAACGGTGTGCTGTGCGGTCGCTCCGCGGCGCTGCTGCACGGGTTGCCGATCGCGGGGCGGGCGGACCCGAACGCGGAGATCGGGTACTACCCGCCGACGGGAACTCGCAAGGTTTCCGACAATCGAATCATCCGACCACTGCACGCTGGCTCGTGGCGGAGAACGGAAGAAATACTGATCACCACCGCCAACGGTCCGCGCGAAATTCGCCTAACCGGCATCCACGACTCAATAATCGACCTAGCCCGGTGGCATAGCGTGGCGGATGCAGTCGTGGTAGCAGAGTCGATTGTTCAGACGAAGTACGGCAGCGATGCAGCAGAAGTATTTATTGCAGAAGTTCGTGAATACCTTCAATCAGCGCTGAACCTACGAGGTTTCAGCGAGGTCACGAAAGCTCTTCGACTGATCAACGGCGCATCCGAGAGCCCACGAGAATCCGAGCTGAAAGTGAAACTGTGGGAAGCCGGACTGCCTGCACCCCTGCAGCAAGTGGAGCTGCACTACGAGGGTTACTTCGCAGGTCGCGTGGACTTTTTCTATCCCTGCGGGTTGGTGATCGAGTATGACGGTCAGGGGAAATACCAGCCCGGCATGGCCAAGGCTGGCGCCAGCTTCACGCTGGGCACGGGCAGCGTGATCAACGAAGAGGTTTTCGCCGCGCGGCAGATCCTCAGCGAGCGCGAACGCGAGCGGAAACTGCAGAACCTGGGCCTGCGCATTTACCGAGTGGATCGCGATAACTTCCGCGATGGGAGTGCTGTGGCGGACATCTGCAGGATTCATAAGCAAATGACGCAGCAAGGCCTCGAGTTCCCCGCCACCAACTACCGGGGAGGTGTTCCGGCGTGGGAATAGCAGCTCCTGGCAGGAGGTAATTGCTTTCCTAAGGGGGAAGAATAGCGTCGGCGCAGGAGTAAATTCGCCGGTAAGGCATACATCGAGTCGGCATGGAAGACGCCAAATCCGGCAGGGCGATTCTAAGCCCATTTAAGCGATTTTCTTCGCGCCGAGAGGGTTCAGGATGCGCCGATCAGCCTGACGCGCTAGCACCGTATTGCAAGATTTCCGACACCAAGGCAGCCAAATGTCCCAAATCTTCCACTCTGTTTTTATAACTTTCTATTTGCGCAGGTCAAAAAGGGTATAAATTTTTACTTCAGACTTGCTATCTGCCAAAAGTGGAAGATTTGGGACATTTGCGTTTTAGACCACCCTGGCGCACGGCAGCTTTGAGGCCAGTGGGGCTGATGTGGCATCAGCTGAGGAAGGGAAGCGTTTGGCTAGCGGGCCTGAATAGAGGGTGGGGCCAGTGGGGCTCATGTGACAGTGTGGGAACCTGGGCATGGGAATGGGGAGGAATGGGTGTGGGGAGTCAGCTGAGCGGGAGGGAGACTCGGCAATGCGAGGGAGGGAATCGGCGCCGTGGGAGAAGGAATCGGCGGTGTGGGAGGGGAAACCGGCCGCGTGAAAGGGGCGCCGGCGGAAGCGGAGGATAAAATAGGGCGCCATGGCCGACAATCAGGGAAACACCAGCGCGGGCGCCGCAGACCTATCCTTCGAGGTAACCTCCCGCCTGGACGAAACAGCAGGCAAGCAGGGGGCCGGGCAGGCGAGTAGGAAGGCAAGCGGGCAAGCGAACGGAAGCGCGGGCGGGCTGGGGCGTACGGGCGTCATAAAGACTCCGCATGGGAACATCCACACCCCAGCGTTCATCCCGGTGGCGACGAAAGCAACGGTCAAGACCCTCACGCCCGAGCAGGTGCGGTCGACGGGCGCGCAGGCGATGCTTTCCAACGCGTACCACCTGTACCTTCAGCCGGGCCCGGACATCGTGGACGAGGGCGGCGGACTCGCAGCCTTCGAGAACTGGCACGGGCCGACGTACACGGACTCCGGCGGCTTCCAGGTCATGAGCCTCGGCGTGGGCTACAAGAAAGTCCTGGCCATGGACACGAAAAGCCGCAGCGAGGCGGACATCATCCAGCAGCAGAAGAAGCGCATGGCCGTGGTCGACGAGGACGGCGTGGATTTCCGCAGTGTTATCGACGGCAGCAAGCACCGCTTCACGCCGGAGGTGTCGATGCAGATCCAACACCAGCTGGGCGCGGACATTATGTTTGCGTTCGACGAGCTCACCACGCTGGCGAATACCCGCCCCTACCAGGAGCAATCCGTCGCGCGCACGCATCGCTGGGCTCGCCGTTGCCTGGCGGAGCACCAGCGGCTCACGGACTTGCGCACGCACCGCCCGCTGCAGTCTCTGTGGGGCGTGGTACAGGGCGCGCAGTACGAGGATCTGCGCAGGCAGGCCGCCCGCGGGCTGGTGCAGCTATCCGAGGAGGCGGAGGCGCAGGGCAACCGCGGTTTCGGCGGCTTCGGCATCGGCGGCGCGCTGGAGAAGGAGAACCTCGGCACGATCGTCCGCTGGGTTGCCGAGGAGCTGCCGGAGGATAAGCCCCGCCACCTACTCGGCATTTCGGAGCCGGATGACCTGTTCACGGCGATCGAGGCCGGCGCGGATACGTTCGATTGCGTCGCGCCGACTCGCCTGGGCCGCCGCGGTGGCGTGTACACGCTGGAAGGTCGGTTGAATCTTATGGGTGCGCGGTTTAAGAAAGATTTTTCTCCTATTGACGCCGCAGTAGGCGGTTATGTCTCGGAGAATTATTCGCGCGCTTATATTCACCACTTGTTGAAGGCGAAGGAGTATCTGGCCGGGACGTTGTGTACCCTGCACAATCTGCATTTCATGGTGGGGTTGGTGGACCGGATTCGCGAGTCCATGGAGCAGGGGCGTTTCTATGAGTTCCGGGAGGAGTTCATGGGGCGCTACTACGGCCCGACCTGGCGGGAGCGGCTGGGTTAGCGCGCTTCCGCCGGCTCCAGCGCGCGCCCGTCGTCGTCGAAGCGCTGGATCTCGCCGGAGCGGAAGTCGCGCTCCAGCTGCGAGCCTTCAACATCGAAGGTCGGTAGTATGCGGTCCAGCCACTTGGGCATGTACCAGGTGGCCTTGCCGAGCAGAACCATCATGGCGGGGATGAAGGTCATGCGCACGAGGAAGGCGTCGAACAGCACGGCGGCGCCCAGCGCGAAGCCGAAGATCTGCACGAACGGCAGCGGCTGGAAGATGAAGCTGGCGAACACGCCGATCATGATCAGCGCTGCCACGGTCACGACCTTCGCACCCATGCCAAAGCCGAACACCACGGAGTCTTCGACGGGCGTGTACGTGGATGTCTTCGCGGCCTCGAAGGATTCGTGCTTGAAGCGTTCTCGCATGCGCGACACGATGAACATTTGGTAATCCATCGCGAGCCCGAAGGTCACGCCGATGAGGAAGATCGGCATGAAGCTGATCAGCGGCCCCGGCGAGCTCCAGAGCCCGGCCCAGCCTTCCTGCCAGACCAGCACGGTCAGTCCGAAGGCACCGCCGACGGAGAGCAGGAATCCGAGTGCCGCCATGATCGGCACAGTGATGCTACGGAAGATCATCAGCAGCAGCACGAGCGCCAACCCGACGACCAGCAGGAGGTATATCGGCATAGCGTTCGACAGTTGGTCGGTGACGTCCTGCTGGATGGGGATCAGCCCAGTGATGCCCATGTCCACGCCGGTTTCCTGTTCGATCACGTTCTGCTGCCCGCGCAGCGCGTGGATGAGCGTGGCGGTGCTCTCCTCGGTCGGGCCGCCGACGGGCGTGATCAGCAGCTGCGCGGCGAGCCCATCCTCGCTCTGGCCGATGAGCTGCGCGTGCTTCACATGAATGTTGCTGCCGAGGTTCTCCATCGCGTAGATAAATGACGCCTGCGCCGCGGCCTTGGTCTTGTCGCCAGCGCCCTGGCCCGCCTCTGCGCCTTCTGCGCCCTGGCCGGGCGCCGCACCCGGCGCGTCCGGGGCATCTCCGCCCTCAGCTTCAGCTGCCCGGGAGTCTCCCGCGCCCCGCGCGTCCGCCTGACCCTGGATATAGGTGGCGAGCGCCGGCGAATCCGGGCTTGCGTTCTCGCCGTTGACGACCACCAGGAACGGAGCATTGCGGCCTGGGCCGAAGCCCGCCTCGAGCATCTCGGCGGACTTCCGCTGTGTGGAGTCCACGTTTGACGTCTTGTCATTCGGCAGCGAAAGCTGCAGGTTCAGCGCCGGGAGAGTCAGCGCGGCCAGCACCAGCATCACCACCGCAATGGAAATTCCCGGGAAGCTGTACACCAGCCTGATCCAGCGGCTCGCCAGGCCTTGCTTGTGCTGGCCGTCGCCCGCGCGCTGATGCTCCCCGCGCGCTACCGCGCGCGCAGCGCTCGCGCCGGCCGCAGCTTCAGCGCCGACACTTTCATCCTCGCCAGCGTCAACCACGCCAGCCCCGTCGCCAGCCTCAGCGCCAGCCCCGCCAGCCACGTCATCCCTGCCAACGCGAACCGCACGCCCGCGCCCCGCCGGACCACCCGTGAAATACCCGTGCGCCGCATCCTCCCCCACGAGGGCGGAGGCGTACTGAGCGCCAAACGTGGCGTCCTTACGAAAGACCCGCGAGCCACACGCCCCCAGCAGCGCGGGCAAAAACGTCAGTGCCACAGCCACCGCGACCATCACACTGACCGCCGCGAAGTAACCCATGTACGACAGGAACGGAATGTCCGCCAGGCGCAGGCCGACCAGCGCGATCGTCACCGTCAGGCCCGCGAACACCACCGCCGAACCCGCAGTTCCCGCGGCCAGGCCAATCGCATCCGGGCGCGACCGCCCCTGCCGCAGCTCGTCGCGGTAGCGCGACATAATGAACAGCGCGTAGTCGATGCCGACGGCCAGGCCGATCATCAGGCCCAGCGTCGGCGTGATGGAGTTCAGCGGCAGCACCGCCGTCGCACCCACCGTCACCAGCGCGCCAATGCCCACGCCCACGATCGCGGTAGCCAGCGGCAACCCAGCCGCCAGCAGCGAACCGAACGTGAAGAACAGGATGATCAGCGCGACCACCACGCCCGCGATCTCCGAGATCGGCTCGACGGCGATGGGGTCGCCGAAGCCGGGGCCGCCGACCTCCACGTCCATGCCGGCGTCGCGCGAGATCTGGATCGCGTCGTACACCGCCTGCCGATCCTCGTCGGTCACGTCGGCGGGCAGCGGCACGTCGTAGCTGAAGCTCATGGTGCCGTAGCGTCCGTCGGCGGAGTACATCCGCAGGTTCTCCGCGTCGGATTTCGCGGTGGCTTCGGGCATGCCCTGCTTCGTCATCTGGTCGACGAGCATTTTGCCCAGCTTGTCGTTGAGCTCTACGGGGTTGCCGAACTGCATGCCCTCTTTGAAGTCGGGCACGTTATTTCTTAATGACGCCACCGTCTCATCCATTGCCGCCATCAACTCTGGGTCTTCGAGTTTCTTCCCCTCGGGGGCTCCGAAGACGATGTTGACGTCGGTGGATTCGGCGGGGTTTTTGGTGCCCGGGAATTTCTCTTGGAGCATTTCCGTGGCGTGCGTGGAGGGCACATCTTTGATTTCAAAGATATCGTTGAAACCCTTTTGGAATCCCAGCGCTGCTGCCGCGATGCCGACGAACAGTAGCAACCAGGCGGCGATCACCCGCTTCTTGTGCAGGTAGGACCATCGTCCGAGGTTAAACAGGATTTTCGCCACTGGTTGACCTTCCGCCGGCTTTTGAGTGTGTGTAGGACCTTGCGTTTGCGTTCGTGCTGTCTTGCGTTTTGCTCTGTCTTGAGGTTTGCGTTCGTGCTGTGTTGCGTTTGTGACAATGTTTGGGCAGCACACCTGCTGGGCGGACGTCACCCACGGGATGCTTCCCACAACGCAGACAGTTCTCGAAATATACATCCTACAGTAGCCAAAAGCCCAGGTGGGTTGTGACAGTTGTGACGTGTGTTGCCAAAGCTTCCGGGTGGACCTTGGCTCCCCGGGCTGGATCTTGCCCCCGGGCAGGCCTTACCTTCCCGGGCGCGCCCTGACTTCCCAGCGCGCTTTTCGGGCAGACTCCAGGTCAACCACAAGCCAACTGCAGGCGGCAGCGCACCCAGTCCAAGGGCAAATGTCCCAAATCTTCCACTTTCGGCGAGTAGCAGGTTTGCGGCAGATTTTCGCAGCCCTCTGACCTGCAGAAACGGAAAGTTATAAAAACAGAGTGGAAGATTTGGGACACCTCCCCATGCCCACAACCGCCTACCACGCCTTCCAAGTACCCTTTCGGCGCATTCCCCGAATGCGGGGCGCAGTTTTGCACCCTTACTGAGGTATCCCCCAGCCGCCTTTAGGCCGTCTACAACGCTTACAACGCTTCACCCTCTTTCACACCCCTCCGGCAGAGCGTTCTAACTTCGCCAAAACCAGCCCATCTCCGGCCGCAGACACCTTGCCCCGAGGCTCAATGTCCCAAATCGTCGAGTTATTGAAAGTAGTACATCTGCAGCTAAATTTTGCGACCCTCTGACCTGCGCAAATCGAATAGTTATATTCTAATACGTGGAATCTGGGACATCCCCGCCCCAGCGCCCCTCATTCCCAGCCCTACACACCCGTCCGCACATCTCGCTCACGCAACTCCCAGCCCCACGCACCCAGCCGCCCACCCCGCGCACCAGAACCCAAGCCCCCGCGCACGCAAAAACCGCGCGCCATCCCAATGTTCAACCGGAAAACAGCACGCGGTAAAAAATTTTGGCGGTGGCGGAGGGATTTGAACCCTCGGTTGCTACTAACAACACTCGCTTTCGAGGCGAGCACCTTCGGCCGCTCGGACACGCCACCATAGTCAGCGATTGCAGACTCGTACTAGCGTAACACCCCCGCATTTTCGCAACAAAACCCTGCCTTACACACGCGAAAGCCCGCCGCGAACCTCCACCAGTTCGCAGCGGGCTCCCCGCCTTAGCGGTTTCAGCCTTACTTGTCGCCGAAGACCTTGTCCATGCCCTTGTTCAGGCCGTCCTTAGCCTTGTCAGCCTTGTCGCCGTCCAGCTTGCTGTCGATGGCCTTGTCGGCACCGTCCTGAATCTTGTCGCGGTGCTCGCCTGCCAGATCCTTTGCCTTGTTCAGATCCATTGATCTCTCCTTGTGTCTTCTAGTCGCTAACTTTGTTCTAACTTGTGCGCCCTAGCCGCAGCATTCGTACGACCAGGACGCTCAATTTCCAACGTAGGTTCGTTCTGGATTCCTCGCCACCGCCGAGCCGCCTCCCCAGCCCTCAGACGCCCATTCCACTCGCAAAAGCACTGTTCAGCACCGCTCATTAATTTTCTATAACACTTAATGACGCCCCCTCATCCTCCGCATCCTCACTCCTCTTTGGGGCCTCGCAGCTGATCCGCCGAGAGTGTCCAGAAGGGCGACTGGCCGGAAGATTTGAAGAAGGCCTCGCGCCTGCTCCGCCGGCGATGCTCGGAGGGCTCCAGTCGCGGAGCATTCCAGCGTTCGAGCACCACCGGCCGGCGAAGGCGTGAGTGCGCGGGCGGGCAAGCGCGGGCTCGCGCGCGCCTAGCGCAGGCGGGCGAAGAACTGCCGCGGCAGTTCTTCGCACTCCCCGGCCAGCACGCCTCCGCGGACCTCCGCCCAGTGCAGTGGGGACTCCCGCGGCACGTCCCAGACGCTGCCGCACGCCCCGGTGCGGGGCTCGTAGGCCCCGAAGATGATGCTGCCAATTCGCGCCCCGACCAGCGCCCCCGCACACATGGCGCAGGGTTCCAGAGTGACCACCAGCGTGCAGTTTTCCAGACGCCAGGCGTCTCCGAGCTCCTGCACGGCTTCCCGGATGGCGAGGATCTCCGCGTGTGCGGTGGGATCATTGTCGGCCTCGCGCCGGTTAACGCCCCGCCCGAGTTCCCGGCCATCCGGGCCGAGAATCACAGCTCCGACGGGAACGTCCCCGGCGGGAGTCTCCGCGGCAATCTCCAAGGCGCGGCGCATCAGCGCTTCCGCGCGCGCATCCCCGGCGACCTGCGGCAACCCGTCGCCCACGCACACCTCAGCCCCGCCGCGCATCTCAGCCCCGCCGCCCACGCGAGCCTCAACCTCGCCGGACGCCTCAGCCCCGTCGCCCACGCGAGCCTCAGCCGGCCCGGGCACGGCGCCGCCCACGCGGCGCCGCCCGCCGGCGGCACCACACGCACCCGGCGCGTCCTCCACCCCCACCGGCTAGAACTCCAGCTCCACGCCCACCAGGTCCGCCAGCTCGTCGGCGAATCCCAGCTCGTCCGCCACGCGCAGAACCTGCTCCGCCCCGTACAGGTCATCGTCATAGAAGATGATGGACATTATCTGCTCGCTCGCACCCAAGTCCTCCAGCAGGTCGAAGTCGCCCTCGGGCCACGGGTCGTCCGAAGCGTCGGCCTCCTCTTCCGAAGGCTCGTCAATATCCAGAGTGTCCAGCACCTCGCTGGCAATGTCGTAGTCCAACGCGGCGGTGGCGTCACTAAGTAAGATCCGCACGCCGCTCGGCACCGGGCGGAGCACAACGGACCAGTCGTCCTCGATGCACAGCAACCCCACGACCGGGCCTTCCGCGCGCGAGGCTCGCAACTCCGCGATGAGGTCGGGCAGGCTTTCCGTCGCGCGGGTGGGGAGTTCGCGCAGATGCCAGTGGCCGTCGGTGCGGATGGCGGAGACTGCGAAGGTCAGGTCGCCGCCGTCGCTGCTGCCGTTATCGAAGCTGTCGGTGCTCATGCCTTCCAACGCTAGTCGGCTTTGTGGAACACTGGGTAGCGTGAGCCACGAAATTTCTTCCGACTACCGCCTGAGCACCCTCCCCGAGGACCGCCGTCCGCTGTGCATCCTGGGTCTGGGGCTGATCGGCGGCTCGCTGATGCGCGATGCGCAGGCCGCCGGCTGGCCCGTATTCGGCTGGAATCGGTCGGAGAAAACCGTCACCCGCGCGCGCCGCGACGGCTACGACGTCTCGGCTGACCTGGAGGCAACGCTCCGCCGCGCCGAGGAGGCCGATGCGCTCTTGATCCTTGGCGTGCCGATGCCCGCGCTGTCTTTTCTTCTTGACGCCATATCTCAGCACGCCCCGACCTGCGGCTTTACGGACGTGACCAGCGTGAAGCAGGAGGTACACGACCTCGTGGAGGCGAAGGGCATGTCCGATCGCTTCGTGGGCGGGCATCCGATGGCTGGCACCGCGAACTCGGGCTGGCAGGCGACGATGCACGGGCTGTTCCGGGGTGCCGTCTGGGTCGTGACTTATGACAACGCGCGGGAGCTTGCGGGGGCTGGCGCAAGCACGGGCGGCGCGGCAGGCGCGTCCGCAGGTGCAAGTTCCAGCGCGGCAGAGGCTCCCGGCGCCGATGCCGACGCGATCAGCAAGCGCTGGCTGGATACGTGGGTGCGCGTGGTCGGGCTGGCCGAGGAGGTCGGCGCGTCGGTCATCCCCGCCATCGCACGGCGGCATGACAGTGCCGTGGGGCGTGTCAGCCACCTGCCGCACATCCTCGCCGAGGCGCTGGCAGTCGCCGGCGATAGTGGAGGTCCGCTGGCGCTGAGCCTGGCGGCGTCAAGTTTCCGCGACGGCACGCGCGTGGCTGGCACGGATCCGGACCTGGTGCGCGCGATGGTGGAGAACAACCGCCCCGCCGTGCTGGAGGCCTTGGACCAGGCCATCGAGCTGCTGCAGACTGCGCGGGAGGATATCGCCCACCCGGATCGTTCCCTAAAAACACTTGCCGAGGACGGCCACGCCGCGCGCGGGCGCTTCGAGGCGCGGGCAGGCCGCAACAAGGGCGATGCCTCCAACCGGCCGATTATCCGCGTGCGGCCGGGGGCGCCGGGCTGGCTGGATCAGCTTCGCTCGGCGGAGTCCATGGGCGCGCAGATCGGCATATTCTAGCGCCGGGGTGCCGCGCGGCCAAACCGCGGGCACAGCGGCGCCCGCGCTAGCAGTCGTCCTTTGTCTTCGCCGGCGGGGCGCCTTCCAGCACGTCGGGCAGGCCCTTCGCCAGGGCATCCACGCCCTCCCACGCAGTCGGTTCAAACCCATCGTTGGGGATCGCCATAATCGCCACGGGGGTCATTTCCCCGTCCGACCCGGGCACCAGGCCCAGCTGCCGGTAGATGAAACGCCCGTCCGGCTCCGGCCCCCAGCCGCCCTTGAACTGCGCGCCCTTGATTTTCGCCAGGCCGTAGCTGTGCTCCGGGATGATGTGCCCCATGCGCTCCAGCACCTTCTCAGAGCCATTCATGCACCGGAACCCGTTCATGAATTTCACCTGGTCCGTCAACTTCCACTTAATCGCGCCGAACCCGAAGTAAACCCCGTCTTCAAACTGCTTCGCCGCGTTCGTCGGGTCGCCTACGCGGTGCATGTAATCGCGCACTTTGTAGGAGGCGGTACGGTCCGAGCCGTCGCCGACATACATCCAGAGCCGAAAAGCGGCGTCATTATCCGAATGGTGGATCGCCGCGTCCATGTCGGCTTCCATCGCAGCGCGCGGGGCGGGCTGGCCGTGGGCTTCCGCGTGGCGCAGTTTCTCCTCGACCGCGCCGGCGATCGGCACCTTGATCGTCGACCAGGCACCTTCCTCGTTGAGCTTGCCTGCGTGCAGAGGGCCTTCCTGCCCGAGGATTGCCACTCCGACCTGCACGTTGTTCTTCTCGGCGATGTCCGCCGCCAGCTTGTCCAGCTTCGCCTGCTGTTCCTCGTCGGTCGGCGGGGTGGCGTCTGCGCCGTCGGTGCTGTCGTTGCCGTCGCTGCCGTTACTGTCGGGCGCGGCGGCGGTGTTGGCGGCGGGTGCGCTCTCTTCGCCCTTCTTAGTGACGCCCCCATCTCCGCCGTTTAGCCCCATCACCAAACCGACCGTGATGGCGAGGACAGCTGCTCCCACTGCGAGGCC
Organism: Corynebacterium sp. ACRPH; assembly: GCF_022347285.1. Lineage (GTDB taxonomy): Bacteria > Actinomycetota > Actinomycetes > Mycobacteriales > Mycobacteriaceae > Corynebacterium. The sequence continues at coordinate 11,268 of NZ_JAKRND010000024.1, forward strand.
TGCGACGAGTCCGCCGCGTGTGCCGCGGCCGCCGGCACCTCCGCTCCGCGGCTGCCCTTCGGGCTCGCCGGGCCCGGCGGCAACGCCCTGCTGCCCGGCGGCCTGTGCCTCGCCTTCGGGGCGCTCATTGCTCGCCATCTTCCCTCCTTGACCAGCTGTTTCTTCGAACTCTTCCGTCTCGGCGGCGCATTCTCCGCTGCCTATCACTTCCGCCACGCGGCGTCTCCGCCGCCCAGCACTTCCGCGCAGCGTGGCGACTGTGCGACAAATCACCGCCGAGAGCGATCGCGTTCAGTCTAGCCAGGAATACCCAGGCTCGCGCCCCATACACTCCCGTTGTCGAGACTCTTAACCCCCTCCGGCAATACTCTTAACCTCCAGCGATGGCGCGCTTGCTTCTCCAGTGGCAAGACTCCCCATAGACCTCTCCAGCTTCGCCCCAAAGCCGCCCACCCCCCTCCCATTTGAGCCCGCTTGGGCCTCCTTCAGTCCCGGCAGGAGCACTTGCGAAAGCCCAGATGTCCCAAATCTTCCACTTTCGACGAAAAGCAGGTTTGCAGCAAAATTTCGCACGCCCCTGACCTGCACAAACAGATAGTTATAAAAACAGAGTGGAAGATTTGGGACATCCCCCTTCGCGCCAGGCCACCGCAAGACCCGATTTTGGGCAATTTCCGAATGGGAAGCGCAATTTCGCGTCCTCACTCAGGTATCCCCTGCCCTCGTTTCGGCCGCCTATGACGCTTACAGCGCTTCGACCTAAATCCAACCCCACCGCATCTGCCTGCAGACCTGCCACCGACGCGCCCACGGACTTGCTACAGGCGCACTGCAGCCACAGCCTCCGGAGAAGCGATGTCCCAAATCTTCGAGTTATTGAAAGTAGCGGGTTTGCAGCCAAATTTCGCAAGCCGCTGACCTGCGCAAACATAATAGTTATATTCTAAGACGTGGAATTTGGGACATCCCGCCCACAGAGCCAGGCTCAGCGCGGTGCCAGACGCCGGTTAAGCCCGCCGCGCCCCGAGCATCTTCCGCCCACAGAGTCAGGCTCGGCACGGCGTCAGGCGCCGTTCAGGCTCGGCGCGAACGCTTCCTGCCCGCCGGCTAGGCCAGTCCGCCGGCTAGGCCGGCTCCGACGCTCCCAGCCGTCCCCGCCGACCGAGTCGGCCCAGCGCAAACGCCAGCACCAACCCGGCCGCAGCCACCACAAGGTATCGCCCGACGTAGTCTCCGCTGGTCTGGGGCGTTTTCGGTGGGGCAGGAGTGGTGTCCGCTGTCAACACGCTGGAAGTATCGCGCCCGCTGGTGACGTCCTCGATCCAGGCTGCGGCGTCCGAAAGCGTAGTGATGGCCCCCGTCGGCGAGGGCAGGTCCGGGTCTCCGTTGGCCGTGCCCGCAGTCGCGAGGCCTGCGAGTTTGCCGCCGACGAAGAACGGCGCGCCCGAGTCGCCACCCTGCATCGCAGCGCGCGAGAGGGACTCTGCCTCGAGGATTCCGCCGACGATTTTTGGCATGACGCCACCCGTCTCACCTGTGGAAACCTCCCCGCCCCCCATGGCGATCTCGGCGGGAACGGACTCCACGCCTTCGGGGCTGGCAGCTTCCACGGAAGCGGAAGACTTCGGCGCGCCGGAGTTTCCGGAAACCTCCGGGGCCGGCGCGGCCGGCGCTGGTGAACCACCAGCGCCCGGCCCGGCGAGAACTTCCCGCACTCGCATCCGCGCCACCGGCAGATCGCCCTTGCGCGCCATCAGCGAGCTGCTGCTCCAGCCGTAGAGATTCCCCTCGTCGCCCACGCCCGGCATGCTATCGGCCAGCTCCGCCGGCTCGACTCCCTCGACGGGCTTGGTGAGGTGCAAGAGCCCGGCGTCCATAACAGGCGACAGCGACCACGAATCCGCGTCGTAGACAGCACCCGCGATGCGCGCCTGCGTGCCCTCGTTGGAGACGGATTCCAGGCAGTGCCGCGCCGTCAGCACCCACTGCGGGGCCACGAGAGTGCCCGTGCAGTCGCCGAAGTTGCCGACGCGCCCGATGCGCAGTGATGCGACCGTCCGCGACTCCGCATTGTCCGGTGCGTGCTCGCCGTATTCCAGCGCGCTGGCGGGAGTCACGCACGCGCCGGACAGGGCTGCCGTGGCCGCGATGGCTGCCATTCGTGATGCTAGTTTCCTCATGCTGCTCCTCTTACTGCTCCTCATGCTCGCTCTCCCGTTCGTTCCCCCGCGATCAGCCGGACCACCTGCGCGACGCATCGCTCCGCTGGCCCTTGCCCTGCAAACAACTTCCGCGCCGCCCCGGCAGCCAGCTTCTTCCACGCCCACGCGAACACCAGGAACGCCGCGATAAACGCCGCCGCCCACAGGTCCGAGTGCAGCGACACGTGCGTCTGCCACCACAGGGCCGAAAGCACGTGCAGGATGTACACCGTCAGCGCCATCGAACCCAGTGCGACCAGCGGATTCGTGGCCCGCACGCGGCGTCCGACGATCAGGCTCAGGTGCAGCACGATGGCGGCGACGGCGATGGAGAGCACGATCTCGCCCAGCACGCCCGTGTGCCCGGTCGCGCGCGCCCAGCCGGGCAGGTCGATTTGAAATCGCAGGTAGAAGCCTACTGCTGCGGCGAGGCAGGCGATTGCGGTTGTTATCTTTGTGACGCCACCAGCCCCCGTGCCGTCCTTTCCCACGTACACGTCGAAGAGGATCATCCCGGCCAGGATGTACGCGACCCACGCGAGGTGTGGGTACGGAAGCGGGAGTTCCAGAGGGGCGTAGCGCCACGTGGCGGCGGCTGTGGCGATCAGCAGGAGCGCGACTTTCGCGGCCGTCGGCAGTGAAGGCACCCAGGCGGTGGCGAGCATCGTCGCGCCGAGGACGACCAGCACGACCTGGATCGCCCCTCCGGCGGGCAGAAGCGCCAGGCCGATGAGGGTGATGAGCGCCCCGCGGGCTACAAGCTTCGCGATGGTCTGCGTGGTGTGGGCCTTGTGCGCTCTCGCACGCTCTGGAGCTGCGTGGTCCGTGCCAGCATGCGTCGGCGTCTGGATCTGCGCCTGTGCTGCATTGTGTGCTTGCGCGGTCACACGTGCGGTTGTACGCGCGGTTGCATTGGTCCAGATGAGCATCATGGTCACGCCTGCGATCACCGCGAACAGTGCAGCCGGGAGCCCCGACAGGATCACCTTCGTTTGCCATAGCGGGTGACCAAGGTGCAGGTAGGTCATCCCGAGGATTGCGAGTCCGCGGGCGATGTCGAGCCCGAGGATGCGCGGGCGCTTTACATTTGCCGTTCCGTCGGCTGCCGTTTCAGCGCTGTTTGCGGTGGTGAGGGCTTGGTCTCCGCGGGTTGTCGCGGAGCTCCTAGAGATAGGTGTTTTAACCACCCGGCTGTCTCCTTTTCAGTTCTCATTCTTAGTGTTCGAACTCAGTGCTCGAACTCCATGCTCAAACTCAGTGTTCAAACTCCATACTCAAGTCCAGAGCAGGCCCGCTACGCGGAACGATTGTCTTTTTTAATCTCTGATTCTTAAGATTTCCTGCCGCCCATTTGCAAGCCCCCTGTAAGTTTCTTCTAAGTTCCCCGCCCCGCCGAGCTGTTTTCCCACCCCGCCAGGTCCCTTCCCGCCGCTGGAGCACCCGCAAAAGGGGCAATGTCCAAAATCTTCCACTTTTAAAGAAAAGCAGATCTGCAGCAAAATATTGCAAGGCTCTGACCTGCAGAAATAGATAGTTATAGAAACAGAGTGGAAGATTTGGGACACCTCCGTCCCCGCCAGGCAGCAGAATGCCCAGTTCTCAAGCGCCTTCCGAATGAGGGGCGCAATTCTGCACCCTTAGTCAGGTATCCCCCCGCTCCCGTTTCGGCCGTCTATGGCGCTTACAGAGCTTCGACCTTTCGAACCCCCGAACGCAAAAGTCTGCGAAAGCGAAATCCCCCGTGGTCGGCGGGTAACCGCTGGCCACGGGGAATCTGTGCGCCCGGAGGGATTCGAACCCCCAACCTTCTGATCCGTAGTCAGATGCTCTATCCGTTGAGCTACGGGCGCATCACCGCTGCCCCAAAGGGCATCGATTAGGTCTGCAAGGTTTCCCTTGCAACGCAGATTAACTTTACACACCGGGGGAGCAAAACAACAAATCCCCACTTCACCAGCGGAAATGAAACCACGGCCGCCACGGGAAATAGGTAGCACCCAGGACCGTCACGGGAATGAAGTAGTTCGCGTGACCGCCATGGGGACGAGGCAGTGCACCATGGACGGAACGGAGGAGGTCTACAGACCCGGCGCGCGACGCGCGCCAGAGGCCTCAGCGGCCGAAGTGTGCGCTGTGCGGAGGCGCTCGCTAACGCGACCGCCACTGTCGGCCCCACATCGCCTGCGGCGCCCATGCTCCCGCGTGCGTGTGCACGCGGTACGCACACATGCCAACCGCCCAGCATTCGAGCACAAAGAAACCCCCGCAGCCGGCGTAAACCGCCAGCCACAGGGGAAAACGGTGCGCCCGGAGGGATTCGAACCCCCAACCTTCTGATCCGTAGTCAGATGCTCTATCCGTTGAGCTACGGGCGCTTGGAAACTTCGACAAAGTGCTTCACGCCGGCACGATCCCAGCGGACCACCACAGGCGCACCACACGCCCCACAACACTGTCCGCAGCTGTTAGCCCCGGAACCTCACCACAAGTAACCGGGCAGCTTTGTGGGCAGCTCTGGCGCTGACGCACTCTGTCGAAGTTGCGGAGGCGACAGGATTTGAACCTGCGGTCCCCTAAGGGACAACTCCTTAGCAGGGAGCCCCATTCGGCCGCTCTGGCACGCCTCCGAACGTCGTATCGCAGCACTGTTTCCAGATGCCACAATCTCGACCGAACTTAGACTACACAACCTGCCTACCTTCCCCAAAATCCCGCCCACTTCCTGAAACCTCCCCGCAGCCCTGTCTCCGGCGCCCACTACACTGTGCAGTATGATTCGCCCCGATCTTTCTTCCCTGCCCGCATACGTCCCCGGCTCCACCCAGCCGGGCGCGCTGAAGTTGGCTTCCAACGAGTCTTCGCTGTCGCCGTTGCCTTCTGTTAGTGCTGTTATTAATGACGCCACCTCAAACCTCAACCGCTACCCCGACATGGCTTCGGGCGCGTTGCGTGGGAAGCTCGCGCAGTGGTTGGGCGTGGACCTCGACGATGTCGCCGTGGGTAATGGCAGTTCCGCCCTGTGCCAGCAGTTGGTGCAGGCCACCTGCAAGGACGGCGATGAGGTTGTGTACGCCTGGCGGTCGTTCGAGGCATATCCAATCCTGTGCAAGATCGCCGGTGCGGCTGGGGTGGGTGTTCCACTGAAGAGTGGGCGTCATGACCTAAAGGCAATGAGCGACGCGATCGGCGAGCGTACGCGCTTGGTTTTTGTGTGCAACCCAAATAATCCGACGGGCACGACGGTGAGCCGCGACGAGTTCCGTGAGTTTATGGGGCGCGTGCCTGCGGATGTGACGGTTGTGCTGGATGAGGCGTATGTGGAGTACAACCGGGATGCGGAGTCTCCGGTGGCGCTGGAGGAGCTGCAGCGCTACCCAAACCTGGCGGTCTGCCGGACGTTCTCGAAGGCATATGGGCTGGCAGGGCTGCGGCTGGGATACCTGATCGGGCCGGCGGAGCTGGTGGAGGCCGTGAATAAGGTGGGGATTCCTTTCGGTGTGAATGCCCTGGCGCAGGCGGCGGGGATCGCGAGCGTGCAGGCGCAGGGCGAGCTGGCCGCGCGTGTGGACGCGACGGTGACGGAGCGCGAGCGGGTGGAGGCGTATTTGGCGGGGGTTGCTCCGACTGGCGCCGACGGGGGCGAGGCCGAGGGCATCGGCGCCAACGAAGCCGCGGCAGGCGAGCCACTGACGTACCCGTCGCAGGCGAATTTTGTGTGGCTGAACGTGGGCGAGCGCGCGGAGGCGCTGGACGAGGCTCTGAAGCGCGAGGGTGTCATCGCGCGGTGTTTCGCGGGCGAGGGCGTGCGCGTGACGGTGACAACGGCGGAGGAGACGGATGTGCTGCTCCGCGCGCTGGATCGGGCCTTGCCGGCCGCTGGGCTGGTTAACTCCACGCAGGCCGACTAGAGCCGTGCATCCGGAGGATCCGACGCACATCCCCGCCGTGGTGGAGCGCCTGCGCGCGGCGTGGGAGGCTCAGCCTTCGGTGCCGTTTGCGCAGTTGTGGGCTCAGTTAGAATCGTTGGGCGTAGGCTTCAACGCCACCGACGCGGAGCTGGTGGAGGCGTGCGATGAGCTGTTGCGTCGTCACCCTTATTCTTTCGCCCCAGTGCTGTCAGGGGCGCTTTCTGACGTACCTAGTGACGCCCCTTCGGCCTCCCCTGCCCCTCGCACTGTGGTGGTGGAGACGGCCGCCTCGGGGCCGTTGGTAACGCTTTCCGTGGAGCCGGAGGAGCCGCTGGGGTGGGCAGTTGTGCGTGGCCGGCGTGCGGGGGTTCAGCCGGTGGTGTGGCGTTTTCAGGCGGTGCGGGCGTGCCGAGCGGGGGCTCCTTTGGTGGTGGAGGATGCGGAGGGGTTTGTGCATCGTCTGGGCGTGGTGGAGCGCCTGACGGCTGCGGGGTTTGCGGTGGCGCCGGGTCAGAATGCGGCTGCGCTGGAGGGATTGCGCCGCGCGGAGTTGGGGGATCGGGAGTTTGTGGTGCGTTTTGAGGATGATTCGTGGGCGTTGGTGGGGCACGCTTTGTGGTGGTTTCAGGTGGGGCGCCGGGCGGTGGATGCGCGGCGGTTGAAGTGGGTGGAGTGTGTGTCTGGAATGCCAGGAGCCCCGCTCCTGGTGCGTACACCGGGAGCGGGGCTCGAGGAGTTGCCGCTGGTCGCGGAGGTTTTCCGCGCCAGCTAGGGAAGTAGCTAGCCCTGGTGGGCTAGCTGTGGCTCCGGGAAGCGGCTCATTCCTAGAGTCCGCCTCTGGACCATTGTAGGAGGAACCCGGTAGTGACCCCCACCACCCTCGCCTCAGAGAGCCTCAACAAACCCTAGGGCGGGTGGGGATCACTACCGGGAACAGTACTGACTAACTTGAGCCGATGATAAAACGCTCAAGGCCTGTGCCAGCAATCAGGTCATACAGGCGAATCAGCAATCCTCCGATTCCATCGAGAACAGCAGATCCAGTAGTAGAGATCTCGGGGATCTCAATCAGCAATGGAAGAATAAGCATTTCAACTCCTTTCTACATGTTATGTACTTGGTGATGATCCCTTAGGAAAGCTTGCGGCGGCGCAGAATCATCAATGCGATACCGGCAAGACTCATAGCCAGCGCAACAATCAGAACTCCACCAACGTTGGCACCGGTCATCGCGAGGAGTCCGCCTCGGCTATCCTCATTACCTTGCGAGGAATCAGTCGATCCCTTGGAAGGTTCCTCTTCGCGAGTGCTGCTACCTGGGGTTTCCGTACCTGGGGTGGAGCCACCCGGGGTGCTACCCCCCGGGGCTGGGGGAACAACACTGGATCCCGGGGGAGTGCCAGATCCGCCAAACGGAGGCAGTGGGATGGGCAACGGGATAATAATGAGCCCCTTACCACCGGTTTTGTTCTCTAGATCAACCTGTACAGGCTCGCCAGCCTTACCCTTCAGCGTCAAGATAGCCTTGTTTGGATCATTCTCATCCTGAACAACGTCGTTCGGGCCATCTACAGTCCAGTTGATACCGGTCCACTTCAGATTCTCGGAGTCTTCCGACGCAGATACCTTCTCAGTGCGCTCTACCAGGGTAATTTCCTTGTTGAGCGGCAAACCTTCCAGGTTTACGGAACCGTCCTTCTTAACCTCAACAACGCGCTGCTGCTGATTGCCCTCGTCATCCATCCAGGTAGCTTCAACCTGGAAAACATGATCGTCGTCAACCTTGAATGCCGCAGGCCCAGTTACCTTCTTGGTGAGCGTTACGTCGGTCGACGGAACCATCCTGTTCTGGATCTTCCCTTCAGCGACCTGCTCCGAAGTTACGACTGCTTCTTGACCGTCGGGGTACTTAACATTCCAGGTAGTTCCTTCTACCTTAGGGAGAGAATCGGTAGACTCTTCGTACTTTACCTTTGTTCCCGCAGGCAAGTTGTCAAACTTCTTCGTTTCACCCGCCTTCAGCTTGATCTGCGCCGGGTACTCTTCGCCCTCTAGCTTCGCACCCTCTTCGTCGGTCCACGTGAGATCAA
>NZ_JAKRND010000025.1 GCF_022347285.1 Corynebacterium sp. ACRPH
ACACTCCTGGTGCAAGTACCTCACCCCCACAGAGTACGAAGCCCTCGCAGCGTAACAATGCGCTAGAGTAAACCCCATAATTTCACCACCCCATGGTGTCTACTTTCCGGGGGCCGGGCCCTGCAGTTAGGCCTTGGGAGACCCATCTGTCATACATCAAGCCCTTTTTAGTGCGATAGCGTGGTTGGGCAGGCCCCACGTGGGGATGTGGTTTTGGCTGCGTGTGTTGTTTTTCTATTGTTCTTCGAGGGCTGCTTTCGCGGCCAGTGCTTCTTCACTGACCCATTTGACCCGGTCATGTTTGCCCATGAAGGTCAATATGTAGACAGATTGTGGGTGCTTGGCAAAACGCGAGGTCTTTAGCCATTGGAAGTCTGGGGCCATGCGAAAAGACTTTGTCTTTACTGCTTTGCAGAGGAACAGGGTTTGCCCGTACATCAGTGCCTCGCCTTCGAGGCGTAAGTATCGGTTGAACTGCTCAAAGTTTGTGGGGGCTACGACATCCATCATATGGCTTTGATCTTGTTCGATCATTTCTAGTGCTGTCGGGTCGGTCGTGTTCTGGTATTGCTCTAGTTCGTCGACAATAGGGGTTACATCAAGATCTTTTGCACCTAAGGTGATAGCGACTGCGAAATATTGTCTTGTGGCTGGGTCGGAAAAAGAATCTGCGGCATATGGCCTGAGAAGCTCGATGGCTTTCTTGCGTTGTGCCAGGGTCGAGTTCTTTTTGATCGTGAGATTCCAGTGGTAGTCAATGCCTGAAAAGTCTGGTATCGCTTGGCGGATAATGCTGTTGGCTCTTTCATCCACGCCTGGGACATCATCGTAGGGGTTGACAATAGTCATGGGTAGCCTTTCTGGAGTGTTGGTGTCGGTGCATCCTATGTTTTAGCGCATGTCGTCTTTGGCTGCTAGATCATTGTTGTGAGTGCGGAGCTGATCTCTGTTTCGCTGAGCCGAATGATGTGTGCATGGTCTGCGGTATCAAACATTGATCGTATTTCGACTCGATAATGTCTTTGTTGTTCAACCTGATACCGGGCACGCGATACTCTGACGCTTCAATTGTCGACGTGGAGCTCGCGACGTTTGAATAGGTCAATTGGTGGAGCGAGACACGGTTTCACCAAAGTCTGGGCTACCGCACGTCAGCTGAGGTTGAGTTTGGGCTTTGGGAAAAACCCGACCTACGAATGAATGGAAGTTGAGGCGGATGCCTAGGAGCAATACCTGGGGCAATTCACCTAGCCGTCTTGCCCGTCTGTGCACGATTCTATGAGGAGTATTGTTCCTGCCAGATGTTGAGCAGTTGGTTTTCTGTATAGGCGAAATCTGGGTCGACGTTGGTCACTGCGGTCGTGAGGCGTTGTTCCCAGGTCTTCATTAGGTCAATGGCTTGGGGTGCGATGGGACCTGTGCCGACGTCGATGGCGTAGTGGAGCACAACGGCTGCGATGGGAAGATCTTGCGCGTACCAGCGGTGTGATTCTGTGACTTCGAGGTAAGCAGAGGCGTGCGCTAGTGCGGTGGCTGGGTCGGTGACGTAGTTGGCGTGTAATTGCGCGAGGCCGTAGTGGTTTAGAGCGGTTTCTGCTGGATCGGCATCGGTGCTTGTGGCGAGCGCCGCGCAGCGCTTGGTGGTGTCTGCCACGAGGGTGTGGGTGGTTAGTGGGGAACCGGTGAGCTTTTCGTAACGGACGACCGCGTGGAGCAGCCAGCCGGCGATGGGGGAGTTGTTAAAGAGTGTGGTGGTTGCGGGGAGTGTTTCTGTGCCTTCGGTGGCGCAGTAGGCCATGGTGGTGTTGAGGTGGTGGTTGGCGTCGGTGGTGGAGTCGATGTTCCGGAGGAATTGATCGGTTGTGGTTACTGGTGGGTTGGCTGGCATGGTGTTGTCAGTCAGGTAGCCGGTGAGAGACATGTCGATTTGCGGGGCCCTTGTACTTTGTTTAGACGAACTGTTTTCTAAAAACTCTTTTTTCGACCAGACCTGGCGTATTACGCAGTTTCGGAGTCTTTCAGGTAGATACTCTAATCCGGATGTGCGTACAGATCCTGTTTGAAGTTTCGCGATGTTTAGATATCAGTCGAGCGTCGAAGCAAACTAGTACTAGGTTTATGAACTCCGTCCGTTTCGGCATCTCGAAATGTAAGGCCGCGGCAGTCCAAGTTTTTGTTCATCCATTGTGCGAATTCTACTGATAGAAATTGTCTTACGCACAATGTAGGGTTCTCGTTGAATTCAAGGAGCCGAAAAATATTTGCTGCTGGGCTATCCGACAATAGATTGAAAGCGCGGAAACCAATGTAAATCCCATGTTGCGATCTCACGGTGCGCTCGAGAACGTCTCCACCGTTTTCTTTCAGCTTGGGACGAAGTATATCTGCTACTTCCTCTTTCGCGATTAACATATCGTCGAAGTTGGCGAGTCCAAATTGGGGTAGTTTAGAACCGTCTTCTTCCGTGCGTTCCTCAATTACCTCTAGAGTTTTTCCCTGAAAGGCTTCTTTAGTTAATGCAGTGCTGAAGTCGAGGTCTATTCCGTTCGAGGGAGTTGCAAATCGTGCAGTTGAAAAATTTGTACCTGGATAAATGATTCTCATAGGTCACTTCCTCATTTAGCTGAACAATTAGAGCTCGGACAACAGAAGTCCAGATTGTCGTGAATCTTTGATTTCATGCAGTTTGGACAAGAACTCGTCTCGAGTGATCGAAACTTCGTAAAGGTGAGTGCACTTCGGCGAGCACAGCTTCTCGCACCGCTGCTGAGTTTTGCTTGTGGTGCTTGAGTTCGCACCTTCCCAGATGCCTTTGGTTCATTCCGTGTGGCCTTGCTATAGGCCATTTACCCAAGTGCGTTTACCCAGCTTGTTGCCTGGATAGCATACCCCTTGTGCCGATGCGAGCCGTGGTGCGAGTCCTAGTGGGCCTTGGGCGATACAGGCCCCCAAGGCCGCTTCAGCGTCGACGTCAACGGTGCGTACCAGGCTATCGATGGCGGTGGTGGCGCGGTGGCTTACTTAGCTTCCTCCGACGCTACGTACACCTTGTGGGATTTGCGCTATGAGATATCTAGTTTGTTCCAGCCTGTGGTGGAGTGGTCAGTGGCGGTCATCCAGGTGGATAGTTCTCGGATGACGCTCCAGGCGTCGTCCCTCATGCACCAATAATGGTGTTCAGCATCGCCGAGGCGCATCTCTACACGGTAGTTGTTGTCAGCTGGGCTGAAGTAGCACTGGATATAGTGCTGATCCTTGGTGTTGTCGCTAATGATCAGGAAGTCTCGCGGATCGGTTCCGATATTGAGGTTTGCTAGTGAGCGGGCTTTGGTGGTGATGTGGTCGATCCAGGAAGGGATGCTGCGAAGACTAGCCCACGGGGCGTAAAACTGGGACGTTTCGGTGGTGAACTGTGAGTCTTCGTCACCGAAGGTCCATACCAGTTGATTGCTTTCGAGGATGGTCAGCGTGGTGAAGTAGGAAAGAATGGGGCTGATGAGCTGGAGTAGTTGGGGGATGTGCTCGTTGTTGTCTCTGATGGCGATGCATTCTGCACCGGTGAGTTCCACGGGGATCTTGTGGGGTGACAATATGTTGGTGAGATACTGCTGGAGCTGACGCGTATGCGTCGAGGTGTGCTTGTCTGCGCGACTGGCGGCAGTCACGAGGCTATAAGTATCCTCCGGCTCGGTTGGAGTGGTGGGGAGGTGGATGATAATACGTTCCGTACTCATTATGACCTGTCACTTTTCGAGATTGCGTTGCGGAGGTACCGCTAGTGTATAAGAAATATGAGTCATGGCGTTGGGAGGCTCAGCTTCCCATTTGAGAATAGTATTTTTCCCATTCTTCTAGTGTTAGCTCTCGGTTCGTGACGAAGAAATACCTCGCATCGCTTGGTGGAGTTGAAGCCATGGTGACGTCAAGTCCGTTTTCTTCGAGGTAATCTAAGATTCGCTGCTCGTTCATTTCCTCTGCCCTCATTGGAAAATCTGGTGCCATGGAATCCTCAGCAGTCTTTTTTCCTAGCCATTGTTGCCGGTAGGAGCGCGTCATCGCATTTAACTCGTTCGAGTGGGTGATGAGTACCCATTGTTGGGACGCTTCGGTCTTCGTAATTTCCATCCCCAGTGGTGGACGTTCGAGATCTTTCCAGGTGTGGATTAAGAGCTGAAACAGACGATCCGACTCGTTAAGTGAATAGCTAACTGCAGTTACGCCGTTTCGTTCCTGGAAAATCCAAACTCGATCGAGATTTGACAATGGCTCAGTAGGTTTCTCGATTTCATCGAAGTTAAGAAAAAGAGGATCAAAGTCGCTTTTGACCGTTTCGATGGCAGTATCAATATCTTGCCAGAAAAATGCCGTGGGTTGGTTATATGCAATTTCAAAAGTCAAATCTATCCGCCTTGAATGAGGGTGATATTGCCAAATGGATCGTTCGTCGCTATTCGTGATTCGTGCCCTAATCTACGAGCAGAGGAAAAGCGATTCCACTCTACGTAATATATTTGATTGTTTAGGGTGTATTGGAGGTCAGGACGATTCTGTCTGACATCTTATCCCGTCTCCTATCGCCTTGAAAGTACCGTCGCTCCTTCGACGAGGATCGATGGCGTGAGTTTCTAGTGAGCAGCGGAGCCTACGAGCTCGAGAAAATCCACCCAGTAAGCTGCGTGGTCGACATACCATTGTGCCGAGGCTAGTCGTGGGTGTAAGGCCGAGGGGCCTGGGGGGTTGTAAGCACCCAGGGTGGGGTTGTAGTAGCGGAACCGGTTGTACGCCCACCCGGATTCAGCATCCTCATGCTGACTTGCAAACAACAATGGACTGGTACACCGACCGGCCCAGGTGCGTTTGTCGTACAGGGGTTGGACGGTGTGTCCCGTCTACGACGCCGGTGGCGGAGGTTGGTGTGATCGGTGGGGTGGGTTAGTTGTAGAGGATTGCTGTTGCGTGGTTGTTGGTAACAGCGGTGGTGTAGAAGTCGGTGAGTGTGTCGAGGTCGGCTTGTGCGTCTTCGTCGACAGTCGAGTCGGCGAGTGCTTGTGCCAGGGTGGCTGTTTGCTGTGGGGAGGCGACGTAGAGTGCTGGGTCTTTACATAGCAGGGTGTGTCCTGTGACTGCTTGTTTTGCCTCTGGGGTGGTGAGTGCGGTGGCGAGGTCGTCGGCGGTTTTGTCGATGTCGGTGCCCGGTCCGGTGGTTTCTTCTTCCATCCAGTCCATGGCGAGGTCGACGGCGGTGTCTTCGTCGGTGGAGGTGAGTTGTTCGTACTGGTCGTTGGTGATGGGGAAGTAGTTAGGGATAAGCATGTGAATCGAGACCTTTCTTAGTAGTGGATGCATTTAGGACGGGTCGGCGAGCTTCGCGACGTGTTCTTTTGCTCGAGGGTGTTCTGCGAAAGCGCTGGTTTTGATCCAGTGGAATCCTGGGTATTCGCGGAAGGCTTTCTTTCTGACTCCTTGTTTGATGAGGAAGCGTTGCCACTCAAAAAGGATTTCTGGTTCGTTGGTGCTGGTGGCTTTGAGGAAGCGGTTGATCTGTTCGAAGTTTTTCGGGTGGATGTTATAGAGGATCAGGTTAGTATCCGCATCGACAATAGCGCGGATATCAGAAGATTTTCCGCCGCAGTCGATGTATTTGAGCATCTCATCGACAGCGTTGGTGATGTCCAGGTCTTTCGCACCGAGGTTGATCAGTACTCTCATGAAGGCGCGAGACCGCTCATCGAGTGTTAGTTCTGCCTCATGTCGATGGTCTTTAATGAACTGCCGTTTCTGCGCTGGAGTTAGATCGCGTTTGGCTTCTTGCATCCAGTCGAAGATGCTGTCGGGGTCTTGTTGAAAGTCTGGTTTGATTTCTTTGAAGAGACGTACGAAGTGCTCGTCAATTGTTTTGTCTTTGCGGTGGTGGGGGTTAGGTATTTCCATGTGTATGAGCTCCTAGAGCTTCGAAATTGCTCGGGTGATTCCTGATTGCGCTAATATGTGGAGGGTGATATCTCCTCGTGTATCGACGAATTTTAGCGGCGGAAAAAGTCTTGGTTTTTAAAATTGTCGAAGCCGAAGTGTTCACAAAACATACAAGAATATAGAAATCGCTTGTTTTTCTAACGGTAGTCTTGTTGGTGCTTGATTGGGCGTATATGCTATCGAAAGTCGACCTTGTTGATAAGTGAATGACTTAGTCTCTAGCTGCGATGTTTCCTCATCGTCAAGGCGCAAGGCGTCGCGGTTCGAAGCGTGAATCTAAGGGAGGTGGAAAGTTTCGGCTCGATCTCTTCCGTAGAAAATGTTTCTTCAGCGTTGTTAGGGGCGGTAATGTAAAAATTGCCGCTATCAATCTCGATCAGGATTGAGATTGGGGAACTCAATCTTTTTAATCGTTTTGCTTGGAATGTGGAAACTGCCAAATTTATCCGATATATGTTTACGTGTTTCGGGCTGGTCTTTTCGATTATTTGTTAGAAGTGATATGAAGGATGTGAAATTATCGGACACCTGGAAGATTTTCCCTTCATCTTCATATAGTACGCTTCCGATTTTAAATTTTTCGTTAGACAGGTTGAGTAGAATCTTGTCCTCGGGAGGGTTACTTGCTTCGCAAAAGTAGAATGCCCAGTCATGGAGCCAAGTTGGATCCAATTGGATGGAATTTTCCCATATATCTATTGGTGTTATGTTTCCAAAGATCATGGTTGCTTCAACCTCGAGAAGGCTCGAGTCATCGGTCTTGAGCTGTACGCGTGAGTAGGCTTCAGAAATAACTCCACCTCCATAGAGTGATAGAAATTCTAGATAGTCTTCAGGTAGAGGGGAGTCTGTGCTTTGCTTCAATCTAGATATTTGTTCCTTAGTGAACGGGTTGTTCTTAGTTGAGTAGAAGTCTGACGGAATTTCCATTTATCTATCCTTTCTTTCCCTAAAGGCCAAAACCGCCCTTGCGTGGTGCTCTGTGTGCGGCCTTCCGGCGGGTCCGAGCGTGTCGAACCAGTATGCTGCGCTAGAGGCTCCCAGGGTGGGACTGTAGTAGCGGAAGCGGTTGTACGCCCACCCTGATTCAGCATCCTCATACTGGCCAGCAAAAACAGCGGACTGGTGCACCGACCACTCCTGATGCTCTTGCCGTACAGGGGGCTGGGTGGTGTGTCCCTCGACGAGACCGATTGTGGGGGTGGTGGTGTCTCCTACTACGCGTCGGCCGAGTCCGTCATGGGTGTAGGAAAACAAAGACTTCGATCGCTGCCCCTGCTAGAAACTCACTAGACTCAAGTCTCTGATGCTGGGCTAAACGTTAGATGCAAACTAAGCGGCACAAACTCGCCCTCACTATTTCTCGAGAAACCTTGTGGGGCGCTTAACGTGATTTCTGAGCGGCCAGTCCATGGCAAAGAGTAGAGGGTCCCAACGAATCCCTCTGAGCCTGTAAGCCCGCTTCTGACAACATCTAATATTTCTATTTTCCCGTCAAAGGTCTCAATCACATGTTTGGAGAAAGTGTTTTGCTCCTCGACGGGTGCATCTGTGAAGCAAACGGTGGCTGAAAACCTTTCGCCTATCTCTAGATCTGGAAGCGCTACTGCAAAAGCACCCTTGGCTCTACCGACCGGCGGATTTCCCGACCAATGAAGTTCAGTTTCAGCAGATTCGTCACCAAAAACTTCAAAGATGTAGTTTGTTGGTTCGATTGTAATGGAGAAGGATTTCAATCGTAAACTCCTAATCGGTTAATTTAGCTCTAAAATAGACACAATCGCCAACTCTGTTGGATCGGTAGAAACTAGACAATGAGCTCCCTTGACGTCTCTGTGCAGAACACGACACGCCATTAACGGTTGCTCCTGCACCTCCTGGTCTACTTGATGCCTATGGAAACTTATCGTGGTTTCCCTTGGTGTAATCCCATCCTCTGGTTGCTTCGGCTCTGTTTTGGCGGATGATTGATTTGTCGGTCGTTCTTTGAAGTAGGGTCGGTTGGTCGTCTTGAATTGCCTGTTCTAGGGCACGCGCAACATATGGTTCTGCTGGCTTGCTTACTTCGAAGGCTGTTACACCGACCACTCTGGATGCTCTTGCCGTACAGGGTTTGGATAGTGTGCCCCTCCACGCTTCCGGTGGTGGTTGGGATCAGTGGTTGTGTTTAATTCCGTGAGGAATTGTTCGGTTGTGGTTTCTGCCGGATTGGATGGCATGGCGTTGTCGGCCAAGTAGGCGGTAAGTGACATTGTCTCATTCTCCAGATGTACACAGCGTACGGATCATAGATCTTTGGATCGTGGGTGCAGGCTTTGCTGTGGTCTGTAGATACCGTCAGTTTCCACGTCACGGAATACGATCGCGCCGCAGTTGACAGTGGTCTTTAGCCATTTGGCGAAGGAGACTGAGATGTATTGCTCTACGCCGACTTCAGTGGGGCTGCGAAATTCAGCGAGTCTGAAGATATTGGATTCGAGTGACTGGCCTAGAAGGTTGAAAGCTCGAAATCCTGTGTACGTGCCGAACTGGGTTTGGATAGTGCACTCTGCAATATCGCCACCGTTTTCGCATAGTTTTGGGCGCAGGATTTTCGAGGTGGCTTCGTCGGCGAGAAGCAGTCCATATGTTGTTGTAATAGGGAAGTGAGGAAGATCGGAGCCATCTTCCTCCATACGCTCTTCGAATGCGTCGAATGTTTTGTTTTCTAGAACGTCCCGCGTTTTTGCCCAGGTGAACTTGGCAGTGCTCGGTGCGTTTAGGGATTGGAATCTGGTTGTTGAGTAGTTCAATCCCATTTGGATTACTCGCATCATTGACCTTTCAGTAACTATGAGACGCGTGGCTTGTGGTGCCGCCCTGAGGCTCCACTGATGTTACTGGCTTCGAGGGTGTCTATGAGGTCTTCTTCTTCCGTGGAATCCCAGAGGATTGGCCCTGTCTGCCCGATGAAAGATATGGCGTAAGCGGATTCGGGAATGGTGGCGAATCGGGAGGTGGCCAGCCATTGGAATTCTGGTGCGTTACGAAAGGCTTTGTTTCTTACTGCTTTGCGTAGGAATTCGATCTGGCTATCGATAAGAGCAGGGCCGTCGAGTTGCAAGTAGCGATTGAGTTGCTCGAAGTTTGATGGACTAATTTCGTCCAGCAAGAGGACTTGGTCATTATCGATCATTTCTAAAACGGCCGGGTCTGTCGACTTTTGGTAGTGCTCAACCTCATCAACGATGGAGGTTACATCAAGTTCCGAGGCTCCCAGATCACTGGCAATGGCGAAAAACTGTCGCGTTGCTGGGTCCTCGAAACTAGCGGTCGCATAAGGGGTAAGAAGTTCAATGATTCTGTCGAGCTGTTCTGGGGTTGAACGGCGAATGATCCTTCTGTGCCAACCAGGTCCAAGAGCTGGAGTGTCGGGGAGTACTTGGTTGACGAGGGCCCACGCTTTTTCGGTGACGCCTTCAACCGGTAGAACGGGGTTTACAACTGTCATGACAATCCTTTGGAGCAAGTTTGGGCGAAATGAAAGAAATAAGCGCATTTCCTAGCACGACGTCCAAGTGAACTAGGAGTTGCTAGGGAATGCCATTTCAATAAGGTCAAGGTCTGAGTAGTAGTTGGGGTTCATCCAAGTAATGTTGACTATTTCGTCATCTTCGATGAAAAACTTGGTCCAATGCTCGTAGAGAATGATTTCTTGATCTTGAACCATTGAGAAAGGAATTGAAGCGTTTGTTAGCTCTTCGCAGAATTCCATTGGGGCCAGCTTTAGTGGGATGTCATAAAAGGAATCGGGATTGACAACTTTCTGGATCCCAATTTCTGCGACCACGCCATCAAGTTCAGTGATAGTCGTTAGCCGGGCTGGACGTATGAACTCGGCTTGCCCAACGTGGTGCATACAGTGAACTTCTGGGTTGCTGTACCTCAGTTTTCTTTCAATAGAACTTCTGTTTGAGAGGTGTTCTAAAAGGGTATGGACGTCCAGCGAAAAAGAGAACTGGGGTGGTGGACTTGATTCGAAACGCATTTTTGTCCTTTACGGGATTAGTTGATCGGGTTGCCAGTCAGGACGGGCTCTGTCAGCCATCCAAGCCTGCAATAGACCCTCATCATAGTTGTGGGAAATCGATTGAACGTCTTGAATTTGTTCGCTGAACAGTTCATTTCGCATACCTTGCTTGATCATATCGATTTCATGATTTCGTTGCGCATCTGCGCCTGGGAAGTTTCGGAAGTTATTTGTTTCCTTCGAGGTCTTTCGCAGTGAGATCTTTGTAGCGTCCGCCATTGAGCGTTGGGCAGGCCTTGAGCCCGAGCGCATTGACCCAGTGTGCTGCGTGGTCGACATGCCTCTGTGCTGATGCGAGGGGGGGGAGAGTCCTAGCGGGGGCAAGTCCGAGTGGGGCTTAGGCGTTGTAGGCACCCAGGGGGAGGTTGTGGTAGCGGAAGCGGTTGTACGCCCACCCGGATTCCGCGTCCTCGTAGTGGCCAGCAAACAACAGGGGACTGGTGCACCGATCACTTCAGGTGCGTTTGCTGTCCAGCGTTTGGGTTGCGTGCCTCTCTACGGCTCCGGTGGTGGTGTTAATCAGTTCCTGTGGCGCACCCGCCAGGTCACAAGCCAGGGCATATTAAAAGTAGAATTTAGGGCAAAGCCTGGGAACATGCCTCAGGCCATTTCAGTCGATTGCCCGTTTTGCTTCTTGCCTCAGCAACTGTCAGATTTTGATTTATGGGGCGATGTCACGACGCTGAGAACACTTGTCCTGTTGGCCATAGCCCATAAAGCTTAGGATCCGCTGCGATTAGGCCACCACAATTGGCCATTTCCCAAGTGTAGTGCACCAAACTCTTCATACGGCTGAAGCTGATACTCCCGGGGCTCAATCAACATGTCATAGATGGACACTTGCTGGGCAAATAGCCCACCGGGAACTTCTTGGGTAGCAATACACAGCTGTTCGGGAAAACCATAAACGATTCCTTCCTTACTTGTGACGGTGTAGTCCCAGCCGTGATCAGTACGGAAGTATTCGAGGTTGGCAGATCCACCTGGTGTCTCTATTGTTGTGTTGCCGTTCGCTGACGATTGATCTGCTATTAGAGAACTTGCAATTGAATAAGTCTCACTGTTGATTTGTTGTTCAACAAAAGACCCTGACAGCTTCTCCGCCTTCAGCGAACCGACACAGAGTTCTCTCCACATGACGATGAGCAGAGTTCCTGGGTTAGCTCTTTGGTCTAGGCAATAGGGAACAAAGAAGGTACTGACCAGCTGATCCAGGGCATCCGAAACACATGTGGCAGATTCAAGTTTTCCAACGTCTTGGCGTAGCCAACCCAACAGAGAATCATCATTGTAGTTAGCTGCAAACTTTGGAACGACTAGCAGCTGCTCAATTGCAGATTCCAGGCACTCTACAAGACTGGAAGTGAGAATTTTAAAAGTATTCATTAGTTCTCCTCCTCGCCCCAGAAGTACATATCAGTAACAAAGGGCATATCAATAGGAGTGAGCCTTGGAATCATCCACCACGATAATCCGGATTCAATCTCATTCCTGCTGGCTTTGTTTCTTGCTAACGGGCCTACGAAGGGAAAATACTGCCGAGAATGGAGTAAACGACCTGTAGATGAACTATAAGGGGTGTAGTTGCCGGTAGCTGCACATCCAATTGCGAACCAATGTTCGGGAGTTAGCGGGTAGTAGTAGGTCTGTCCTTGGTTTGTGAAGATAAGGCCTATTGCGGGGCTTTCTCCGAATCGGAAGACGTGTCCCTTCGGATATTGCCGTGAAAGTTGTTCGGCCTGCGTCAACAGATCGTCAGGAGCTATCGGGGTTATTCCCTGGATTCCTTCAGCCGTACAAACCGCTAGATACTCTCCTTCTAGCCTTGCCTCTAGGAAGGTCTTGAGTTCGGCGCCTGCGTCTTTTAGAGATTGGCACGCTGTTCCTATGAACTCCTGGATGATCTTTTGGTCGATGGCGGGGAAGGCATGCGAATGAAGTATGTGCAGGGCGGCCGAGAAGCGAAAAATGGTGGCGATTGGTGAAATATCAAGGTGGTTGATTAGGCCGGTTTGGATAGGCTCTGCTAGAGAAGGAACTAGTTCATGAAGAGCGGTAGTTGGGTCGGAAAATTGGTGAGCTTGCAGTTCGAATACCCAGTTCGGTAGAGCATTTTCAAATGGGTTTGAAAAGCTGTGAGTCTTGTTTTCGCTGTCGATCAGGTTTGTCAAAACCCATTGGATTGGCCGTACGGGTAGGAGTTCAGATCCGGATGAATTCAACCTATCTCATTCCACTTCTAATTATGCTTACCCCATCTTGCGTGAATCGGACTGGATACGCAGTGTCCAGGTGGGGACTTACGGTCATGAATCCATTTCTTGAAAGAACTTGCTCACAACCTGGGATGGATCCGCACCGGTTACTACAGAAATTATATACAGAGTGCAATTCAGCCGGCTGAATACTATTTTGCTTGGCATAGTTTAGAAGCTTTTGCTCTGCATGGTTTTCGTACCGTCCAGATTGTCCAGGGGGGCAGCTTTGCCCGTGAGCCGCCGTGGAGTGCACAGTACGAAGCGCCTCTAAATCTCTTGCAATACTTTCTAGAGCTTTATCCACTTCCACAATATGACTGACACCATCCAACCCGAGAATATCGGCCCAGTTTGCTGCGTGGTCGACATACCCTAGTGTCGAGGCGAGCAGTGGGGCAAGCCCGAGGGGCCTGGGTGTTGTAGGCACCCAGGGGGTGTAGCAGAGGAAGCGGTTGTAGGCCCACCCTGATTCAGCATCCTCATACTGACCTGCAAACAACAGCGGACTTGTACACCCACCAGACCAGATACGTTTGCCGTACAACATTTATGTGTTTCCCCTCTACGGTTCCGGTGGTGAGGGTTGATCAGTTCCTGTGGCGCACCCGCTAGATCCCACGCCAGGTCACCCACCAAGGGCGTAGAACGTCGCATCAACCTACTGCTCGGACCTTTTGGGGCAAGGCTAGGATGTGTTGTCAGACCGTTTTCAACCGTGGGAGCTGTGGGGGCGCTAGTGGTGGGTTTGTTGGCTAGAGCGATCTGAATGTGTGCTCCACCGGTGGCGGGATCGATGGTTTGTTTTACTTCCAGGCTTCGCTTGCCTTGGCGGTGGTGTGGTTACGCTGGGGCTTGGTGGGGGCCGAACTTGTAAAACAGTCTCAGCACATCTCTTGAAAGTGATGCCTTACTTAGGTGCGTACAAAAGTTTCTTGTCGCCAATTCTGACCAAGGCTAGTCCTTGCGACCTTGCTTCGTCCCACATAGCGAAGTCGGAGGTTACTTCGCTACTCAGATCGATTTCAATCGTTACAGCACGTTCATCTTCTGCAATGACGCACGTTGAAGTGTCTGCGAAGCGGTTTTTGAGATCATTGAAATGGGAAGTCTCATCAGAGACCAGACCAGTTAGCGTAATTGCTTTACTGATTAGGTCAGATTCAGATTCGCCTTCAGTCGAGGTCTTTATGAAGCAATATCTATCGAGAGGGTACGCCGGATGTACCGGGAGTGTGTCTAGAGTTCCTGCGGGTTCAGCGAGCGACGTGATGCGGAGTGCTCCCGTTAGGTCGCTGAACGACATACGATTGTTCGTATTCCCGTTGTTCGCTCGGAAGGTCACGTAATCCGAGTTCTCTTGTTCAAGTAGAAGTCCTTGATTCCCAAAATAGGTCATCCAATCTGGGTTTCGATCTTCGGTTCGGTACGCATTGGTAATAGTTATTACTGGATTCTTGCCTATTTTTTCGACGATAAGTGAGCCGACGTTATCTTGGCCATGGATAGCGAGAAATTCAGTGGCTTTCTGCGAGTCATTGGTGTGAAAAGAACTGCGAATAGCCTTAAATTTGAGAGCTACCATGCCTTCAGGGTGTGGGGTATCGAAGGACCATTCAATTTTTGTTTTGCCTTTAGGAGCTATTCGATAGGCGATGTGGATGGTGACACCATCTACTGTGATGGGTTTACCTGCATTTTCGCCGAAAAGTTGGTTAAACGGTTTCATCGATAGCTGCTCCAGTCTCTATTGAAAGCCGGGGAATCGTTGTGGGGCGATATCTGCGTGGTCTTGAGGCCATCGTGCACGAGTTTGCACGCCACCTTCTGAACGTGCAATAGGCTTATGGCTTATTTCCATGCTTTCAATTCCATCAGATTGTGGGAATGTATCAAGCCTATCTTGGTTGAATCGCTGCGGAGGCTTTCCCCGTCTCATTTGATCTGTAGTGACATCGGCAGATCCATTTTTGGGAGCATACTGTTCGCGATTGAACGGTGCTTTATTCTTCCAGAAACGCTTGTTTTCAGTACTGCGGCTGAGAGGATTGCCATTTCGCATTGGGTCCATTTGGTGTTCACCGAGTCTCGCATCTGCGGCCTCGGTTTCTCTCAACAGGGTTGGACTCTCGTTTCAATTCGGAATAGGGTCCTCCACTATACAGGCCCAGAACGTCGGCCCAGTGTGCTGCGTGGTCGACATACCCCTGTGTCGAGGCGAGCAGTGGGGCAAGCCCGAGGGGGCCTGGGCATTGTAGGCACCCAGGGTGGGGTTGTAGTAGCGGAAGTGGTTGTAGGCCCACCCTGATTCAGCATCCTCATACTGACCCGCAAGCAACAGCGGGCTGGTGCGCCGACCCGACCAGACACGTTTGCCGTACAACATTTGGGTGGTGTGTCCCTCTATGGTTCCGGTGGTGAGGGTTGATCAGTTCCTGTGGTGCTCTTGCCGGGCCACACACCAGGGCGTAGAGCGTCGCATCAACCCCGGGTGGGGGCCAAGTGCCGGCGGGGTTGACTGGTGCCGTTGGGGTGTTTCCCGTGATGTGTGAACACTGACCGGTGCCAGCTATGGTGCCACTGGTACTTCGGGTGGTTAGTGCGATCTGGCCGTGTGCGTCACCAGTCGCAGGGGTAGTGGTCCGCACGTACCCTTCATCAACCTGTGCCGGATCGGTGTCGATGGTGGTGGTGACAGCTGCCAGCTGGTTACCGGTGCGGGCGCACATGTCGCGGTGGGTGTACGGGTGGAACATAATGAGTCTTTACGAAGCGCCGGGCAATGCCGGCCTACAGGAAGTAGAAACTGAGTACTGTCTCGCGGACCCCATCAACACAGGGCCGCAAAAGCAGTGGAACCAAGCCCGCAACCCTTCGAAGTCCTGGCTTTCTATGTTGGTCTACTTGTTACTAGGGAATGCAAGTTCTATCAGCTCAAGATCGGAGAGTAGGTCGGGGTTGATCCAAGTAATGTTCTGAATTACGTCGTCCTCAACGTAGAAAATGACCCAATCTTCCCAGAGATAAAGCCCTTCGTCGTCTGGCCTATTCCATGAGATGTTTTGTTGGTTTAAAAAGTTACAAAAGGATGTGACGTCTTGCTTCAGGGGTGTTCCGAGAAAGGTATCGGTCCTTGTAATTTCCGTGACGGTTAAGTCTTGTATTGTATCTTCAACTTCACTAATTCGGAGTTTCAGCTCACTCCCATATAATACTATTGATCCGATGTGAATTGCTGAGGGTTGATGCTCTGCATCATAAGAGATTTGGTTCTGTTTTGATCTATGTTTTGATAGCTTCTGAACCAATTCGTGCATACTATTTTGAAATGTGAGTTCCTTGGGTGGAGTTAGTCCGTAATCCACTATATTTCTCCTTGAGGTGTTAAAACAGTCGGTCTGGAGTCCAACTAGGCGATTCTCTGTGCGCTGTGCTTGCTTTTAGTCCTTCTGATCGGGTCTTCCTTGAGCGCGTGACTCGAGATCAATTGGTGGCGTTCGTATTTGTTTCCTTCGAGATTTTTAACTGTGAGATCTTTGTAGAGTCCGCCATTGAGCGTTGGACAGGCCTTGAGGTCAAAGATATCCACCCAGAATGTTGCGCGGTCCACATAGCTTTGTTCTGATGCTGGTCGCGGGGCGAGTCCGAGTGGAGCTTGGGCGTTGTAGCCACCCAGGGTGGGGCTGTAGTAGCGGAAACGGTTGTACACCCACCCGGATCCCGCATCCTCGTACTGACGCGCAAACAACAACGGGCTGGTACACCGACCCGCTCATGTGCGCTCGCCATACAACGTTTGGTGGTGTGTCCCTCTACGACTCCGGTGGTGGAGATTGAAGGTGTCTTTGGCTACACGTCGGCCGAGCCCGTCGTAGAAGTAGCGGTAGTTAACACCTGGAGTGCTGGAAGAGGAAGGGGCCATGGGCTGTTCACCGGAGGCGTAGTAGAAGGGATGAACGAACGATGTAAGCAAACTTCGTTGAGTTCGACGCTATGCAGGGTTTGATAATCCACTGTCAGAATTTAGGAAGATCTCACGAGCGCTATAAACGGTTTGATGATTTGGGTTGAAACGTCATCTGTGATTATTTTGCGTATGAGTTTATCCAATCCTCAAGTGTGGAAAAAGGTCCATTGAAGTAGGCATCTGATTCAAAATCGTATGATCCTATCTCAACCTGACCTGAATCCAAACGATGATAGACAGCGTAGGAAAATCCGTCGTAGTGTCCGATCGGGATCCAATTCTCTGGATCTGAAGTTAGCGGCGGATCGATTTCTTGAAACCGTCGATATCCGGTGCGGATGAAATACATTTCTTGAGGTGAATAGAGTGGGGAATAGAGTGTAAACCCTGGAGTCTTGAAGTCCCCAAAACTTTTGAAAAACCGTTCGAATTCAGCCGGAAGCCATTCCGGCAAACCCTCTGTAACTTGAGCAATTTGTTCATCAGAGAACTCATATGGCATTAGAAGAACCCCTTGGTCTCTATTAAAGTTTTCCGGCGTAAGCACTTGTTAGTAATCCAATCCTCTCGTTTTTCAACAGTCATCTCGTCACGTATCGAAAGCCGGGAGATTCACAGGCGTTATATCTTGGCCATTGCTCCTTTGAAGGCAGTAGTAAGTATACAATTTCCTAGCACACTCATTGTGCCTTCTTTGGGAGAGTTCTACCAGTGTAGAGTCATTTTGTAGGACAATAAGATGCGGATTGACAGAGTTATATGCTCGGTTTGGTGATGCGTAGCCTCCCTCACGCATAGCCTCTGTGTTTGTCCATTCAGTGTCGTTTGGACTAGTGCTGTATTCAAGTGGCTTAGTTCTCATTTGATCTGGATCAAATACCTGCGGTCCCTTTTGTCGGAAAGCTTCATTTCCGTTGACTTCCCGTTTGACCCGGTTTTTCGGCATTGTGTGCTTTGTTGTTACCTGCCAACCTGAGCACGTCCACCCAGCGTGCTGCGTGGTCGACATACCCCTGGGCTGAGGCGAGATGTGGGGAAAGTCCTAGCAGGGCGAGTCCTAGTGGGGCTTGGGCGTTATAGGCTGTGGTAGCGGAAGCGGTTGTGCGCCAACTCGGATTCAGCATCCTCATACTGGCCAGCAAACAACAGCGGGTTGGTGCACCGAAAAGCCCAACCGTATAGGGCTCCGGTGGTGAGGGTTGATGGTGTTTTCTACTTCGCGTCGGCCGAGTCTGTCATAGGGGTATTGACGCAGCATCATTCCAGCCGGCTGATTTGTCCCTAGTGTGTAAGGATAAAGCTTCTTGTTAGTCGTCGAAGTCTGTGCCTGCGGCGTTAGCTTTGCTAATTGCTTGTTGAAGGTTGTTGGTGTTGCTGAACAGGTCTGTCAGTTGGGTGTGGAGTGGTTGGAGGGTGTCAGCGGTGCCGATGAGGCTGAACATGCCTGCTTCACTGTCGAACTCAATGCCGTCGGTGGTGACGTTTGCTTGTCGGAGTAGGTACTTGGCGAGGTTGTCGAGGAAGTAGCCGTTGGGTGTGTGTCCTGCTTGTTCTATGACGCCGACTGTCTCCTTGGGCATAGTGTCCATTGCGGCGAATAGGGTGGTTATACCGTCGAGTTCTGCGAGGTGGAAGAGCGGTTGGTCTTCCTTCTGTGTGGTAGTTGGCATCGTGTCGTGTTCCTGGCTTTCGGTGAAGTCGGGGTGTGCGGGGCGCGGGGTATCGATCAGTCCGTAGTAGGCGAGTGCGTCTTCAAGGGCGAACTCGATGTGAAGATCCATGAGGAGGCCCGCTGGCATAAAGTAAGTGCCCTCCGGTGCTTCATCGACGATGCCACCTTGAGGTGGGTTCGTGTCGTGAATGGTGAATTTTATGATTCTTTCGTCCTTGGGAACGAAAGTGCCTAGCCGATCTTTTGGCAATGTTTCAGCAGCCGGAACGAACGCTTGTTCGGCTGGGGACCAAGGCATGGACATTTGGTAGTAAAAGTAGCGATCGAAGGGAATGGGCACAGGAGCTGCTTTGTCGCGAATCGGAGTGAAGCAGCCTCCCTTTCTGAAATCCTGCTTTCTGATTCTCAGCGGCGGGATCAAGAGTTCGTTGTTTTCGACGAGTGGGTACCAGGTGGTGTCTTTGGGGTCTGAAACGATCGCTCGGTAGGGGTGGATCATCACGGCGGCGCCGAAGAATGCTTCGGTGGAGGTCGCACCAACAGGGATGTATCCGAGGGTGGTTTTCATCAGATAGAGCCGTCCGGCTTTAGGGCGGCTGCCTTTGGGAGCGTCGAATACTAGTTTTAGTGCCATGTTCCTAACGTACCTTGCTAACGGATTGGTCTACCCAGTCCTTGCCAAAAGCTGTTGTTTGGTCATAGAACTCATGTTTTGGGCTCATACTGTTTATCTTATTTTCTAGGTTACCTACCTTAGTCGTGGCTCCCGTGGGCCTTTTGTATTCCCAATTTTTCAATTAGGTGTTGCTCGACTTTGCGTGATTCGTATTTCCCTAGAACCATGTCTTCTTTTAGTACTGTCATTTGGTCTTAGGGGCGAGTGAGCGGGTGACTCAACGCATGCTGCATGGCTCGTAGCCGAGGGCGTTTGGTGATGCCGACGTATGTCGTATCGCCTGATGTATTCATGTAGTGGTAGACATGGTGATCTTTGGTGGCATTAACTTTTAACTAACACCGCTTAAGTCCGAACATGCCAACCCAGAATGCTGCGTGGTCAACATAGCCTTGTGCGGATGCGAGGCGTGGGGCTTGGCCGAGTGGGACTTGAGCGTTGTAGGCGCCAAGGGTGGGGTTGTAGTAGCGGAAGCGGTTGAAGGCCCACCCGGATTCAGCATCCTCGTATTGTCCTGCGATTAGCAGTGGGCTGGTGTGTGTTCCGGTCCAGGTGCCTGTGCCGTAGAGACTGTGGCGGGCAAGGCAGGCAATATCACCGGTGGTGGGGTTGATGATGTCTCGTGGGCTTCCAGCCAAGGTCGGTAACAAGCGTGAAGAACTGCGCATCCACCAGCGCCTGCTCGACCGTATCAATGTCATCGAGATTGTTTTCTGGGTGGGGCCCGGCCCCCGGAAAGTAGACACCATGGGGTGGTGAAATTATGGGGTTTACTCTAGCGCATTGTTACGCTGCGAGGGCTTCGTACTCTGTGGGGGTGAGGTACTTGCACCAGGAGTGT
>NZ_JAKRND010000026.1 GCF_022347285.1 Corynebacterium sp. ACRPH
GAAGTCGCCCCCGCCCCGCCCACCAGCAGTCCGTTCCGCAACGTCGACCACCGCGAGCAGATGCTCAGCCTGGACAACGTCTTTGATACCGAGCAACTCGCCGGCTGGCTGGACCGCACCCCCGCGAAGACATATCTGACGGAGCTGAAGATCGACGGGGCGTCAATAAACCTCCTCTACATCGACGGCCAGCTGGAACTCGCGCTGACCCGCGGCGACGGTACGACGGGCGAGGACATCACCCACAACGCGCGGACCCTCGACGACATCCCGGATACCCTCCACGGCACCGACGAATTCCCCGTACCGGCTCTGGTGGAAATCCGCGGCGAGGTGTTCATCGACGTCGAGGATTTCGCCGCCATGAACGCCCAGCGCCAGGCCGAGGGGCTGAAGATGTTCGCCAACCCCCGCAATGCCGCCGCCGGCGCGATGCGGCAGAAGAATTCCGCGGAGACGGCCAAGCGCCCGCTGAAGTTGATTTGCCACGGTATCGGCGCGCGCGAGGGCTTCTCCCCCGCGTCCCAGCACGATGCGTACCGCGCGATTGCCGCGTGGGGGCTGCCGGTTAGCCCTTACACCAAGCAGGTTCACTCCGCCAACGAGGTCCAGCAGCAGGTCGAGTACTGGGGTGAACACCGCCACGACGCGGCGCACGAGATGGACGGGCTAGTCGTCAAGGTCGATTCCTTGGAAGAGCAGCTGGAGCTCGGCCACACCAGCCGTGCCCCACGCTGGGCGATCGCGTACAAGTACCCGCCGGAAGAGGCGATGACCACGCTGCACAACATCCGCGTCGGCATTGGCCGCACGGGTCGGGCTACGCCTAAGGCCATCGTGGCGCCAAAGTATATTGCGGGCTCCACGATATCGGATGCCACACTGCACAACCCGACGGAGGCCCACCGCAAGGGCGTGATGCTGGGCGATACGATCACCATCCGCAAGGCCGGCGAGGTCATCCCAGAGGTGCTGGGCCCAGTCGAGGATAAGCGCACGGGCGCGGAGCGGCCTTTCCTGTTCTCGACGTTTTGCCCCGAGTGCGGCACCCGTTTGGCTCCTTCGAAGGTTGGTGACGCCGACTGGCGTTGCCCCAACACTCAATACTGCCCTGGTCAGTTGCATACCCGGTTGACGTATCTGGCTTCTCGCAAGGCGTTTGATATCGACGCTTTGGGGGAAAAGGGCGCTTATGATCTGATCCATTCCGGTGTGTTGGCCGACGAGTCGGAGCTATTCGACCTGACCGCCAAGGATCTGGAAAAGACCAGCTCGTATGCGACGAAGGCCGGGAAGCTGAATAAGTCCGGTGAGACTCTGCTGGAGAAGCTGCAGACGGCGAAGGAGGCAGACCTGTGGCGAGTGCTGGTCGCGCTGTCCATCCGGCACGTAGGTCCAACTGCGGCGAAGGCTTTGGCGAAGCATTTCGAGTCAGTGGAAGACATCGCCTCTGCTTCAGTGGAGGACATGGCCGGTATCGACGGCGTGGCCGGGACGATCGCGGAGTCGATTTCGGATTGGTTCACGGTGGATTGGCACCGCCGGATCGTGGATCGCTGGGCGGCTGCTGGCGTGCGGATGCACCAGGAGGCCGGGGAAGCTTCCGGAGAGGCGGATGGCGTGGATTCTGCGCTGTTGGAGGGCCTGACGATCGTAGTCACCGGTTCGCTGGAGGACTTTGACCGCACGGCTGCGAAGGAGGCCATCGAGGCCCGAGGCGGCAAGGCGGCGGGCAGCGTGTCAAAGAAGACGGACTTCCTGGTGGCGGGTGAGAAGGCCGGTTCCAAGTTGAAGAAGGCCGAGGACCTGGGCGTGCCGGTGCTGGACGAGGCAAGCTTTAAGGAACTGCTAGAAAACGGCGCAAACCGAACGGCGCAAAACTGAACTGAGTAGAGAGGCAGGAACGAATGACTGAAACCACAGCACTTTCCCTCCCTGAGATCGGGCTCGGCACATACAAGCTGCAGGGCCAGGCGGGCGCGGACTCCGTGGCCGCGGGCATCCGCGCGGGCTACCGCCTGATCGACACGGCCTACAACTACGAAAACGAGGGCGCTGTGGGCGCGGGCATCCGCGCCGCGACTGGCTACCCAGCGCCCGGAAACGCAGCGGCCGGAACCGCGGGCGCACCTGACGCCGCGGACTCTGCCAGCGCGATCCGCCGCGACGAGGTGATCGTCACCTCAAAGCTGCCCGGCCGCTACCAGCGGCACGACGACGCTGTAGCTTCCGTCGAAGAATCCCTCTTCCGTTTGGGGCTGGATAGCATCGACCTGCACCTCATCCACTGGCCGAATCCCAAGCAGGGCCACTATGTCGAAGCCTTCGAAACGCTGCTGGAGCTGCGCGAACGCGGGCTGATCCGCCACGTGGGCGTGTGCAACTTCCTGCCCGAGCACCTGGAGGCCGTCCACGCCGCTACCCGCGAGTACCCGGTGGTCAACCAGATCGAGCTGCACCCGCACTTCCCGCAGGCCGAGGCCGTCGCGGCACACCGCGAGCTCGGCATCGTAACGCAGGCATGGTCGCCGCTGTTGCGCGGCGCGGTTCTGGAGGAGCCGGTCATTGCCGAGATTGCTGAAGCCCACTCCGCAACCCCCGGGCAGGTCGTCCTAGCGTGGCACCGCGGCCGCGGGGTGCTGGCGATCCCGAAGGCTGCTTCTGAGGAGCGGCAGCGCGAAAACTTGGACTCGCTGAACGTGACGCTGAGCGACGCAGAGATCGAAGCGATCACCGCGCTGGGGCACCCGGATGGGCGCCGGAAGAACCAGGATCCGGCGGTCTACGAGGAGTTTTAGCACGGCTGGCGTGCACCGCGCTCAGGCGCGCTCAGACGCGCCGTTCTGCGCTGGTACGGCCTCAGTTGCGAAATCAGTTGCGCCAGAGCAGCTCCGCCGCGTGGCGCGCCCGAGCTGCAGCCACGGAGGCCTGCGCGGCGGTGCGCTTGCCCTCGGGCACCACAAGGTCCACCAGCCCCGGCAGTTCGTCGGCGGGCAGGGTCCACTGCTCCCACTGGCGCAGAACAGCGCGGGCGATGTCGCCCGCGGCGGCCTCCACGTCGGCCCCGCTGACGTCCTCGGCAGTGGCGCCGACACTCTCCCCACCGGCTGGCCCCGGATGAGCAGCAGTATTCCCTGGGGCGCCGGCGGTATCCCCGCCGGCTGACGGAGCCGCCTGGGGCACCGCCCAACCAATCCCCTGGCCGCGTCCAATCATCCCGCCAACCAGGTCTTTACCGCTGGTTGTCTGCAACTGATCCGCGGGCACCACGATGCGATGGAAGCCGGGCGCGTGCGAGAGGGCGTCATCGATAAAAGACCCCGTGTCCAGCACCACCGGACGCGCGACCTGCTGCTGGAAGCGCTGCCACACCCCGTAGATGAACTCACGGTCGACGGCGGGGATGGTATCGAAGCGGGTGGCGCCGGGCAGGCCGCCAATGACCTCGCGGACGCGCGGCTCGTGGAGTGCAATGATGACCTCACAGCCGAGCGCCGCCGACAGCGCGCCCGCGACCTGCTCCACGCCGAAGCCCAGGTGCAGGGCGCAATCCTTAAACGCCGGACGGTCGCGCAGCACGGGGTGGCCGCGGAACTCCACCTCCGCACCGAAGGTCCACGGGCCGGTAACGTGCAGCATCAGCCGCTCGACCTTGCCCGCCAGCAGCTCCTCGGCGGCATCCGTCGCCTCGCGTACCCAGCCGTCCATGCGCCGGGATTCCAGGCTCGGGTGGGCGGTCAGCTCCCAGCCACGGGGATTAGCGCGAATCGGCAGCTGCGCGAAGCTAGTCGTCAGCGCAGTAAGGTCCCCCGCCCGCCCGCAGCGCGGGAACGACAAAACCGGGGGCACGCCCGTGTCCTCGTCCACGTCGCACGTGCGGGTCAGTGCAGACTGGATCGCGGCGCGCACCTCCGCGTGATCCGTGACGGTGTTCTCCCACCACCCCAGGCGCCCGATCGGCTCCGACTGCTCGGTGTTGTCTGCCATCACCGCGCTAAGCCTCTGCCGGCGTTGCGCACTCATCTGCGCTGCCAGCGGCTTCGGCGTCGCTCCACGGCGCGGTAGCGCGGATGGTGCCGCTGCCCAGCAGGATGTCGCCTTCGGCGTCCGGCTGGTAGACCACGGCGGCCTGACCGCGCGCCACACCTTGCAGCGGCTCGTGCAGGTCCAGCTCCAGGCGCCACGGGCTCTCCCCCTCCTTCTTGACACGCCCCGCCGGCGTGGTCCCCTCCGGGTCGTCCACCAGCCGTGCGGTGGCGGGCACTACCCCACCGTGGGCGCGCACCTGCACCTCGCACTCAAACTCGCGGCCGTGCACGGAAGGGTCCAGGCGCTTCAGCCGATCGGCCGTAATCCCACCGACCCGTAGATCGTCGCGCTGGCCGATGGTGACGGTGCCCGTGGCGGCGTCAATATCCGTCACATAGCGCGGCTTGCCGTCCAGCCCCTCGCGCGGAAGTCCCAAGCCCTTGCGTTGGCCGATGGTGAAGCCATACACGCCGTCGTGCTCCGCGACGGTCGAACCGTCCTGGTCCTTCATCAGCCCCGGTCGCAGGCCGATCTGCTTGCCTAGAAACGCCTGCGTCTGGCCGTCGGGAATGAAGCAGATGTCGTGGGAGTCCGGCTTGGAAGCCACGCCGAAACCGTGGTCCTTCGCTTCTTCGCGGATCTCCGGCTTGATCGTGTCTCCAACCGGGAACATGCAGTGTGCCAGCTGCTCGTCGGTCAGCACGCCCAGCACATAAGACTGGTCCTTGTTGGCGTCCACTCCGCGGCGCATCACGCCGTCGTGCAGGCGAGCGTAGTGCCCGGTCACCACTGCGTCGAATCCCAGCGCGATGGAACGGTCCAGCAGCGCCTCGAACTTGATCTTCTCGTTGCACCGCAGGCACGGGTTCGGAGTCTCACCGATGGCGTAGGAATCCACGAAATCGTCGATCACGTCGGCCTTGAAGCGGTCAGAAAAATCCCACACGTAGAAAGGAATCCCCAGCTTGTCGGCCACGCGGCGTGCGTCCGCGGAGTCCTCCAGGGAGCAGCACCCGCGCGAACCCGCCCGCACGGCCTCGGGAGACTGGGATAGCGCCAGGTGTACGCCGATCACTTCGTGCCCGGCCTCGAGCGCTCGGGAGGCCGCGACGGCGGAATCCACACCGCCACTCATTGCTGCTACTACTCGCATGTTTGGCACCCTACTCGCGTACCGGCCTCTTAGGCCATTCCGCTGAGCCATTCAGCTGGCCCACCCAGCTAGGCCATTCCAGCGGCGCGGGCCTGCTCGACCACGCGCGGCAGGATGCCCGCCAGGTACTCGACCTGGTCGTCGGTGATGTCCGTCCCCAGAGTTATCCGCAGCGCACCACGGGCAACGTCCACTGGCACGCCCATGGCGGTCAGCACGTGGCTGGCGCGGTTCACCCCGGCGCTGCAGGCGGAGCCCGTCGATGCATCCACCCCGGCGGCGTCCAAAAGCATGATCAGCGAGTCGCCCTCCGCGCCGGGGAAGCTCATGTGCAGGTGCCCGGGCAGCGCGCCGACCTCAGGAGTCCAAATCCGCACGCCGTCAATGCCCTGCGCCGCCGCCCGTAGCCTCTCGCGCGCCACGCGCATTCTGGCGGTTGCTTGTTCTAGTTCTTTAATTGATGACGCCAACGCCGCCGCACATCCCACTGCACCCTGCACGTTCACGGTGCCGGAGCGGAGCTTTCGCTCCTGGCCGCCCCCGTGCACGGGGCTTAAGATGTCCGCGTCCCGGCGGGCAAGCAGCAGGCCCGTGTTTTTCGGGCCTCCGAACTTGTGGGCGCTGGCGGCCAGCGTGGTGGCGCCGAGGGCGTGGAAGTCGACGGGGACGTGGCCGACGGCTTGCACTGCGTCGGTGTGGAAGGGCACGCCGTTGTCGCGGGCGAAACTGGCGAGAGTCTCCACCGGCTGGATAGCGCCGGTCTCGTTGTTGGCCCACATGCAGGTCAGCAGTGCGAGGTCGTTAGGCGCGCCCGCGCTACCTTCTAGGCCGACAATCCAGTCTTCGGCGCGGATGCGGCCGGCGGCGTCCACAGGAAGAACCGCACGGTCAAAGCCCAGATCGAGCGGCCCGGCCGTGAGCCAGTCGACGGACTCGACCACGGCGGGGTGTTCGATGTCGGAGCTGGCGATCACGTGTGCGCCACGGTGAGCCTTCGAACCAAACGCGAGCCCCTGGATGGCGATGTTGTCGGCCTCCGTGCCGGAGCCGGTGAAGATCACCTCTGCTGCATCCGCGCCGAGGAGTTCGGCGATCTGCTCACGGGCGTCCTCGAGGCTCCGGCGGGCATCGCGGCCGGTCTTGTACTGGCCTGCCGGATTCAGCAGCTCCGCGGCGCGCTCCATCGCCTCCTGCGCTTCGGGGCGCAAGGCCTGAGACGCCGCGTTGTCCACATACAGGCGCCCCCGCGCGCTCGCTGCACTACGTCCCGCGGCACCAGCTCCCGCGCCGTCGGTTTCTGCGCTGTTGGTCTTGTTCACGCCCCTACCCTACTTCTTGGGCGCCGCACACCGCTCATGGGGCTGTTGGCCCCTGCTAGTATTCTGGTACTCAGAGTCGATGGTTGCAGGAGCGACAACAATGGGTCTCGCAGAGTTTCTATTGATGGTACTGATCGCGCTTCTTGCCCTTACGGTTCCTGGCCTTCTCATCGCGATCATCTATATGCTTCGGAAGAACAAGAAGGACGAGGACACAGACAAGGACACAGCCGGACCCAGAGATCTCAGATCTAACACTTCTAACAAGCCCGCCGAGATCTAACGGATCTAACAAAATTTGCCAGAGTGCCACTATGCTGTGGGGCATGTCCGATCCCTCAGGCCAGCCCGCTGCACCCGGCAAACGCAACCCCTTCCGCCCCAGCTTCGGCACGTCGCCGTACTACCTGGCGGGCAGAGCGGAACTACTGCAGGATTTCGAGCTCAGCCTCGCCGAAGGCCCCGGCTCCCCGCACCGCACGATCTTAGCCAGCGGTCTCCGTGGCGTGGGCAAAACGGTGCTGCTTAACGAGATCGAGGACAAAGCCCGCGCCCAGGGTTGGATCGTCCTGCGCGCCTACCCCAATAGCGACATGATCGCGGAGCTGGTTGAAACGACCATCCCCACCGCCATCACTAGCATCGAGCAGCCACCGGAGCGCAAGCTTTCCGGGGCCTCCATCACCGGCGTGGGCAGCTTCCGCACGGAAGCGCACTCGCGGGCCGAAGAACTCCGTAGCGTACCGACGCTCATCACCCGCCTACGCGAACTCTCCGACGTGATCACCGGCACCGGCATCCTCATCACCCTCGACGAGCTGCAATCCGCCGACCTCGACCAGCTCCACCGCCTGGCCACAGCGGTCCAGGACCTCATGCGCGACGAGCGCGACATCGCCTTCGTCTGCGCAGGTCTACCCCACGGCGTGGACACGCTACTGCAGCACGAGGGCACCACGTTCCTCCGCCGCGCCTTCCGCGTAGACCTCCACGCTGTGCCGACTGAGGAAGTCTCGAAGACCCTCGCCATCACCGCCGCGGATTCTGGCCGCCCTTTTACTGATGACGCCCTAGTCCGCGCCACCGACATTTGCCGCGGATACCCATACCTCATCCAAGTGGTTGGCGCACTGTCCTGGGCGGCTGCCGGGATCGACAGTTCGAACACCATCGAAGCCACACACGTGGAGACGGCCTCCCAGCGGGCTATCGACCGCATGACTAGCCACGTCCACCGGCCCGCGCTCAGCCGCCTGCCGGAGGGCGAAATGAACTTCCTCCGCGCGATGGCTGCGATTAGTGCCGACGAAGGGGCGTCCGAACCAGAACCGGTGAGTGCAGCAGCACCGGCAACGAGAGCTGTCAAGACTGGCGACATCGCCACTCACCTGGGCGTGGAGCCGAGAGGCCTGTCCACCTGGCGGAGCCGCCTCATTACCCGCGATCTGATCGAGCCGGCGGGATTCGGTCGCGTGCGATTCACACTGCCGTACATGGAGGACTACATCCGACAGCAGGACGCATAGCGCCGAACAGGGCACAAGAAAAACCGGCGCCCTCCCGCCTGCGAAAAGCTAAGCGAAAGGGCGCCGGCTGTTAAAGCCTAGGGCGAAGAACTACTTGCGGTTCTTCAGCTCCTCGGTAGCCTGCGGAGCAACCTTGAACAGGTCGCCGACAACACCGAAGTCTGCGATCTCGAAGATGGAAGCCTCTTCGTCCTTGTTCACAGCAACGATGGTTTTGGAGGTCTGCATACCAGCCTTGTGCTGGATAGCGCCGGAGATACCCAGTGCGATGTACAGGTTCGGGGAGACCGTAACACCGGTCTGACCAACCTGGAACTTGCCCGGGTAGTAGTCGGCGTCCACAGCCGCACGGGAAGCACCAACAGCGGCACCCATGACGTCGGCCAGCGGCTCGACAACGTCGGTGAAGCCCTCGGAGCCACCCACGCCACGGCCACCGGAGACCACGATGTTGGCCTCGGTCAGGTCCGGACGGTCGCCAGCCTCAGCCGGAGCGAAGGAGGTGATGGTGACGGCGGTCGTGCCAGCACCCGGCAGCTCAACCTGCTGGACGTTGCCGGCGGCAGCCTGCGGCTCCGGATCCAGGGAGCCCGGAGCCAGGGTGAAGACCGGGGATGCGCCAGCGGCGGAAGCGGTAACGGTGTAAGCGCCACCGAAGATGCTGATCTCAGCGGACTTCTCGGCGGTGATGCTGCTGGTGTTGTACAGAACACCGGAAGCAACACGGGCGCCTACGCGGCCTGCAACCTCGTTGCCCGTTGCGGTAGCGGAGACGATAACCGGAACCTGCAGCTGTGCTGCCAGGCCGGACAGCGCGTCGACCTCCGGGGTAACCAGCAGGGACTCTGCCTGATCGGACTCTGCGGCGTAGATGGTCTCTGCGCCGGCCTCGGCCAGTGCGCCCTGCAGCTTCTCGGTGGTGCCGGGAGCGCCAACAACAACGGCGCCGACGGTGCCGAACACGCGTGCAGCGGTGATCAGCTCGACGGTGGAGTTCTTCAGCTGACCCTCACCGTGCTCAACCAGTACTAGTACGTTGGTCATGTCCTTAAATCCCTACTTCCCTTAAACCAGCTTTTCCTTGACCAGGAACTCGACCAGCTGCTTGCCGCCCTCGCCCTCGTCGTTGACGATCTCACCAGCCGACTTCGGCGGCTTCGGGGTGGAAGCGGAAACGGAGGTGGTGGCGTTTGCCAGGCCAACGTTTGCAGCGTCCACGCCGATCTCTTCCAGAGACAGCTCTTCGATGGTCTTCTTCTTGGCAGCCATGATGCCCTTGAAGGCAGCGAAGCGCGGGGTGTTGGACTTCTCAGTCACAGACACGATGGCCGGGGTCGGAGCCTCCAGGCCGAACACGCCCTCTTCGGTAACGCGCTTACCGGTGACCTTGCCGCCCTCAACGCTCAGCTCTTCCATGTGAGTCAGAGCCGGGATCTGGCGGTACTCAGCCAGCAGGCCCGGGATGGAGCCAGCGCCACCGTCGGTGGAGGCGTTACCGGCGATAATCAGCTCGATGTCCTCGATCTGGTTCAGGGCGTTGGACAGGGTCCATGCGGTGCCCAGTGCGTCGGAGCCAGCCAGGTTCTCGTCGACAACCAGCTTGGCCTCGTCGCAGCCCAGGGACAGTGCCTTGCGCAGCGCCTCGGTTGCGCGCTCCGGGCCGACGGACAGAACGATGACGTTGCGGGAGCTGTCTGCTTCCTTCAGCTGCAGTGCAGCCTCAACAGCGTTTTCGTTAATTTCGTCCAGGACAGCGTCTGCGCTGTCGCGGTCGAGGGTGAAGTCATCGTCGGTGAGCTTGCGCTCGGAGTAGGTGTCCGGCACCTGCTTAACCAGAACAACGATGTTCGACATTCGTTGACCTTCCTGCTTGGGTATTGTGATTTGGCACCATAGTACCTACCACCAGGTGACCACCGCCACAAATTTCCTATATTGTTTTAGAACTACCCCCGCGAGCTGCGGCGCGCCCGGCAGATAAAGGCCACAGCCTTGGCGGCGCCGCCCTCGCCGATGCGCGTAACCACCACTGAGTACGCGGAATTCGCTGCCTCGGCACTGCTTCCGCCCGCGCCGCCCTTCTTCAGCTTCCACTTCTTCCGCAGCTCGTCGGGGTCCACATCCACGCCGCGCACGAGGATTTCCACGCTCTTGGCACCTAACGTCACCAACGCGGGGCGCGCCTTCTTCAGCGGCACTACTTCAATAACCTCAAAGCCACGCACGCCCGCGGGCAGCTCGTCGCCTGTCAGGTACGCGATGTGCGGATCCAGTTGCCACAGCCCGTGCCGCGCCGCGTACTGGCGCACCAGCCCGGCGCGCACGATGGCACCGTCGGGGTCCACGATGTAGCGCCCTGCCCCGCCCACGCGGTCGGTCTCGGGCTCGTCGCTTGTCACTGTTTCTTTAACTGATGACGCCCCCATCACCACCGCCCGGCGTCCCCGCCCCAGGATCGCAGGTGAATAAAGACACGTCTCCTTTACTCCTCCGTCGACGGAAACGACCTCCACGTGCCCGTCAAACTCGGAGTAGTCGATACCCGGCGCACATTTGACCACCAGATTGTCGTAGCAGTCCATAAGCTCCGGCAGTGGTGGCTGCAGGTCCTCCAGCTTGGCGATGCGCCCCGAGGAGTTCCGGCGTGCGGGGTCCGCCACCACCACGCCGGATCTCGGCATGCCGGACTTCAGCGTGCCGGATGTCAGATCATCAACGAAGGCGGGGCGCAGCGCATCCATCCGCACGACCGGAACCTCGGGCACATTGAAGCGAGCCATCCGCAGGCGCTGGTGGTCCAGGTCCCCGCCCAGCACGCGCAGGCCCGCAGCGGAAAGCGCGTGCAGCTCGGTGCCGATGCTGCAGGTGACATCCACGGCAGCCTCCACCCCGGCGGCCTTCAACACCTCCGCGCGCCACGCGGCGACCACTGGCGGGGTGGCCTGCTGGACTGATTCACTATCCATCAGCCAGTTCTCCGGCAGCTTGCCTGCCCGGCGGGCCTGTACCAGTTCCACCAGGGCACGAGCGTGCTCGCCGTGTGCCTTACGCAGGTGGGAAAGGTCCTGCACGAGGGATTTCTTGGTCAGCTGGTACGTGGTGGCGTCATTAATAAGGGGCGAACCAGCGGCGCAATCGGTGAGTAGAAAATCCAGCTCGGCAGCAGAAAAGGCCATCTTTGCGCGCGTCCTACTGCTCGTAGGAGTCGGGGCGGCTGGCGAAAGGGTTCTCCGGCATCTCGGCGGGGTCGACGACGAACTTCATGCCCGGCGCGAACTGGCGGGTAGGTGCGCCGTACATCTGCTGCTCCATCAGGTAGTACTCGGCCATGTACGGCTCGTCGACGGGCTCCTCGAGCACCGGATCGACGGAAAGGCTGGAGGAAAACTCCAGAACCTCCTCGACGGTGCGGAAGGTATCCAGCAACTTCAGCTGTGCCCACGTCGGCGGCATCAGGGAGATCTTGCGGGAGCGCCACCCGTCCAGCAGCGTGGAGGGACGGAACCAGCCCGTCGAAGTGGCTTCCGGAGTATCAGCCCGGGTCTCCTGCCCCTCCGGCATAGCGGCCACAAAGAAGGCTGTGTCGTAGCGGATCGGCTGCTCTACCGGGGTGACCCAGTTGGCCCAGGGGCGCAGCAGGTCGGAGCGCAAGACCAGGTTGTTGTTGCTCATGAAGTCGGAGAAGCTCAGCTGGTGGTTCTCCAGCAGCTTGCGTTCTTCCTGGTAGGGCGTGGTGTCCACCACTGGGGAGCCATCGCGGTGGGTGGCCAGCAGCGTGCCGCACTCCTCGAAGGTTTCGCGCACCGCGGCACACACCAGGGCGCGGGCCATACTTTCCGGCTTCTGCAGGCGCTTGGCCCACCACTTGACTTCCGCGCCCTGCCAATTGATGGCTGGCGACATGTGGCCATCGCCGTCGACATCTCCCGGCATGTCGCGGAAATCCACCCCGCCGCCTGGGAAAACCGTCATCTCCGCGCAGAACTTCATGGTCGAGGCACGCTCCTGGACGTACACCTCGATCCCCGACAACGTGTCGCGCAACAGAATCACCGTTGACGCGTGACGTGGCTGCACTGGGCCCAAACGGTTTTCCTTCATGGATCAGAGTCTACCGATCTTCCTAGCGGTGGTCGCTGTCTTCACCGGGCTCCACTGGCTCCACCGGCCCCACCGGAACGGTGGCTACCCCGGCGCTGGCGGCTGCGGCGGGCGAACCAGCGGCCGTCTTCGTGCTTAACCTCGATCGGCTGGTGGAAGGCGCGGGTGAGGTTCTCGCTGGTCATTACGTCTTCCAGGATTCCCTGGGCCACAACCTCGCCTTCATCCAGCAGCAGGGCGTGGGTGAACCCCGGCGGGATCTCCTCCACGTGGTGGGTGATCATCACGATCGCCGGCGAGTCCGCATCCGCCGCCAGGTCCGACAGCAGCGCCACCAAGTCCTCGCGGCTACCGAGGTCCAGGCCGGCGCCCGGCTCGTCCAGCAGTAGCAGCTCGGGGTCGTTCATCAGGGCGCGGGCGATCAGTACGCGCTTGCGTTCGCCTTCGCTTAGGGTCCTCCAGGTCTGCTCGGCCAGGTGGTAGGCGCCGACGCTTTCCAGGATCTCGATGGCGCGCTCGTAGTCCAGCTCGTCGTAGTCCTCGCGCCAGCGGCCCAGCACGTCATAACCGGCGGAGATGACGATATCCGCGACCTTCTCATCCCCCGGCACGCGCTGCGCCAGCGCCGAGGAGCTCATGCCGATGGCGGTGCGCAGCTCGCGCAGGTCCACCTTGCCCACCTGCTCGCCGATGAGCTTCACGGTGCCAGTGGTCGGGAACATCTGCGCCGATGCCAGGCGCATCAGGGTGGTCTTGCCCGCCCCGTTGGGGCCGACGATGATCCAGCGTTCGTCCAGCTCCACCTGCCAATCCATCGGCGCCAGGATGGCCCGTCCGTCGCGCACAACGGAGACGTTGCGCATGTTTACGATCAGGTCGTCCTCGTCAGCCTGCGCGGTGGCCGGGGTGGAAATCAAGTTCGTCACGTTCTCGCTCACTCCCCCATGGTGCCTCAAGATCCGCGCGAAGTGTGCCAACAACATAGGCTTGCTGTGTAAGCACCAACGCGAACCGCCAACGGATCCCCACTGCCATCTGAAGGAGCTTCCCCATGACCGGCCGCCTCGGCATCGACTGCATCTCCCCCGTTATCTCCCACGGAGCCACCCCCGCAAAGGCCATCGTCGGCCAGGTGTTCCCGGTTAGCGCAAGCGTCTGGCGCGAGGGGCACGACGCCATCTCCGCCACCCTCGTCGTCCGTCGCCCCGCCGGTGCCGAGGGTGGCCGCGCGAAGATCACGATGTCGCCTGACCCCGATGACGTCGACCGTCGCCATGCCGTGTTCGTTCCGGATGTGCCGGGTATGTGGACCTTTCGTGTTGACGCCTGGTCGGACCCAGCGGCCACATGGTTCAACGCAATCACCAAGAAGGTAGCCGCAGGACAGGATGCCCAGGCGCTGGCCAATGATTTTGAGCTCGGCGCGCGCCTGTTCGAGCGGGCGGCGGAAAAGGC
Organism: Corynebacterium sp. ACRPH; assembly: GCF_022347285.1. GTDB lineage: Bacteria > Actinomycetota > Actinomycetes > Mycobacteriales > Mycobacteriaceae > Corynebacterium. The sequence continues at coordinate 13,584 of NZ_JAKRND010000026.1, forward strand.
CTCCCGTAAGCACCGGGAGCTGGTGGCTTCCGTACCCGGCCAGCTGCGCGATGAGTCCTTGAGCATTGACGAGCGCCTGGCCACCGCCCTGTCTCCGGAGATCAAGGAGGCCCTGGACAAGCGCCCGCTGCGCGACCTGCTGACCCGCGGCCCGGAGTTCCACGTGCTGGTGGAGGAAAAGACCGCCGGCGTGGGTGCCTGGTACGAGATGTTCCCCCGCTCCACTGGCGGCTGGGATGCCGACGGCAACCCGGTGCACGGCACCTTCGCCACCGCTGGCGCGGACCTGCCGCGCATCGCGGGCATGGGCTTCGACGTGCTGTACCTGCCGCCGATTCACCCGATCGGCGAGATCAACCGCAAGGGTAAGAACAACACTCTGACCCCCACCCCGGAGGACGTCGGATCCCCGTGGGCCATCGGCTCCAAGGACGGCGGCCACGAGGCCGTGCACCCGCGCCTCGGTACCGTCGAGGACTTCGAGAACTTCGTCGCCGCCGCCAACGAGCATGGTCTGAAGGTCGCCTTGGACCTGGCACTGCAGTGCGCCCCCGACCACCCGTGGGCTAAGGAGCACCCGGAGTGGTTCACCGTGCTGCCGGACGGCACCATCGCCTACGCCGAGAACCCGCCGAAGAAGTATCAGGACATCTACCCGCTGAACTTCGACAACGACCCGGAGGGACTATACCGCGAGGTACTGAAGGTCGTGCGCCTGTGGATCGGCCGCGGCGTACGCATCTTCCGCGTGGATAACCCGCACACCAAACCCACGAACTTCTGGCAGTGGCTGATCGCCGAGGTCCACGCCACCGACCCGGACGTGGTCTTCCTCTCCGAGGCCTTTACTCGCCCGCCGCGCCTCTACGGCCTGGCAAAGGCGGGATTCACGCAGTCCTACAGCTACTTCACCTGGAAGACCACCAAGGAGGAGCTAGAGGAGTTCGCCGGGGACATCGTCAAATACGCCGATGTCTTCCGCCCGAACCTGTTCGTCAATACCCCGGACATCCTGCACGAATCCCTGCAGACCGGCGGCAAGGCCATGTTCGCCATCCGCGCCGCTCTGGCCTCCACCCTCTCCCCGCTGTGGGGCGTGTACTCCGGCTTTGAGATCTACGAATCCACGCCGGTTCACGCCGGCTCGGAGGAATACCTGGACTCCGAGAAGTACGAGCTGCGTCCGCGCGACTACTCAGTAGACAACTGCGCTGAATGGATCAGGGATCTGAACCTGTGGCGTCAAGAAAACCCGGCGCTACAGCAACAGCGCACCCTGCGCTTGCACGAGACCACGAGCGACGACCTCCTCGCGTACTCGAAGGTCGACGGTGTTACCGGCAACGCGGTGCTCGTGGTGGTGAACCTGAACCCCAACGCGATCGTCGAGGGCTCCGTGCACCTGGATACCGAAGCGCTCGGCCTGGGCGCGCCGGAAGATGCGCACTTCGAGGTCACCGATCTACCGACGAACCAGACCTACACCTGGGGCGCCAGCAACTACGTGCGCCTGGATCCGGACTTCCAGGTTGCGCACATCTTCCGGCTGCCCACCCTTGGTGAGGGTGAGCGCGAGCGCGTCTGCACGCGAGCCCAGGAAGAATACGATCCCCGCAGGTAGAATCGGCGGGTATGAACCACGATTACCATCGGCTCGCAGAACGTAGGCACCACGCCCCGCACGACGTGCTTGGGGCACACGAAAACGGCGACGGAACCACCACCATCCGCACTGTCCAGTGCGGGGCGGAGTCCGTCGCCGTGCGCATCAACGGCGGCGAGCCGGTGCCGATGGCGGCGGCCGAAGAATACCCAGCGCTATTCACCGCGACCGTGGACTACTTCGTGGACACCTACGTATTCGAAGTCACCTGGGCCGACGGCACCACCGCCACCCTGGAAGATCCTTACCGGCGCCTGCCGACCGTCGGCGACCTCGACCGCTACCTCATCGGCGAAGGCCGTCACGAGGAGCTGTGGAAGGTTCTCGGCGCGCACGTAGTGGACGGTGGCGTGGCCTTTTCCGTGTGGGCGCCGCATGCCGCGGGTGTTTCCGTGATCGGCGACTTCAACGGCTGGAACGCCAACCAGCACCCGATGCGCGCGCTGGGTAGCAGTGGCATCTGGGAGCTGTGGATCCCCAGCGTGGGCGCCGGGGCGCACTACAAGTTCTCCATCACCACCGGCGACGGCGTGCGCCTGGACAAGGCCGACCCGATGGCGCGCCTGGCCGAGCCCGCGCCCGCGACCGCTTCCATCGTCGTGGAGGACAGCGACTACGCCTGGGGTGACGACGAATGGCTAGCTCACCGCGCCGCCGTGGGCGTGGACGAGACCATGAGCATTTACGAGATGCACCTAGGCAGCTGGCGCAAGGGACGCAGCTACCGGGAGCTGGCCGCGGAGCTGGTGGAGTACGTGCAGAGGCTGGGCTACACCCACGTAGAGCTCATGGGCGTCTCCGAGCACCCCTTTGAACCTTCTTGGGGCTACCAGGTGACCAGCTACTACGCACCGAACAACCGCTACGGTGGCCCGGACGACCTGCGCTACCTGATCGATTCGCTGCACCGCGCCGGTATCGGCGTGATTATGGACTGGGTTCCCGGCCACTTCCCCAAGGACGGCTGGGCTCTGGGCCGCTTCGACGGCGAGGCCTGCTACGAGCACCCGGATCCGCGCCGCGGCGAGCAGCCGGACTGGGGCACCTATGTGTTCGACTTCGGGCGCAACGAGGTGCGCAACTTCCTGGTGGCCAACGCTTTGTACTGGTGCAAGGAGTTCCACATCGACGGTCTGCGCGTGGACGCTGTGGCCTCGATGCTGTACCTCGACTACTCCCGCGATGACTGGCTGCCCAACCAGTTCGGCGGCCGCGAGAACCTGGATGCGGTGGACTTCCTGAAGGAAATGAACGCCACCGTGCACCGCGAGTGCCCGGGGTCACTGACTATCGCCGAGGAATCGACCTCCTGGCTGGGCGTGACCGCCCCCACCAGCGAGGGCGGCCTGGGATTCAGCCTGAAGTGGAACATGGGCTGGATGCACGACAGCCTGGAGTACATCCAGCGCGACCCGGCCTACCGCAGCTACCACCACAATGAGATCACGTTCTCGATGGTCTACGCCTACTCCGAGAAGTACGTGCTGCCGATCAGCCACGACGAAGTCGTGCACGGCAAGGGAACCCTGTGGTCGCGTATGCCCGCCGGCTCCGCCTGGGACAAGGCGGCGATGGTGCGCAGCTACCTGGCGTTCATGTGGGCGCACCCGGGCAAGAAGCTGCTCTTCCAGGGGCAAGAATGGGGCCAGACCGAAGAGTGGAACGAGTCCCGCGGCCTGGATTGGCACGACCTCGAGGGCTGGGAGGGCGAGTTCCACCGTGGCATCAGCGCCCTGACCAGTCAGTTGAACAAGCTCTACCACTCCGAACCCGCTCTGGGGCAGGATCACGCGCCGGAGGGCTTCCAATGGATCGCCAGCGACGACTCGGCGAATAACGTTCTTTCCTTTATTCGACGCCACCGTGGGTGCGAGCTGGCGTGTGTAATCAACTTCTCGGGCACCACTCAGGAGAACTACCGCATCGGCCTGCCGCAGGCCGGCACGTGGCGCGAGGTGTTGAACACCGACGACGTGCAGTACGAGGGCGCCGGGCGCGTGAACGGCGACCTGCACACGGAACCCACCGGCTCCCATGGCATGGATGCCTCCGCCGTGCTGCAGATCCCGGCGCACACCGCGCGCTGGTTCGTGCTGGAGGGCTAAGCCCGGCTCAGCACTCGCAGCCACGGCGGCGAGTGTCGCGCCTGAGGGTGGCTAGCGTCAGCGCCGGTGCTTGCGCCCGCCTCGCCCGTTACCTTGTGAGTGTCCCTGATAATGGGGATAGTCGCTGGTCCCGGTATGGCTTACTTGCCCTGTAGTTTCCATAATCCGGGGGGTGTTGCCGCCGGGTGCCAGGACTTTCGATGA
>NZ_JAKRND010000027.1 GCF_022347285.1 Corynebacterium sp. ACRPH
GTGAACTCAGCGTCTTCCGAGATCGGCAGGTTGTCCGGGTTAACAAGCTCCTTCGTGATTTCGAACGCACCCGTGGACTTCTTGGCAGTGTTATCGAGGTGCACTTCCACGTTGCGATCCTCTACAACCGTCAGAGTTGCGGTCTTGCCATCCTCAGAGATTTTAACATTATCAACGTCCTCTTCACCGGCGCGGAACTTAGGATCGCCGAAGGTAACCCCTTCCACGTCAGGGAACGTAGGTTCTGTCAGAGTCACCTTTGTTCCCGCAGGAAGCTCCTTCGACCCCTTAACAAACTCACCGTTTGCAGAGACCTTTTGGTCATACTCGTCGTTGAAATCTTCGTTGCTAGATTCAATCTTTACGTGCACTGTGAACTCGGTGCCTTCCGGCACGAGCTCACTGCCCTCTACAATGTGCTTCTTAAGCGCGTAGCTGTTGCGATCTACGCCCTGAATGGTACCCGAACCGGTCTGAGTGAACTTAACTGTCTTCTCAAGGCCATTGCCGTTCACGTTTGCTGTGTTGCCGAAAGAGGTCCCGTTAGGGATGCTACCTTCCCCTTCGTAGTAGGTGTAGTAGTGGACCTGCCAGTTTTCCTTCGAGCTCCAACCGCCGGTGGGCTCTGGAATCGTGATCGTTGCGGACTTTCCGTCCTCACTCAAATTCACCTCAGCGTTCAGCGGATCGATATACTCCGCCACACCGCCACCGTTGAAACCGTTCAAAGAGAGACCTAGAGTCTCGTCTTCTTCATTCGAGAACTTGTGTGGACCGTCGAGCTTATCCTCAATCACCAGAGCTCCACTGTCGGGAAGATCAACGCTCTTCAAGTTAAGGAACCAGGATACCTTCCGAGTATCCCCGTCTACCGCATTCTCTACCCAGCCATCCTTTTCGGATTGCCCGAAGCTTTCGCGGGGACGCTCCTCCGTAACGAATCCGTTAGCATCTTCGGGAAGCTGAACTGCTGTAGTGATACCGTTTAAGGTGAAGTCGATTGTCTTTCCGTCGTAGCTTTCGGTCTGCGTGCTTTGCAGGCCAATGGTCACATGACCTTTAACCTGGTCCTTATTCGCAAATGCTTCATTGAAAGTACACGTGAGCTGTCCGCCACCGGTCGTGCACAATCCACCAGTGTTTCCATTCTCATCCACCAAGGGGAATTCGTCCTTATGAGCCTGTAGCGGCGCTGGGATCTCGACGGTGAAAGACTCACCATCATTCACCGTGCCGTTCGTAGCTTCCCAATCGAAGCTGAAATCAAACACGGTCCAAGGATAGAATTTCCCGTCCGGCGAAAGCTCCTTGCCATTACCTGCAACCAATTGCGGGTTAGAAATCTTGACATTGGAATTTTCTTGGGCGGAATTTTCTTGGGCGCTGGCCGCCGGGGCGCCCCCCAAGATCAACGCCACTATAGCCATAATGGCCAGCGAAATCTTCTGTAGCGCCCCCCTCTCCCTAAGAGGACTTAACTCGAAGCTCAAAACTCTCTTACCTTTCACTACTTTGCACAGCATGGCAGGGCGCCACACGCGCCTGAATGAACTTGCTGACAGATTAGAACCTTACGATTCGCTGCCGACATTTTCAACTGTTATACGGAAAATTTAACGTTGACTTCACCTACCAGATAGAACTGTATATTTGGCACCCAGCCTCAAGATTAGCTGGACGCCGCCCTTCGCCCTGTACGTTGAGAACAACCCGAGGTCACTGCAGCCTGAAGCCAGTACGCATCCGATCTTTAGAAAGTTCTCATTGTTCGACCCAATTCTTAACAGGTGAATCGGGAGCCATTTAGCTCTTCTTTGTGTTGTACCCCAAACACTATCGCGCCATCCCCACAGACCACCGCTAATCTTTCATGCACGCGCTCTAGACTGCCACACGCCCCATTAACAGCATCTACCAAATGTTATGCTAATGATGTAGAATCGTTACCGTTTCGTTGTAAATTAAATGGCTTTTCCGGGCGATAGAACTCCGGGAGACTGAGTTCTTGCACGTCCACGCTGAAAGAAGGATCGCGCATATGGAGACTAGGCACACTGACGACGATATATACGCAATCTATGGCGTCGAGGAGGTTCCCAAAGCCCGAACCTTAGTCGATATCCTTACGGTAACCGTACATAACCACCCCGATGCGACTGCATTGGAAGGAACAAACGAGACACTCACTTACCGCGAACTGGTCGACCGCATTAATAATGAAGTCAATCGTCTTGCTGAACTCGGAATCGGAAAGGGCGACAGAATCGGCATCCGCGTTCCTTCCGGAACGACGGATCTTTATATTGCAATCTTGTCGACAATCTGCGCTGGAGCAGCTTATGTACCCGTCGACTGGGACGATCCCGATAGTCGGGCAAATACCGTATGGGAGGAAGCACAGGTAGCGGCCGTATACGGCCAGAACCTGTCAATTGTCCAACATGGTCCACAACGTGAGCCGATCACCCCGTCTAGCCCCGAGCTAACGGACCACGCTTGGATTATTTTCACCTCGGGTTCGACTGGTAAGCCCAAGGGTGTTGCAGTATCACACCGGTCAGCTGCAGCACTGGTTGATGCTGAATCACGAATGTATCTCGTAGATCAACCCTTGGGACCCAGCGACCGGGTAATGGCAGGCTTGTCTGTTGCTTTCGACGCTTCCTGTGAAGAGATGTGGCTGGCGTGGCGATACGGAGCAACGCTCGTGGCCGCTCCCCGCGACATCGTCCGTTCCGCAGACGCACTCGGACAATGGATCACCGATCACCGGATCTCGGCTGTCTCAACAGTCCCTACCCTTGCGTCTTTCTGGACAACCGAATCTCTCAGCAACGTTCGACTGCTGATCTTTGGTGGAGAAGCGCTACCCAAAGAATTGATTAATCGATTAGCCACCCCGGGCCGAGAAGTATGGAACACTTACGGCCCCACTGAAACAACGATTATTTGTTCTGGCGAACTAGTCCAACCGCTCAGTGCCGACGAGCCGGTTCGAATCGGACGCGCAACACCCGGGTGGCAACTGGCCGTGGTCAATCCAGAAACCGAAGAACCAGTGCGCTGGGGCGAATCAGGTGAACTCGTAGTTGCCGGTGTCGGTCTCGGACGCTATCTCGACCCCAACAAGGACGCCGAAGCCTACGCACCGATCGCCTCCCTGAACTGGGATCGAGCCTACCGGACAGGTGACCTTGTCATCGCAGAGAAGGCCGGCTTGATCTTTGCTGGTCGTACGGATGACCAAATTAAGTTCGGTGGCCGCCGCATGGAGTTAGGAGAGATCGATCGCGCACTAGCCGGCACTCCTGGTGTGTCCGCGGCTGCTGCAGCCAAGCAGAAAACGCCCGCTGGCTCCGACGTTATCGTCGGGTACATAGTCGCTGAATCAGAAATCAACCTCTCGGAAGCACGTAGCTATCTTTCAAAAGTTCTTCCCGGCGGAATCGCACCTACATTGTGCGTGGTCGACGAGCTTCCAATGAAAACCTCTGGTAAGGTTGACCGTTCTGCCTTGCCATGGCCACTCCCCGACTCGGGCGAAACTACCGCCGCACTGCCAGAAGAGCTTCACTGGCTTGCCCACAAGTGGGCCGATCAACTCGGGCAAGTTCCTATGGAGCCGGATTCCAACTTCTTTGAACTCGGCGGATCGTCTGTCGCGATCGCGAAACTAGCCGTGGAACTACGCCACTTTCACCCTGCCCTCGATATCGGCAATCTGTACAAGAACCCCACGCTCTCGGAGATGGCAGCGTACATCGCCACGCTGAATGAAGCACAGGAGAAACGTCCCATCCCCAGAAAGATCCCGTGGTGGTCGGGAGTATTCCAATTCTTGGTGGTCTGTGCCATCTACGCTGTCAACGCTTTGCGTTACATCGTCGGATCGTTAATTGTGGTGTGGGCTCTGCGTTTTTTCTTCGATGCGGCATGGGTTCCGGAGATTCCACTCTGGCCACTACTGGCTAGCTGGCTCATACTATTCTCCACCGCAGGAAAAATGCTTCAAGCGACTATTGTAGTTCGCTTGCTAACGATGGGGGTACGCCCTGGTAAGCACTTGCGTGGAGGGTGGACTCACATGCGTGTGTGGGCGGCGGATCGTTTCCTCACTTACCTCAAACTCGAGTCGTTACTCGGAACACCAGGCGCACCCCTTCTCTATCGCTTATTTGGCTGCACGGTCGGTCGTGGTGTGGCCCTTGCGTCGATGCCTCCAGTAAGCGGATTGCTGTCCATCGGAGAAAACTCCTGCCTGGAACAAGAGGTGGACGTCAATGGTCACTGGATCGAAGGCGATACTTTCCATATCGGCAGGATCACAATCGGCGATCAAGTCCGTGTTGGCCTGCGAACATTCGTTGCGCCTGACGCCACAATTGGTGATGGTGCAGAAATCCTCCCCGGATCGTGCGTAACAGGTTCCGTTCCGAATGGTCAGCTCTATGGTGGTTCTCCATTGATCCACCGCGGTAAGGCCGATGAAACCTGGCCTGCTCAATCACCGACTGACTCCGCAGCCGCAGGCAAAGTTCACATTACGAATGGGGTACAGCTCAAGGCATTGTATCTGTCAGGTCAAGCCTGGATGACCCTACTGCCCATCATTTCGATCCTGCCGGGTACCGCGATGGTGCTTCCGCGTGTTATCACGCACTCTCACTATGAGGAAGTCTTCCCTATTTTGGCGGCATGGGTACCCGTGTTCACCCTGCTCACGGTAGTCACCTGGTTAGGGCTAGTTATTTTTTCGATACGGTTCTGCGCACTCTTCATTAAGCCAGGGTTCTTCCCACAGGAATCCGCCACCGGCTGGGCGGTCTGGCTAACACATACGCTTCTGCAGAAGACCTTGACCTCTACCTACTTCATGTACGCAGGATGGCTGACCCCAGCATTCCTGCGCTTGCTGGGGGCTCGAGTAGGCAATAGCACTGAGATTTCAACGGTTGAGACAATCCCCCACCTGACTTCCATCGGTAATCGTTGTTTCCTTGCCGACCACTCCCTCTGCGCCTCTGTGCGCTACCGATCTGGCTGGGTACATATCGGCACTACCGTCATCGGCGACGGCTCCTTCGTAGGAAACTCGGGCATCGTGGGAATCGATCACGATCTGCCCGAAGATTCTCTGATTGCAGTCCTCGCGTCTACACCCGAGCGCCCCGGCCGCGGAACCTCTTGGTTGGGCCGCACCACCCAGCAAATTCCACGCACTCACGTGGATGCCGACAAAAAACAAACTTTCAACCCGTCTAACTACCTGAAAGTCGCGCGAGCTCTAGTAGAGGCATTTCGCTTCCTACCTGTCCTGGCAGTAGCTTATTTGGATCTATTCATTGTGTGGGTGGGAACCATTATCTACATGCACTATGGACTCGGCTGGTCCGGATTGCGTGCAGTTGCTATGTGGGCAACCCCAATTGTCCTCCTTGCAGGCATTGCTGCCAGCATCTTGCCAATCATTGCAAAATGGCTACTCGTCGGCCGGTTCAAGCCTGGAGATCATACCCTGTACTCTTCCTTCGTATGGCGTGGCGAGCTAGTGGACAACTTCACGGAAATCCTCGCGGTTCCTTCACTTATCCGAATGTCTCTTGGTTCGCCCATGTTCAATTTATGGGCACGCTTGATGGGTTCTTCCATTGGACGCAGCGTTTGGTGTGAAACGTGGTGGCTTCCGGAGTTCGACCTCATTCGAGTTGAAGATCGAGCTACGATCAACCGCGGTACTGTCCTACAGACACACCTGTTTCATGACCGCGTGATGGCTCTAGAACCCGTAGTTGCTGAATCGGGCTCCACACTCGGACCGAATAGTTTTATGCTCCCCGGCTCTTCGCTCGGAGAACGAACGACGGTTCTTCCTGGGTCTCTCGTCCTGCGGCAGGATGGAATTCCCGCTGACTCGGTCTGGACCGGCAATCCTGTCGCCTTTGTTAATGATCCAAAGCTCACAGCCGAATCAACCCCCAAGAATTAAGCCCGAAAGGTAAGCCCATGGATTCATCCGCCACACCCGAAGACCCCAAAGCAGCACGGCCGACCCCCGGCCCAGCGGCCATCCGTCCAATTTGGGACGGCGAAAAGGCTGCCCCTCCGCCGGTTTACACCCCGCCCCCCGAACCAACGGCACCCAAATGGAGCAAGGATCTAGCGTTCGGCCCAGCACGCAATCCAAAGCGGATCACAGGTCTGGACGCTGCCCGTGGCTGTGCACTGCTAGGGATGGTCGCAGTGCACATCCTTCCTGCAGCTAATAGCTACACGGGGCGACCGACCTTTGTTTGGGGAATTTTCGCCGGGCACTCGGCTGCGCTATTCGCGGTCCTTGCCGGCATCACCGTAGCCCTAGTGACGGGTTCCAACAACCCGTACAAAGGTCAGAAGATGCGCCGCAGCCGGGTCTCACTGGCAGCTCGCGCTGCGGTTATCCTTCTACTCGGTCTTGCCTTAGACGAACTACACCTACCCGTGTACAATATTCTGCCCTACTACGGGTTGATGTTTTTCCTCGCCATTCCACTAACTGCTGCACGTATCCGCACACTACTGGCTGTGGCAGCCGGGTTTGCAACTTTAGGGCCGATCCTGGTGTTTTTCACCAACTCTCGACTCCATTACACCACTACATTCAACCCCAATTTCAGCTCGCTGTTTTCTCTACCAGGTGACACGTTGATCACTTTGCTGGTAGGTGGCACCTATCCGCTTGTGACGTGGATGAGCTACCTATGCCTCGGGCTAGCTATTGGACGGCTGAACCTCCGCTGGTTACTTACCCAAGTCCGGCTCATCCTGGTCGGTGCTGGCCTCGCCTTTGTTGGGTCCTTCTTCTCAACGTTTCTCATCGATTATCTCGGTGGGTTTACAAACCTGTACTACTACACTGATGGGTACGATGCCGAGGACATCATTAACGTCATGGATTACGGACCGGAGGGGCACCTGCCTACCAACACCTGGTGGTGGCTGGCCGTTAATGGACCGCACACGGATACTACGTTTGACCTGCTCACCTCTGCGGGGTTGGCAATGTTTGTCATCGGCGCATTCCTCGTGGTCAGCCGTATGCTGAGCCACCTCCTCTTACCCCTTATTGCAGCTGGCTCAATGACATTGACGTTGTACACGGCCCATCTACTAACCTTCGTAGTCACTGGAGATTCCATCAGCAACTTCCCTGTGGGTTGGTTCTTCGCTCAGGTTTTGTTCGCGCTACTCTTCGCTAGCGCATGGCAACTGGCACGGGGAACCGGACCACTCGAATCTTTGGTTTCCCGTTTCTGCCGACGAATCAGCTACGTGTTCGTACCTAAACCACCAGAACCGGTTCAGGTGGAAACAAGGTAAGCTTCATAGCCGTTACAAGGCAGAAAGATGCCAATTGTGTCGAGCGACAGACTTCCTCAGGACTGAAGGAGCACTTTCCGTGAACATCACTCCTACGCGGTTTTCTCTAGGAAACAGCCTACGCCTAGCTGCGTTAGGCGTTTCAATTCTGTTGATGAGCGCAGCGTGCGCTGGAATTGAGACTGAGGGATTTTCGTCTATACCGACCACAAAGTCTTTGCCTGAGAAGACTAAGGAGTCAACAGACCTCGACGATATCTCCAAGGACCCTGGCTCTACCGATGAGAACGAGGATTCGGAAGGTCTGACAGAAGAACTACCAGAGTTTCTCTATCCAGACGGCACCAAGGTAGCTCTCACTGCACCCGGAACGGTTCTTCGGTTCGGCGAATCTGCTACTGTGGCCACCTCCGACTCCGAGGGGCGTTTGCTGATCTGGAAAATTAACGCTCACGATGGTGTACGGATTCCGGCTGGGCGGATAGAACTCCTTGAGCCTGAAAAGGCAACTAACATCAGCCATTTCAATTGCTATGCCTACGACATAGCATTCTTAGGTGCAGTCTCCAAATACACAGAAGATCCGATGGTAATCCACGGGCTACCGGATATTAACAACGCAGCTGTTACGCCACCTAAAATGATCGCTTCCAGCCGTGACGGCAAGGCCTCACGACGGCTAGTGGGTGGTTCCGATAACGCCTGCGGGATCCCGCTCAACTCTAGATTGCCAACTAAACAAAGCTCGCTAGTCAGAAATTTCTCCTATGCCCGGGGTACGGTGGGCGCAGTGGAACACGGATCTGAAACGGCAGAATCGTCGCATACTGTCAGTTTCTATTTCGACGAAGAGGTTCCCACAGTACCCGAGGGACGCAAAAAGCCGGCACCAATCATATGGAGATAGTTCCACAACGAGAATGGAGTGTGAAGCCTCACCAGAACGTGAGCAATCTACCGTTTGAGGAGCACGAGGTTCAAAAACCGAAATAACTCTTAGTAACAGAATGCACTTTCAATGAAAGATACCAAGCCCCACCCCTAGCCCCCATAGCCACGACAACCCAAAAACAACGCAGATATCGGTTCGCCCACGAAGCCACAACTCATCTCTCGATCAAGTTGCGCTTCAGGACAACTGCGGAAGCAGGGGGATTTGAACCCCCGGATGGTCTCCCATCGCTGGTTTTCAAGACCAGTGCATTCGGCCGCTCTGCCATACTTCCAATGCGGCTAGTACCGCTCAAAACATTTTACACGCCACCACTAATCCTCCAACTTCCGCTCCGCCTTTCACCGACCCACCGAAAGCTCACTCCCCCACCGCGCACTCCATTCCCAGCCGCACAATGATTCATTAGGGTGGAGACCATGAGCATCACCACAAACGCAATCATCCAGACCGATACCGAAAACCCCAGCTCCCTGGCCTGGCAAACCACCAGCATCGCCGACCCCCAACCCGGCGAAGCCCTGGTGCGCATCCACTACGCGGGCGTCAATAGAGCAGACACCCTACAAGCCCAAGGCCACTATCCCCCACCCCGCGGCACCACCGACATCATCGGGCTCGAAGCCGCAGGCGTGATCGAAGCCCCCAACGGAGCCACCCGCCCCGACGGCTCCCCCTGGCACCCGGGCGACGAAGTCGCAGTGCTGCTCTCCGGGGGCGGGTACAGCGAATACGCCACCGTACCCGAAGGCCAGCTCCTCCCCATCCCCGCCGGATACAGCCTCGCCGAAGCCGCCAGCGTGGTGGAAGTCGCCTGCACCGTCTGGTCCAACATCATGATGACCGCCCGCTTGCGCGAAGGCGATACCATCCTGTTCCACGGCGGCGGCGGAGGCATCGGCATCTTCGGCATCCAACTAGCCAGAGCCCTCGGCGCCACCGTGGCCGCCACCGCCGGCTCCGAAGAAAAGCTGCACGTATGCCGCCGCTACGGCGCGGACATCCTCATTAACTATAAGGAAGAAAACTTCGCCGAAATCCTCACCGAACACGGCGGGGCGGACGTGATCCTGGACATCATCGGCGCCAAGTACCTCGACCGCAATATCACGGCCCTGGCCCCCGACGGGCACATCGTAATCATCGGTATGCAAGGCGGCGTGAAGGGCGAACTGAACATCGCCAAGCTACTCAGCAAGCGTGGAAACATCAGCGCTACCGGCCTGCGCTACCGCGACAGCCAAGACAAGGCACGCATCGTCGCCGAAACCGTGCGCAACGTCTGGCCGCTGCTGGAGAACGGGCAGATCACCCACCACATCAACCGGATCATGCCCATCGCCGAAGTCGCCGCCGCGCACAAGGCACTGCTGGCCGGGGAGGTCACCGGCAAAATCGTGCTCGAACTGCCGCAGAGCTAGGCGCGGCGGTCGCGTTGCTATAGTGGCGGGCCCGGCTCGCGCCTCTGAGCAACGGGCGAAGCAGCTAAGCGCGCGGCTTGGTGAGCCGCCCGAGGCCACGCCGCGGCCACCCGCCCGTCTGCACCAACACCAGCGCCGCCAGCACCAGCAGCAGGCCAACCCACTGCACCACGCTCAGCCGCTCGCCGACGAACACCACGCCCAGGAACGTCGCCGTCACGGGGCTCAGCACGCCGAGAATCGCCACCTGCACCACGTCCAACTTGGCCAGGCCGTTGAACCAGATGCCATACGCAATCAGGGCACCGAAGATCGTCAGGTACGCATAGCCCAACACATTCTGGCCGGTAAGGTGGTCCGGCAGCCCCTCCATCACCAGCAGCAACGGAACCAGGAACAACCCGCCGAAAGTCAGCTGCCAGCCCGTCACCGCTAGCTGTGGCACATCATCCGGCTTACCCCACTTCTTCGCCAGAATCGCCCCCAGCCCCATGCACACACTGGCGCCTAAGCCCGCGAGGATGCCGCCGGTATTCAGGGCTGCGGCGGGCGTCAATACCAAGCAAGCCACACCCACCACAGCGACGAGCGCGCCGATCACCTGATACGGCTGAATGCGCGTGCCCAACAGCGCCGGGCTCAGTGCGATCACCCACAGCGGCGCCGTGTTCGTCACAATCGCCGCCACGCCGCCCGGCAGCAGGTACGCCGCCGCGAACAGCAGAGCAAAGAAGCCGCCGATGTTCACAACCCCCAGCACCGCGGACTTCCACCACCACTGCCCGCGCGGTAGCCTGCGGAACCACAGCAGCAGCATCAAACCCGCAGGTAGTGCACGCAGCACACCCGCCAGAAGCGGCCGCCCAGGAGGCAGCATGTTCGTGGTGACGATGTACGTCGTTCCCCAAATTATCGGTGTAAGCGCAGTAATCAGTCGAAGCACACGGCCACGCTATCGTAATCACTACACGCGGTGCTAGCTGGTTCTATCGCTACCTAACGGATGCCACAACCCGCAATAGCTGGTCTACATCATGCTTAGTGTTATAAGGGGCGAACCCAACAGAAACTGCACCGGCACAATCCCGCATTTTCGGGGAAGATTCTGACGTGACCTTGAGACCGTGTCGGCCACGGGCGCTACTCCTTCCCTCTTCGAAGACCCCCATAAGCTCTAGCAGCTGCGACTGCCCAGGCCGAACCACACCAGCAACCACGCCGTTGACCAGCAGGCGCTGTATAACCACATCCGCAGGAACGCCATCGACCAGGAAACTTACGCGCGGCAGGCGCTCTACGGAAGTGAACTCCTGCAGTATATCTCCATCTTCTCCAATTACGTATACTGTGCCAAGGCTTCGCAAACCCTCTACCAGACGTGTTGTCAATGAATTCAGATAGTCAGCGGTATAGGAAATTGCCGTCATCAATCGCGATCGGCGATCACCCCAAGCAAAGTCATCCAGGCGGGTCAAGTGGTCAACAGTTTCAGCAACGCCTCCAAGCAATCCCTCTGATACACCCACCAAAGCCGCTGCGTGTCCGGAGGGGAACACTGCCTGACGCACGTCTTCATCTTTGAAGATCAATGCCCCCACCGTCGGACCACCAAGACTCGCTATATCCAAGGCCAGCACATCCGCGTCCATCCGCTCCACATCCACCAGACGATAAGGCGCAAATGAATCCACGTCTACCACCAGCATCGCCTTAGACTTTTGGCGCACGCAATCAGCAATCTCCCGCACATCCGTCACTGATCCTAAGTAACGGTTTGCGGCCGAAACTGCAACCACCGTAGTTTCCTGCCCCACTAAATTCGAGAATTGCCAAGCCGGTAACACGCCACTGGAAAGATCTGGCTCCGCCCAACGCACCCTTGCGCCGAAAAGGTCCGCTGCACGTTCCCACGGCAACACATTCGCCGGATCATCAATCCGCGAGAGCACAACCTCCTGTCCGAGACATAAGCGACGCGAAAGCGCGAGCGCTAAATCACCCAACAGCGCGTGGCGCGAGGCTCCTAGAACGACATTCTCAGGCTGCGCACCTGCTAAATCCGCGATTGCAATGCGTGCAGAATCAGCAAATGCCTCACCAATGCGACGGCCTGGTCGCTGCACACCAGAATGCGCGTTCACCATCGACGCTGGTTGCTCAACTAAGGGCGCTGCGCGGAAACTTCGTGCCACCGCCGAAGAAACCCGCTCTGGCACCAGTGGTAAGTCCTGTGCATTTAAGTATGTCCAACCATCCGACAGCGATGCATACGCCCCCCTGACTCTCGGCACATCGAACACTGGGTTTCTCCTTATTAATTAGACTAATTGACACTTTTTCCTGCGCATCACACAACTCTACGCGACGCCCAAAACCCAACTCACCATAATACGGCTCCCCAGAAAAAGTAGCCGGAAATCACCTCAACCGATACTAGCCCCCCAATCCCGACAGGCAGCACCGAACCCGGCCACGGCTGCGGACCGGTGCCTCGCGCCGCGGGGAACTGCCGCCGCTAACTGCCACCAGCCCAGCCACCAAAGCAGAAGCGGGACTCGCCGGGAATAGGAGGTGTGGGCGTCACAAAGTAAAATAGACTGCCTCAAAGCAACAGCAACGAAAACGCGAAGCAGTAACAAGAAGCAGGACCACATGTCACAAAAAATGCCAGAGGCCGCGGATCTACAGCGGATCACCGCCGCGGCAGACGGCGACATCCCAGCTAGCAACTCCCAAACCTTCGGTGCGGCGTGGGCCGACCTGAAGAAGGGGCTTGCGCAGCGCGAACTATGGCTCGCACTCGGCTGGCAGGACATCAAACAACGCTACCGGCGCAGTACCCTCGGGCCCCTATGGATCACCATCGCCACCGGCGTGATGGCCCTGGCCCTCGGCCTGCTGTACAGCCTGCTGTTCCAGCAAGACCTCGCCAGCTTCCTGCCGCACGTCGCCGTCGGCCTGATCTTGTGGGGCTTCATTTCGGGCTGCATCAAGGACGGCTCCGAGGTGTTCATCGCCAACGAAGGGCTGATCAAACAGCTGCCTTCCGCCCTGTCGGTGCACGTGTACCGCCTGGTGTGGAAGCAATTCCTCTTCCTGCTGCACAACCTCGTGATCTGGCTCGTGCTGCTGGCCGTGTTCCGCCCATCGCTCGGGTGGGAAGTGCTGCTCGTCGTGCCCGCCATGGCCCTGATGATCGCCAACGGCATCTGGGTGACCATGTTCTTCGGCATCATCGCCACCCGATTCCGCGACGTAGCCCCGCTGCTGGATTCGCTGGTCCAACTGGCCTTTTATATGACGCCCATCGTCTGGACCACCAAAACCCTCCGCGACCAAGGCGGGGCAGTGGCCGAGCGCGCAAAGATTGCGGAGATCAACCCGCTATACCACTACCTGGAGATCGTCCGCGGGCCGATGATCGGCGAGCCAGTCCCCGCCTACCACTGGGGCATCGTGGGCGTGCTGACCGTGCTGGGGCTTGCGCTGGCCCTGCTAGTGATGCGCCGCTGGCGCTTCCGCGTGAGCTACTGGGTTTAGGAGATGACATGGTTTCGATTGACACTTACGACGCTTGCGTAGACTTCCCCATCTTCGATGCGAAGACCCGCTCCATGAAGCAGACATTCCTGGGGGCCGCCGGCGGCGCGATCGGCAGGAACTCGTCGAATACGGTGATGGTGGAGGCGCTTAAGGGCGTCAATCTGCATCTACAAGACGGCGACCGGATCGGCCTGGTCGGGCACAACGGCGCCGGCAAATCCACCCTGCTGCGCCTGCTCAGTGGGATTTACGAGCCGACGCGCGGGTCCGCGATTGTGCGCGGGCGCGTGGCACCCGTGTTCGACCTGGGTGTGGGCATGGATCCGGAGATCTCCGGGTACGAAAACATCATGATCCGCGGGCTTTTCCTGGGGCAGACGCGCAAGGCAATGCGGCGGAAGATGGACGACATTGCGGAGTTCAGCGAGCTCGGGGAATACCTGGATATGCCGCTGCGCACATACTCGACGGGCATGCGGATCCGGTTGGCTTTGGGGGTTGTGACCAGCATCGACCCGGAGATTCTGCTGCTGGACGAAGGCATCGGCGCCGTGGATGCGGCGTTCATGGCTAAGGCGCGCGGGCGGCTGGTGGAGATGGTTGAGCGCAGCGGCATCCTGGTTTTCGCCTCGCACAGCAACGAATTCCTGGCGCAGCTGTGTGACAGTGCGCTGTGGATCGACCACGGAGAGATCCGGAAGGTCGGGCGCGTGGATGATGTGGTTGAGGCGTACGAGGGGCCGGAGGCCGGCGAGCACGTCCGCCGGGTGCTGAAGGACCTGGGCCGGGGTTAGCGCTGGTTGGGTGCTGAAGGATCTGGGCCGGGGTTAGTTTTGCCGTTAGTTTGCTGAAGTTTGCTGAAGTTTGCTGAGCCGCTGGGGGTTAGCGCTGAAGGTTAGCGCTGGCGGGGGTGGGCGCCTGCTGGCCTCGCCCGGCAGCTGGCAGCTGGGGTCGCCCGGGAGGGTGTCAGGAAGTTTGTGTGTGAGGCTCTGATCTCGAAGGAGTTTCACCGATAATGACTACGGTGTCACCGAAGAAAAACCATGACCAGGACAAGGTCAACAAGATCAGCGAGAAGCT
>NZ_JAKRND010000028.1 GCF_022347285.1 Corynebacterium sp. ACRPH
TTGAAGGAGCGAAGGCCAATGGCTGGAAACAAGCCATCAACCAACTAGCTGTGGCATACCCAGACCGATTCGCGGAGTACTTGTAAACCAAGCCCCCGCACACAAACAATCGGACACTCTCGAATGTCCCAAATCTTCCACTTTCGAGGTTTTTTCGGTTTTGACGAATATGTCAAAACGCCATTACCAGCGCAAACATAATAGATATAAAAGTAGAGTGGAAGATTTGGGACATTTGGGCTCCCTCAGGGCACTCCCCAGCCTCTGAACCCCCGTGGACTAGCATTAATCACCATGGCCCGCCTGCCCAAACTCCCCTTTCGCACACGCCCCAGCGCCAGCGCCACCACACACCGCAGCGCCACCGTCACCACGCGCACCAGCGCCAGCGCTACCGCACACCCCTCCGCCAGCATCCACGACGACCCCGGCGCGCTGTACACGCAGGCCTCCACCGCCGCGGCCTCCCGCATCATCCGCCACTACTCCACCAGCTTCTACCTGGCCAGTGAACTCCTCGCGCCCACGATCAAGCTGCACATCCGCAACATCTACGCCCTCGCCCGCATCGCGGATGAAATCGTCGACGGTACGGCTGAGGCGCTGGGCGTGCCGGCCTGCGGCGTCACAAAGACCCTCAACGAATACGAACAGACCACCCTCACGGCGCTAGAGACCGGCTTCAGCACCGACCCCATCGCGCACGCATTCGCCACCACCGCGCGCTGGGCGGGGTTCGAACGATCCTGGACGGTGGACTTCTTCGCGTCCATGCGTTCGGACGCCCCCAGCTCCAACCCCTTGCCACTTGCCGACTACGTGCACGGATCCGCGGGCGTGATCGGGTGGATGTGCAACGCGGTGTTCGCCAGGCACGCCGAGCAGGCCGGCCGCCCGCTGACCCCGGAGCAGCGCTCCCGCACCGACCAGGGCGCCTACGCGCTGGGCAGCGCCTTCCAGAAGGTGAATTTCCTGCGGGACTACCAGGAGGATACGGTCGGGCTGCACCGCTCCTACCTGCCGAAACTCACCGGGGAGTCGAAGGCCGAGCTGGTTGCCGAGATCCGCGCAGAACTCGCCCAGGCACACGCCACCATGGCTTTGCTGCCGCTGGCGGCCCGCGTGGGCGTGCTCGGCGCGCACGACCTGTTCGCCGCGCTGAACGAGCGGCTGGATCGCACCCCCGTCGAGCAACTG
The DNA here is from genome assembly GCF_022347285.1 of Corynebacterium sp. ACRPH. Taxonomy (GTDB): domain Bacteria; phylum Actinomycetota; class Actinomycetes; order Mycobacteriales; family Mycobacteriaceae; genus Corynebacterium. The sequence goes on from NZ_JAKRND010000028.1 coordinate 1,198, forward strand.
AAAACGGCCCGCGTGCGAGTGCCGCGAGCCGAGAAAGCGAAGATCATCGCGCGCGCCGCCCCCCGCGCCGCGCGCCTGCGCTAGGCAGCGCAGGCTAGGCAGCACCGCGCCGGGTCACGCTAGCCAGCAGCACCAGCGCTAGCTACCCCTCCGTGTTGCCGGCCTTCCAGGTCTTCCACGGGATGTTCCAGTCGCCCAGACCATCAGAGCCGTTCAGGGTCTCACCCTGCGTGTTCTTCACCTCGACGATGTCGCCGCGCTTCATGTTGTTAAATACCCAGGCGGCGTTCTCCACGCTCACGTTCACACACCCGTGCGAGGTGTTGGTGTTGCCCTGGGCGTACACGCTCCACGGCGCAGCGTGGATGTAGATACCGGAGTAGCTCATCTGCGTCGCGTACTGCACGTCCGTCACGTAAGATCCCGCGCCCGTCAGGCCGAACGTCGAGGAGTCCATGGTCAGGTACTCGAACTGGTCGCCGACGATGTACGTGCCGTTCGGCGTCGGGTACTGGTAGTCCCGGCCGAGGGAGACCGGCATGGTCTGTACGGTCTTGCCGTTCTTCTTGATGGTCATCATCTTGGTGCTGTCGTCCACGATGGCACGCATCGCATCGCCGATGGTGAACTTCGCGCTGCGGTCTTCGCCGCCGTACACGCCTTCGCCGATCTTCGTGCCGTACAGGTTGGCCTTCACGTTGACCTTGGTGCCGGGCTTCCAGTACTTCTCTGGGCGCCAGCGCACTTCCTGGGCCGTGATCCAGTAGAAAGCTCCTTCCACCTTCGGCGTGGTCTCCACGGTGATGGCGTCTTCCACTGCCTTGCGGTCTTCCACGGGAGCGTCAAAACGAAGAGAGATGGTTTGGCCGATGCCCACGGTCGACCCGTCAAGCGGGGCCAGGGCACCGTTGAGTGTCATACCGGGGGTCATGGTGGTGAAGGTCTGCTCGAGCTTCTGGTCGCCGGACTTCGCGGTGAGGGTGTAGGTGCGCGAGTAGCCGAGCTTGGTGGGGACAGTCCACTCGGTCTTATCCTCGTTGAACTTACCCTTTACTTCCTCACCTGCGTCGTTGGTCAGCGAGACCTTGTCGATCTTCTTGTCGCCCTTGACCTGCACGTGCTCGGTGACGTCGACCTCGGTGTCACCGTCCTTCACGTTGGAGGTCAGCTTGTTTTCTTCCTTCTTCTCATTCTCACCGGTCGAGGCGTTGGAGCTGATCTGCGGTTCGTCGCTGTCGCGGTCGATTGTGCACGATGCGGTGAAGGCGGCTAGGGCGATGCTTAAGGACGCCGCAGTGGTCCGTGAAAAGGTTTTTCCGAAAACCTTGGTGTTGCGCAAGACTAACTCCAAGAAAGGGGAAGGTGTGTAAAAGTGACTGTCCTAAACCATATCGCTTGGCTACAGGGGAGCGTTAGTCATTTCGGCGCGTTCCGGCAGTTCGTAGCGTAAACGTTATAAACGGTGTGGAGTTTCCGGCGAGCCGCCCGGCGGCGCCACTGCGCGGGGCATGCGTGCAGCGGATGCGGGACTCTTACCAGGCGCCGCGCGCGGGGCGCCCACTGGGCATGGGGCGCGCCTGCGGGACGTCCACGCGGGGCACCCACTGGGGATGGGGCGTGCTTGGAAAAGCGTCGGGCAGCCGCAAATGGCACCTTCAGCACGCATCAATTTACCCATTCTGACCAGGCGATTTGTATTGTTAGGCCACCTGGGTATAAAGTTTTCCACGTTGCCGAGGCGCGCAGCGCTTCGAATAACGCGGGCTATTAGCTCAATTGGCAGAGCAGCTGACTCTTAATCAGCGGGTTCGGGGTTCGAGTCCCTGATAGCCCACACTTCACCCCTCGTTCGCTTGGAATCTTATCCAACGGGCGAGGGTTTTGCTTTCGCTTCATCGACTTCAACAGTCGCGCCCTGTTGTCGCCTCTGCGTTATATACTTCAGATACACCGTTCGCACACAACGATTGGAGAGATCATGGCCACGCCATTAACTCCGCGCACCCATACCAGCGCCGAGCTGCGTGCTGAACGTACCAAGGTTGTGAAGCAGATGGGTCCCCTCGGCGTGGATGGCCTACGTCGCCTTCGCGCAGCAGATGCGCTTGACGTCAAAGAAGCTGACCTTTTAGATCGCTACGAGTCCCTCACTTGGCTGATTGAAGGCTAATCACATTGGATCGCGCGACTTTCGAGGAACAAGCCACGGAGTTCGCGCAAGAAATCGCTACTCTCCTCGACGTGACCCTCGTAGGGGAGATCACGGCTAATACTTTCGAGATCAACGAGGAAAAACTCAGGGCGGTATTCAAACGTTCGAAGCAGCTTGAGATTGGCCGCTCAAACAGTAAAAAGCTGCAGTTAGCCTGCGAATTTCGCCTATGCACTAATTCAACAAAGAAACATCTGGCGATAGAGTCAAGCACCTTCAAAGTTCAGTACCAGTCTGGCCAAAAGTATCGCCCGGTAGTTCGCTTCGAGTACGACAGAAATTCTCGTAACAAGCCTGCCAGCCACTTCCAGTTTCATTCCGACTCAGTCCCCCTTGGCCTCTTACTTGCTAGAGCAGGAAGGTATGATGCCGCGGCTCAACAGCAAGATATTCATTATCCGATGGGAGATGAGCGTTTTCGCGTCTGCCTTGAAGATGTGATTGAGCTTCTTGCCAACGAATTCAATGCGCCGACGCATGACGGTTGGCAACAGCACATAGCACGAGGCAGAAACCGATACCTGTCAAAACAGGCGGAGACCGTGATCCGCAAGAACCCGGACCTTGCCATCAAGCTCTTGGAACAGCAAGGGTACAAAGTGAAGCCACCTGCCCGGTATCCGCTATGGAAACGGTTAAAGAGCCGAATGTCCCAAATCTTCCACTTTCGAGATTTCGGGCGATTTGACGGTTCTGTCAAAAGCTCCTGACCAGCACAAACAGAATGGTTATAAAAGTAGAGTGGAAGATTTGGGACATTTGCCCTCTTGCGCCAGGCGGTCGTCGGCCTCTGCGGGGTAGTTTCCGCCGGAATCGACCCGCTCGCGCCGCTCCTCCCCACCCAACCGAAACATGCGCTCCTCCTCCAGCGGGAATATCCGCCCTGACAGAGCGGCTATCGTTAGTTAAGAACGCAAGCGCACCGACAACATAAGTCACTCAGCGCCGAAAGCAGTGCAGGCCCGCAAACCCCAACCAGGAGGCATCAACCCCACCATGACGGACACGACGGCGAACGGAAACACCCCGGTGGACGACAACACCCCAGCGAACGAGGAAACCTCGGCAAACGCAAACTCCCTCACCCCGCTGAGCCTCCTCGACTTCGCCACCGTCTTCAAGGGCGAACGCCCGGCGGACGCCTTCGACCGCTCCGTCCAGTGGGCCCAGCAGGCCGAAAGGCTCGGATTCGAGCGCATCTGGTACTCCGAGCACCACAACATGAAGTCCATCGCCAGCTCCGCCCCCGCGGTCCTCATCGCTCACATTGCGGCGAAGACTTCCACTATCAACCTGGGCGCGGGTGGCGTCATGCTCCCGAACCACGCCCCGCTGGTCATCGCCGAGCAGTTCGGCACCCTCGCGGAGCTACACCCGGGCCGCATTGACCTGGGCCTCGGCCGCGCCCCCGGCACCGACCAGATGACCCTGCGCGCCCTGCGCCGCGAGCCTTCCGCTGCGGAGACGTTCCCGCAGGATGTCGCCGAGCTCTACGGCTACCTCAACGGCCCGTCGAAGATCCCCGGCGTGGAGGCCGTGCCGGGCATGGGCACGAGGGTGCCTCTGTACATCCTCGGCTCCTCTCTGTTCGGCGCGCAGCTGGCCGCGCACCTGGGCCTGCCGTATAGCTTCGCCAGCCACTTCGCGCCCGCTGCCCTCACGCAGGCGGTGCAGGTGTACCGCGATAACTACCAGCCCTCGGAAGCCCACTCGGAGCCCTACGTCATCGCCGCGGTCAACGTCACCGCCGCCGACACGCAGGAGGAAGCCGAGGAGCAGTTCCGTCAAGTCTGCCGCACCCGCGTGCGCGTCATGGCCGGCCGCGGCCGCAGCCTGACGGAGGAGGAGCTGGACATGCTCATCGATTCCCCCGCCGGCCAGCAGATCCTGGATATGCTGCGCTACTCCGCCGTCGGCACGGGCGATGTTGTCCGCCGTTACCTCGAAGAGTTCCGTGCGCACGCTCAAGCCGACGAGCTCATGGTCTCTCTGCAGTCGCCGTCGACGGCTGAGTCACTGCGGTCGATGAAGATTCTTGCGGACGCCGCCTCACTCTCCCCCGCCCAGCGCTAACCACTAGGCCATCAGGCCCGCTCTCCTGGCGCTCCCCGATGTGCGCGGACCGCAGCACACCCTAACGCCAGCTCCCCCCTAGCGCGTCCTGCTAGCGCTGCGTTTCGCGCGGCTCCGGCCGCCCGTCGGCCGCACCCGCGCCGAACACCCACCGGATGATCTGCGGCGCGTAAGCTCCCACCACCAGCATGGCGATCATGCGCATCACTTGAATGACCGTGACGATCGGCTGGCTGCCAGCGTCGTGCGCAAATGCGAGAACTGCGTAGATGCCGCCCGGCACGGTGGCGAGGTAGGCGTCCAGAACCTTAAAGTCCCACAGGCCAGCGATGGCGAAGGCCGTGCCGATAGAGCTGGCGATCATCAGGGCGATCACGCCCAGGATCACGGGCAGGGCCTTCACGAATTGCCGCAGTGCGCCCTTGGTGAGGGTGCCGCCGGCCTGCACGCCGACGAGCGCGTACGCCAGCTTCTCCAGCAACCCGTTCGGCGCGATGAACTCGTGCGGCACATTGAACACCATCACGCCGATCATGGCGAACGCGATGCTCAGCAGCAGGTAGGGAGAGCTGATGCTGAACCACCGCGCCGTCGCCCGCGTAAACGCCCACACGGCCAGCCCCACGACCACCGCGCCTACTATGCCCTGCCAGTTCGTCTGCAGGCCGTCGAGGAGGCTTTCTTTTCCTGTTGACGCCCCCTCAGCCGCATCTGCCTCGTCGCCCTCGAAGCGGCCGAGCAGCGTGACCAGCCCGGGAAGTGTGAGGACGATAATGGATACGCGCAGGTACTGGGTGAGGGTGACAAAGCGCGTGTCCGCGTTGAGCTCCCGGGAGAGCATCACCATCGCGCTGGCGCCGCCTGCGAGCGTGGCCAGCACCGACGTGGCCGGGCCAACCCGGTGGATGCGCACCAGCAGCCAGGAGGCCAGCAGGCAGACCGCCAGCGTGACGATCAGCGACATGGCCGTCGGCCCGGCATAGGAGACAATCGTGCCGAGGTCGATGGTGGTCAGGGGCGAGGAACACAAAAGGGCGATGATCACCTGGGAGGGGATCATCGCCTTCTTGGGCGGGCTGACCTGGCGGTCGCTGAAGATGGCGTAGACGCCGAAGACGATCAGGAAGGAAAAGATCCAGGCGGCGGGCACTCCCACCGCTTCGCAGGCGAAACCTGCGGCGATCGAAAGGACGGTCAGCAGAGCCAGCGTTGCCAGCTTCGCGGGGCTGGGTAGTTGGAACCCGCCCGGCCTGGTGGTGCGTATGGTTTCGCCAGGCAGTGAGTCTGAGTCGGGCAACGCTACCCGCTTAGCGGGTTGCAGCCAGCAGGCGCTGGATTTCCTTGATCTGCTTCTTTTCCTTGCGCTTAGAGCCAACGGCCAACGCGGTCAGCAGGACAACACCGGCGACTACGCCGCCGATGACCATCTGCACCTTCGGCTCCTTGAGGGTGTTCACGGCCTGGCCGCGAGCGTCATCCGCCAGGTTCTTCGGATCCGCACGGACGGACAGCTCCTCCAGCGTCCGTCCCAGCTGGTTGCGGGTGCGTTCAATGTCGCGCTGGATGGCATCGATGCTACGGGCCACGGAAGTTTCTCCCTTATTCGAACGTTTAAGTGCTACCTGAACATTGTAAATGATCGCACCCTCCGGCGCTTTCGCTAGGGTGTATTGACACCCGGGCATGTGCGTGCATTGTGGTGCGTCGGCGCTCCCACGCGTGCGTGCCGGCGCTTTCGCTAGGGTGGAATGCATGACTGATAACAGCAACACCACCGCAAACCAGCCCATCCGACTTGAGGTCGGCGACAAGGCACCGGAGTTCAGCCTGCCCAGCGATTCCGGCAAGAACGTGAGCCTGGCGGACTACGCGGGCCGCAAGGTCATCGTGTACTTCTACCCCAAGGCCGATACTCCCGGCTGCACCACCGAGGCCTGCGATTTCCGCGATTCCCTCACCGAGCTCAACGGTCAGGGCGTGGACGTGGTCGGTATCTCTCCCGACAAGGTGGAGGCTCTGGAGAAGTTCCGCGATAAGTACGAACTGACCTTCCCCCTTCTTTCGGACGCCGACAAGTCCGTCATGGAGAGCTATGGCGCATTCGGGGAGAAGAAGAACTACGGGAAGGTCGTGCAGGGCGTGATCCGCTCCACGTTCGTCATTGACGAGGAAGGCAAGATCGCCGTGGCGAAGTACAACGTAAAGGCCACTGGCCACGTCGCGCGCATCGCCAAGGAGCTGTAGCGCCCGCGCGTGCGTATGCACGCGCGCCCCAGCACAGCCTTGCAACTAACACACAGCCCCGCGACACAGGCGGGCTGTGCTGCGGGGCTGAAAAAATTTGTGCGCCTGGGGAGACTTGAACTCCCACGTCATAAGACACTGGAACCTAAATCCAGCGCGTCTGCCAATTCCGCCACAGGCGCAAAAAGAACGCGGACAACCGCGTTTCCCCCTTCATGCTAGCAAGCGATCCGGCGTGAAAAGAAATTAGGTGGAACAGGCAGTACAGGTAGAATGTTGCAGTGTGAACGAACACTCAGACAATGACGGTAAGGCACCTGCCCACCCGTTTCCGCTGCGCGTTCGCATCATCCAAATCATCTTCCTCATCCTGGCGGTCATCGCCACCCTCCTGCTGGCGTGGTGGCAGTGGGATCGTTGGCAGTCCAACGGCGGCAGCTTCCAGAACCTGGGTTATGCCATCCAGTGGCCGATCTTCGGCATCTTCTTCGTCGTGGCATACCGCAAGTACATCCAGTACGAAAAGGAGCGCCTACTGGGAGACGAAGCCCCAGCAGCCCCTACCCTGCCGACCGATGAGATCACCGAGGTGCCGGAAGACTTCCTGCAGGCCGAAGAGCGTGCCGAAGAGACTGAGGATATTTGGGTAGATGATAGGCGCAAGCGGGCGCGCATGAGGGCGTCCAAAAATAACGAGCGCAAGAACAACGACCAGAAAGGGCACTAAGCAATGACCAACGAGCAGACCCCTGCTATTCACCCGGAGCGCCAGGCGCGCGTGGCGAAGTCGCTGAGGTTTTACTCCGTGGCGGCAGTGGTTACGGGTATTTGGCTGCTGATTCTGCTGGTGGAGATGATTGTTAAGTATCTGATCCTGGGCAGCGAGAACGCGCCGGAGTGGTTTAGCTACATCGGCCCGGCGCACGGCTTGGTGTTTATGGTGTACGTGATTTCCTGCCTGGACCTGGGTACGAAGGCGCGTTGGGAGCCATCGAAGTGGGTCACCACGATGCTGGCTGGCGTGGTGCCTTTCTTGAGCTTCATTGTGGAGAAGAGGCGCCGCGACGAGGTTAAGGCCGCCTTCCAGCTGGACTAATGGCGCGCGCTGGCGCTGCGACGCGGCAGCGTTGGGGCAGCGCGGCGCCGAACGCTGAGCGCAGCGGCGCAGCTACTCGACCAGCGAGGTTTCCACTGCGACTGCATCGATCTCCTCATCGGTAGGCACGGGCGCGCCCATCGCGTGCGGCTCAGCCTCCGGCTTCTCCCACTCGGATTGCAGGCAGGCCAGGATCGCAACAGCCGCCGCGCGCGTGGAGACCTGCAGGGTTGATAGATCCGGCAGGAAGCCCGGGTTGTGGTTGGTGGGGATGTCGATGTCCAACCGCCCGGCGGACTCGGCGCGCTGCCACTGGCGGCGCGGGGTGATGCCGATGGTCCAAAGCATGTAGGGGCAGCCGAAGGACTTTGGGATCACGGAGAAGTCCTCGGAGGCGGTCCAGGGCTCCATTTCTAGGGAATCCTCGCCGAAGGTGTGATCGAAGTGGGGGCGGACAACGTCGTAGACCTCGGGGGCGTTGTCGGTTGCGCCAAGCAAACCGACGAACTTGAAGTCCGGCTCGCGGTCGGCACCCGCGGCCAGTGCCTCGGCGCGCACCACGCGCTTGATGGCATCCACGCACTTCTGGCGCAGCTCTTCGTCGTAGAAGCGGCAGGATAGGGAGATCTTCGCGGAGTCGGGGATCACGTTGTTCGCCTTGCCGGCCTCCACCGAGGCAACGGTAATCACGGCGAACTTATTCGGCGGGACTTCGCGGGAGACGATCGTCTGCAGCTTCATCACCGTCGAGGCCGCCAGCACCACCGGGTCTACGGAACGGTGCGGCATGGAGGCGTGGGCGCCGCGGCCGTGGAGGGTGATTTCGATGGTGGTGGAGGACGTCATCACAGGGCCGGGTGCGGAGTACACCTGGCCCGCCGGGCCGGCGACGATGTGTTGCGCCAGGCAGACGTCGGGTCGGGGGATGATGCCGCCCAAACCGTCGGAGACCATCTTGTGCGCGCCGATGGACGCCTCTTCGGCCGGCTGGAACAGTGCCACCACCGTGCCGGACCAGCGGGTCCGTTCTTCCGTCAGGATTCGCATGGCTCCCAGCAGGCTGGTGGTGTGCTGGTCGTGGCCGCAGGCATGCATCGTTGCCACGCGCTCGCCGGATGCGTTGAGTTGAGAGTACGTAGAGGCGTAGTCCACGCCGGTTTTCTCCGCGACGGGCAGGCCGTCGAAGTCGGCGCGCATCAGCACTGTCGGCCCGTCGCCGTTTTCCAACACGGCGGTGATGCCATAGCCGCCGATGTTTGTGGTGACTTCCCAGTCCGGGAAGTTCTCCAGCTCCTTGGCGATCCGCTGCGCGGTGACTTCCTCCGCTCCCGAGAGTTCGGGGTGCTGGTGAAAGAACTTGTACACGTCTTCCATCCAGCTGAGGTCGGCCTGCGACCCGGCCACGATGCCGCTGGGGCTTGTGGGGTTAAAAGTGGCCTGGTCGCTGTCTGTGCCGGGGGCGGTCACGCGGGGAATCCTTTCGCTGGTTTGTTGTTCTGCGGATTACCTGTTCGGGCTTGTACCTTGCCCTATCATACGTGGGTTGCACGCGACCGGCGCCTAACTCTGCGGCGTGCTGACACGGATACGGGGCGGCGCGCTAGGCGCCGTGCTTAGAGGCAGGCGTGCTGGGCGCCAGCCCTGCCACATTAATCCGCTAGTTGCGCCAAGATCTCCACTAGCTGGCGTAGAGCTTTGCCACGGTGGGAGACGGCATCCTTCTGCTCCGCCGTCAGCTCGCCTGCGGACTTGCCCGCCAACTCTTCTTCCTGGCCTTCCGGTAGCTCGTCGGGGGCGAACAGCGGGTCGTAGCCGAAGCCGTCCTCGCCCTGCTCGGCGCGCAGTACTCGGCCGTTCCAGCGCCCTTCCACTGCGTACTCGGCCTCCATGCCGCGCTCTGCCGCGACTTCGGCGGGCAGTTGCAGCACGCAGGAGGATACGAAGTGCGCCCCGCGTCGCTCGTCCGGCACGTCACCCATCTGCGCCAGCAACAGGTCGTTGTTGGCCTTGTCGTCGCCGTGGCCGCCGGACCACCGGGCGCTCAGCACACCTGGCATGCCATTCAGCGCGTCGACGGCCAGCCCGGAATCGTCAGCGATCGTCGGCAGGCCGGTGCGGCGCACGCCATCGTTGGTCTTAATCCGCGCGTTATCCACGAACGTCGCGCCGGTCTCCGGGGTCTCCGGGTATTCCGGCACGTCCCCCAACCCGACGAGCTCGATGCCGGTCACGTTCGCCGCCTCCAGCATGCGATTCAGCTCCGCCAGCTTCTTCTTGTTCCTTGAGGCCACCAGTACCCGCACGGTGCCACTCCCCTTCTCTTGTCGCGTTTGCTTCTGCTGCCTTAAAGTTCCAGCGCTGGCCTCTAGAGTTCCTGCGCCAGCGCCGCCCGCTGCGCCTCAATGAGCTCACGTAGGCCGCCTTCGGCCAGATCCAGCAGGGTGTTCAGTTCCTCGCGAGTGAACTCCGCGTTTTCACCGGTTCCCTGGATTTCCACAAAGCGACCCTCGGCCGTCATCGCCACGTTCATGTCCACGTCCGCCCGCGAGTCTTCTTCATACGGCAGGTCGAGGCACGGCACTCCGTCGATGATGCCCACGGATACTGCGGCGACGGGCGCGCGAAGCGGTTGCCCTGGTACGACGCCCCTAGCTTGCAGCACGGCTAGCGCATCAGCCAGGGCCACGTAGGCGCCGGTGATGGCTGCGGTGCGGGTGCCGCCGTCGGCCTGCAGAACGTCGCAGTCGATATTGACGGTGTTCTCCCCCAGTTCCTTCAGGTCCACGGCGGCGCGCAGCGCGCGGCCGACGAGGCGGGAGATCTCCTGGGTGCGGCCCTTGACCTTGCCCTTCATGGATTCACGTGGCATGCGCTCGTGGGTAGAGGCCGGCAGCATCGCGTACTCGGCGGTCAGCCAGCCTTCGCCGGAATCCTTCTTGAAGCGCGGCACGCCTTCTTCCACGCTGGCGGTGCACATGACTCGGGTGTTGCCGAACTCCACCAGCACGCTGCCTGCGGGGTTGCTGGTGAATCCGCGGGTGATGCGCACCGGGCGCAGATCGTTGGTAGCACGCCCGTCGGCGCGGGTGAAGTTGCCGCCTGCGTTGGAGGTGTTTTCTACGTTAGTTTCCGTCATGGGGCTTAAGTTTACTAGCCGCCGCGGACAGGCTACCCGCCGACGGTTGCGCATTCGGTTCGCCGGTGCTTGGGTGCCTAGCCGACGGTTAGGCGCATGCCCGGGCGGGCGACGAGGATCTCGCCGCCGTAGTGGCGGGCCGCGCCGCGGACCGCTGCGTCTGCGTCGCCCCACGGCGGGATGTGTGTGAGCACGAGCTTGCCCACGCCTGCTGCCTGTGCTGCACGGCCTGCGTCTTCGCCGGAGATATGCATACCGCTGGGCTGGCCTTCTGCATTTTCACCCCAGGTGGCTTCACAGATGAATACGTCCGCTCCCGCTGCGATGTGGGCCAGGTTGTCGGTCCAGGCAGTATCCCCGGAGTACACCAGGGAGTTGCCTGCGTTGTCTTCCACGCGCAGCAGGTAGGCCTCTGTGGGGTGTACGGCGGTGGCGGCGTAGAGGGTGAATGGGCCGATGGGGTGGGCTGGGTACGTGGTGGCGTCAAAAAGACCCTCGCCTACCTTATAGACGTTGATGTCGAAGGTGTCGGTGAAGTCGTCGGGGCGCTCGGGTGCGTCGGCGCCGGCGGCGGAGAGGTGGCGGTGGGCGATGGTGGGGCCGAATAGTTGGTGG
>NZ_JAKRND010000029.1 GCF_022347285.1 Corynebacterium sp. ACRPH
CCACCACCATCACCTACAACACCCAAATGCAACCCGTGGCCATCACCAACGCCGACGGCCACACCTGGACCTACACCTACAACCTCGACGGGGACATCACCCAACAAACCGACTACAACGGTATCGTCACCACCAACACCACCAGCCCCGACGGGCTCATCACCAATGTGACCACCCCAGCAGGCACAACGACCACCACTCGTAACCAGTTGGGACTGACCACCAGCATTGATGATGCCTCCGGTACCACACTGTTTGACTACGATCCCTTCGGCCGCCTGACTAGCATCACCAACCCGGCTGCCACCATCACCTACACCCGCGATACCTATGGCCGAGCCATTGGTGAGACCACCCGCCTGGCCAGTGGCGAAGAAACCCGCCACACGCTCGAGCTCTCCCCCACGGGCATGGTCACCGGCGAACACCTCACCCTACCCACCGACCACACCATCACCACCGGGTATGGACGCAATGCCGCTGGTGAGATCACCAGCAGCACCATCACCCAACACACCACCCCCACCACCGACGGTTCAGCCCTGCGCTTGCCTACCGATGACGCCCACACAGGCCGCCTGCTTGCCGAGCTGACCTACACCACCAACACCCGCGGCCACCGCGCCACCACCGCTATCGACAACCTGGTACGCACCATTGACATCGACCCCCGTGGGCGTATCACCGGTGACCACACCAACCTGTTGGATTCGGCAACGCCTGGCGGGCTAGCCCCTGTTGCTGGTCGTGACTTCACCTGGCAAGCCGACTCCACCCTCACTGCCATCACCGACCAACTGCGTGGTACCACCAGCTTCACCGTCGACGCTATCGGCCGCGCGACCAGTGCGACACGCACACCCCACACCAACCCCAGTAACCCCAGTAACCAGGGCACCACCCCACCACAGACCACGACACACATTCCTGCACGAGCAGGCACTCCAGCACCATCGGGCAGTGCCACCGGGGTGTCCGCCCAGGAGAACTACTCCTTCACCCCAGCAGGAGTCCTGGCCTCTACTGCTGACGGGGTCATCGACTACCACAACACACTGCCGGTCAAAGTCGGCCGGACTACCTACACCTACGACGCTGCAGGCCGTATCACCCGCACGGTAACCAAACGCCTGGGTAAAAAGCCGTTGGTGCATCACTTCTTCTACGCCACCGGTGAACAACCCATCGGATTTACCTCAAGTGATGCTCCCGGTGTTGGCTACCGCTACAGCTACGATGGTCTCGGCCGACGCGTAGCCAAAGACACCATCAACACCACCACCGGAGAAGTCACACACCGTGACGTGTTCACCCACACCGGTAACCAACTAGCCGCTGTCACCACCACCATCGACACCGATCCGGCACGTGTGGGTGAAGGTTTTGTGTGGACTACTGACCCTGCCACTGGTGAGACACACGGCCAGATCGCACTAACCAATGGCACCAGTGGCACCGGTGGCACCAACGGCACTCCGGTGAACCCTGCGGCTGGTTGGTCGCAGGCCCGGGTTGATGCGACGTTCTACGCCCTGGTGTGCGACCTAGCCGGTGCACCTCAGGAACTGATCAACACCACCACCGGTGTCGTCGAGGGACACACCACCCAAACCCTCTACGGCAAACGCACGTGGACGGGTCGGTGCACCAGCCCACTACTATTCGCAGGACAATACGAGGATGCGGAATCCGGGTGGGCGTACAACCGGTTCCGCTACTACAACCCCACCCTGGGTGCCTACAACGCCCAAGACCCACTCGGACTCGCACCACGACTAGCCTCAGCACAAGGCTACGTCGACCACGCAGCATTCTGGGTCGACATCTTCGGCTTAATGTCGCATATTTCCGCGAACAAGGCCGCCGGAGAAAAATTCGAGGCAAACGCGGAATCAATCATCCGTGAAAAAATGGGTGAAGAAAACTGGGCGAAGCAGGTCACCACCCGCGTAAATCTTGGAGAAGGAGAGTGGAAGAATAGCCGCGCTGACTTCATTATCAGGGGCAACAAAGAGCAATTCCACTTCGTTGAAATCAAGAGTGGCAATGCTAAGCTCACAGAGGGTCAACAGCTTGTCCAAAACGAACTAGCCAAGGACGGAGGAGCCGTCGAAATGCGCTCAGCAGCTCAACGAAAGGTAGACGGTCTCGGAGAAGACCCTGGAAACTTGTTGCAGGGCCAATTCCATACCTTCTATATGGACAACCCTAGCGATGTGGCTAAGCTGGGTAATCTTCTCGACAGGATCGCATAGAAAAGGAACACTAAATATGGCAGCACCGAAACTCTTTACTGACGCCGACGCATGGTTCGCCGACAGAGGCTACACCAGGGAAAAATCCAAGGAACCAACATGGAGCAAACGACTCAAACCCCACTTGGAAATCAATATTAGCGGCGACCCCATAAAACTATCCTCAGGCCTCTACAACACCGGGTTCATCTACACAGCACGCTTTCCCCAACTCGCAAAGCTACATTCATCCCTTCATCTACCCAACTCAAAAATGGGCAAACCCGTTGGAAAGAGGAAGGGAAGCGCACTAAAACCTTCACGATTCACTGACGCGTATAGCCATGGTTATGAGCCTTTCGAACCATCCGGATCCGGCCCCAATTGGGAGGCATTCTTTAAGCAATTCGGCGCAGCCCTGCCCAAAATTGAAGCTGAACTCACTGACGAGCCTGACTTCCGCCACAACATAGAAACAGGACAGTACTGGCAAGTAAGTAATTTCCGCTTCTCAGAGATGCTTATCCTCCTGTACTTCAAGGAATGGGACAAAGCACAACACATGCTGGACACCACCGACTGGCGAAAAGTCATCAACCCCCAAAACATTGCCGACATGCCCAACAAACCCACCACAGACGAAGACGTCCGCAACGTCACCGAACAACTAGCCAACTACATCAACACCCACAGAAACAACTCCTAACCCATGAGCTACGACATCCTCATCATCGATCCCACCACCGTCCCAACCACCACCCATCAAGAATTCATGGACTGGTACAACAAAGCCACCCAATGGGACCAACCACGCAACTACTCCACCACCACCGGCTCCACCCCAGCCATCACCAACTGCTACACCCAACTAGCAGCACACTTCCCCGACATCAACAGCGACATTGACTTCGAAGACGACGAAGCAGAAGAACCCACCACCGAATACACCATCGGCGACGACTTCCTCTACACCGCCTTCGACTGGGACGATGCCGAAGAAGGCCACACCACAGCACACACCATCGCCACCCAACTAGGCCTAGCCTTTGTTGATGTCAGTGACACCACCACCATCCACTTCCCCGACGGCAGCACACTCACCCACTAACCAACTGCCGGCCACAACAATCTCCTAAATCAAAGCCCGAGGACAAAACACGTCACTCGGGCATTACCGCAGACACCCCAACAAACCCTGAAAGCAAGCCCACTTCAATGAGATAGCCTCAAGTGTGAAGATGCTCCTCATGAAGGATGCACTGGGCGTCGACTGCAAAAAATAGTTAGCACCCCACGTCCACCACTTCTACTACGCCAGCGGCGAACAACCCATCGGATTTGCCTCCTCCGACGAACCTAATGTGGGCTACCGCTACACCTATGATGGTCTCAGCCGACGCGTAGCCAAAGAAACCATCAACCCCACCACCGGCGCCATCGAAAGACGAGCCACACAAACCCTCTACGGCACACGCACCTGGACAGGAACACACACCAGCCCACTGCTGTTTGCTGGCCAATATGAGGATGCGGAATCCGGGTGGGCCTACAACCGCTTCCGCTACTACAACCCCACCCTTGGCGCCTACAACGCCCAAGACCCACTCGGACTCGCCCCACGCCTAGCATCAGCCCAAGGCTACGTCGACCACGCAGCATTCTGGGTAGACGTCCGAGAGTTAATGGCGCATGGTCTCAAGAATTCAGATGACCCGCTACAACATCAAGTCAATCAACTTCACGAGACGATGTCTTCAAACGCTCAGGGAAGAGTCACACTCGCGATCGGACAAGGCGAAGACAGTGCAGGTCGAGTGCACAGTGTAGTAGCTTCAAGCGAACGTACTAGAGCTGACGGCACTCCATATTTCAGACCTGAGGTTCGGCAAGCATTAGAAAATCAAGAATTTGCAAATCTCACTCCAGCTACGGTGGAAGGTTCTGTCCGTCAGCATGCCGAGGTAAACCCGCCACAGGCTCTAGATAGAATTGGAGCTTCAAAGAATCAACGCATCGCTGCCTCGAGACTTGTTTGTCAATCTTGCCAAGAGACTGTCTTCACTGAGAATGCTGTCGATAGGATTGTTTCTTCGCCGACCCCGTTCAAATAGAGAAGTAGAAAAATGACATTCAATAACCTACACCACAAGTTTGATCACCTAATTGAAAAAATTCTTCAAACTTGCACACAAACTGAAGTCCGAACGTTTCTTTACTCGAATGCGAAAACGTTCGTAGATCGCTATTCTGATCTCTATTCACAGGAATTTACGCAAAAATTCAATAGTGACAATTTGGAAAGCATCAGTGAAATTGCGATTCAAGAACGAGACCGTATAGACCACAAATCGAATTCTGAAGAGCTCACTAATGAATCAGATGCGCTACTAGATCGCCTTGAATTAGCGGGAATAGCAACCGAGATGGCGAGTTATTTGGATTTAAGCCCCCTCAATTCCAACGATTTATTCAACTACGTCTACTGCTGGGGAGTATTTGAAGACGATACGTCTATTATCGAAAAACTGAACACCCTAGCTACAAAGCCTTAACCGCCAAAGACCCTTGTCAACAGCCGGTGGTACATCGAAACATCCTCAGGATTTGTAGGAAGAACAATCCTCGAACGGCTCGTGGAATGCGCATCAACACTAGGTAGAACCACCGTATCCTGAGGCAAATCCTCCGCCGATGCCCCCACCTTAACTACAGTCACCCTATTGGACTTCGCCAACTCCGTCAGATGGTGGCCAGGCTAATACAACCAACCATTCCGATCGTGATGACGATCCGCCACCAGCACCACATGATGAAGTGCCCCGAGTTTTGTTCCAAGGCACTTGCCTTGATTTCTATTATTGCTTGCAGCGGGTGCTGCTCCCAAAACTCGATTTCCACCTCGACAACGTCATTCCACCTACGAGTATGGATCAGCTCGTTCTTGTAGGAGCCGTTAACGTTTTCAGCCAGAGCATTGTCATAAGAATCCCCGACAGTTCCGGTGGAAGCGGCAATCTCGTGCTGGGCAAGACGCCCGTTGTAGACAACGCTGACGTACTGCGAGCCGTGATCCGAATGATGAATGAGACCTGTTGTTTCCTCAGCACACACGATCGCCTGGTTGAGAGCTTGCAGCGGCAACGCTACGGTGCGCATAGAATCCGATAGCGCCCACCCAACGATCCGTCGGGAGTAAACGTCGGTGACAAAGGCGGCGTACACAAAGCTTTTCTTCGTGCGCACATACGTAATGTCAGCCACCCACAGCTTGTTCGGGCCTTGGACTGGCGATGACCACGCGAGGTGATGAACCCACCAGCTCGGTTATTCTTCAACGTCTTACAGATAAACTCGACAGAGAAACGATTCCGGTATTCATCGATGAACCGGATCATTTCCGATGTTTTGGGTCGAGTGCCTGGCACACGGCGTGCATCGACATGTTTTCCGCCAAGATACGGTCCTCGACAAGACGGGCCACACGATCCTTCGCATCCTGGTCAAATTGTCTTGGCATATTCCAGGTTTTCCCATCTACTCAAACGGAACAAAACCTCGGACACTTCAAAAGCAGCGGATTGAGAACGACAAAATCCTAACCAAATTGGAAGTTTCGGTTGCACACCAAGGTGAAGCCGGTGCGGATGTCATCTATACGTTCCCAGATTCAGGAACCCAAATGTGGATGGATATGACCACAGAGAAGGCGTGGGCCAATCACTATCGCAAGTATGGTTCCGTCGAGGGAGTACCGGAGTCTATGCATAAGGCGACCTACCAGAGCGATGGTTAAAGTGGATTCATGGATTTCGAGGAAGGGTCAAGTAACGATGACATTGGAATTGGTTAAGCGCTGGAACGGCGTCAGTTCTGAACAAAATGCACTTCTTGAGCCTTCACCATTCGGGCTCCACGAGGCACGGCAAGACTACCGTGGCTTCCAATGGCGGACTGCTTCAGTCGACGAGCGCCTTCTCCGACGACGTAACTCAGCAGCCCACATCGACCTATCTCACGCACACATCGAGCAATGGGCCGCTGACAACATCGCGATCGACGACGTCGTGTGCCACGCCGGCCACCTGCCCGGTCTCCACTTCTTCCGCTCGACGCTGACAGACTGCCATTTTGCTAACTGCGACATGGCCTCAAACATCCAGAGCATCTTCGGCAAATGCACAATCCTGCACTCCACGATCGACTCCTGCACCGGCACCAACCAATGGCTAGCCGGAGCAAAACGCATCGCCGACTCAAGGTTGCTAAACCTCACCATCGCCGACATCGGCGTCCCCGAACCCAACGACGCACCCCTTATCACCAACACCACCATCACTGGAACAATCAAAAACTGCGTCATCGCCCAAACCAAAGGCGAACAACAACTCCTCGACACCGACATCAGCGGCGCCACGCTCAAAGACGTCGCATTCCCCGGCGTCAACATGGATTCAGTGACCTACGCAGAAGAACTATCCCCCTTCATCCTCCCCGACTGGCAACGCCACGAAGTACAGCTTTCCGATGCCGCCAACGCCGCAAAGCACAGCTGCGACCGGAACATCCACATCGCCGCACTGACACTTCTGAGCATCCTCAAACGAGAAAAAGAATCGTCCTACTGGATCAAAGACCGCTGGCCCCGCGGCAGCCGATTCCTCTACGAACTCCACCCCACCAACCAACTAGACCGAGTCCGACCAGGAATCACCCAGATCTACGACGACGTCGGGCTACTCCCGGAATCGTTCTAGAAGTGACGACCCTCGGGCATGTTATAGAGATTTGTCATGAGTGGCACGCATTCCGAAACATAATTAAAACTTGAAGTCAGCGTTGCGGTCGGTAAATTGAATTAGCACAGACTATGTCCTGCTGGGCCGCGGAAATACGCCCAGCGCCGAGGGAAGTTAGCCACCCTTCCCACGTGTGATACCACAAGAATTACGAGAGGATGACCGAACCATGGCATACTTCGCTGGCTGGGAGTTCGTCGATAACGAATGGCGCCTCGGCGACCCTGGAATTGGCCCCGCGGACAAGTGGATGTTTAGCATCGCGGAAACGTTCCTCGCCTTCATCACCACCAAATCCGCGGATGGAACCAAATCTGAATACTTCTTCGGCGCCAGCCCCTCCCACGTCTACGACGTGCCTGCGGAAGAACTGCCAGTATCTGACAAGGACGCGTTCGTCAGCTTCTTTACCAGCCTCTACCCCACTCGCAGTGAGAACATCCGCAATTTCCTCACCACGTACTACGCCGGCCCAGACGCACACGAACCGACTTACACCCACCCACGTCAGTCCGGCACCGACCTACTTATCGAATGGTGCCAGGCGTTAGACATTCCCGCCCCGCCGCTTGAACGCGAATAGTAGTGAGCAATCGGGCCTGCCCCCTGTTTGGTAGACACCTGATGCCCGGCCCTGTTGGGTTGGAAAGAAAGGTAATCCCACACCACCAACAACACCGGCGTGACCACAGCGCATGATGGTGGACACGGACCTGACCCCTGTTTGGTAGACACCTCTGATTCCGGCCGTGTTGGGTCGGGGAAAGGTAATCTACCTCCATGCCTAGGAAGGTTTATTCGGATCAGTTCAAGCGTGACGCGGTCGCGA